>JAFDZP010000008.1 GCA_018266835.1 Bacteroidota bacterium | reverse complement strand
GTAATAAACTGCTTCTTACATCATAAATAGAAAGTATCTCGGCAACAAATTTTGCAGGAGAGCTATGGTCACCTGTCAGCATGATAGTCTTGATGCTTAATTCTTTTATCTCTTCAATTACCTTTTTACTTTCAGGTTTAATTTTATCACTCAGAGCAATAATACCTTCAACATCTTTATTCCCACTTATTACAATTGTAGTCTTTCCTTGCTTTTGAAACGCCTCTACCTCTCTCACAATTTCTTCTTTTACTTCGTGTTCTTCTGTAACAAACTGAAGACTCCCTATACAATGGTGCGAATCATAGCATACAGTGCAGTTGCCTTTAACACCTTTACCCGGCACAGAAATAAAATTATCTACTTTATGAATTGAAACATTTTCTTCGCGAGCTTCTGCAACAATGCTTTGAGCTATCGGATGTTCTGAAAATTTTTCAAAGCCTGAAGCACAAGCCAAAACATCTTCACGGGAATTTTTCCCATATGGGATAATATCGCTTATTTCAGGTCTGCCATAAGTAAGCGTTCTTGTTTTATCGAAAGCAATTGCCTTAATTTCTCCTATGGCTTCCAAATATTTTCCGCCTTTTATTAAGATGCCCTTCTTAGAGGCATTCCCTACGGCAGAATAAATTGAAACAGGAGTAGAGATTACGAGTGCACAAGGACATGAAATAACTAACAGTGTTAATCCTTTCAGTAACCATTCATCGAATAGTCCATTAAAAAATAAAACAGGGACAGTGATAATTAACAGAGTAGAAAATATTATGAACGGAACATAGTATCGTGAAAATTTTTCAATAAATTTTTGTGTCTGGGCTTTTGTCTTTGTAGCGTTAAATGTCAGTTCAACAATTTTAGCCAATGTAGAATCTTTTGCTTCCTTTAAAACTTTTATTTCTAAGTAGCCCTGCTTATTTAAAGTTCCTGCAAAAACTTTGCTGTCCTTATGTTTATCTATTGGTATTGGCTCACCAGTGATAGTTGCTTCATCAACCGAAGAATTGCCCTCTGTTACTATTCCGTCTAAAGGAATTAAATCTCCGGGTTTGATTACTAAAATGTCGGTGATTTTAATTTCATCAATAGGAGTATTATCAATATTACCTTTTATCAACGCAGTCTTGGGTGAGTTATCAAGCAGAGACTGTATTGCAGATTTACTTTTAACAACTCCAATTCTTTCCAAATGCTCGCCCAAAGTAAAGAGAACAATAACTATTGCACCTTCAGGATATTCTCCCAAGTAAAATGCCCCGATGACAGCAATTGTCATCAGGGTATTTATACTTTTAAAGTTAAGTTTGAAAAGATTTACAATTCCTTTTTTCAAAGTTTCATGCCCGATTGCAATTGACACAATTGCAAAGAATGGAATTGCAATATATTTGTTGAGCGTGATGTTGGTTAACGACAACACTTCAAATGCTGAAACTAAAATTACAGAAAATATTAGGAATTTTAATTTATTGTCTTTCATTTCTTTAAAATTTATAATTAGTGGTCGTGTTCACCTAATTCATCTTTTTTCATTTCGGAGCGCAGATAAAATGCTCCCACTGTAACAACTTCGTTATCTTCATCGATATTATCAATGGGGAATATTNNCTTATCATCTTCCACACCGGTTCTTACATTTATTTTTTTGAAAACTATATTGTCCTCACTCTTATGCTCTTCTTCTTTGTTCTTGCCATCTTTATGCTCATCCTCTTTATGTTCATGCTCACTCTTTTCATTGGTTCTCACAAAAATATATTTCGACTCTCCTTCTTCTATTAAAGAAGATTTCGAAACTGCTTTTACATTATTTTCCTCAATTAATATTTTAGCTGTTACGAACATATTCGGGAGGAGCTTGTTATCCTTATTCTTAATTAATACTCTTACTTTCACTGTTCGGCTTGCATCATCAAATATTGAATTAATGTTTGCAATGTTGCCTTCAAATACCTCATCTCCATAGGTAGATGTTTCAATTTTTACTTTTTGACCTTTTGATATTCTTGATAAATCCTTTTCAAAAATATTTAAATCTACATACACAGTAGAAGTATTTACAACGTGAAACATTTCTGTAGATGGCTCAACAAACTGTCCTATGGTAATCATCTTCGACACAACATTCCCTGAGATTGGCGAAACAATAGAATAGAACCTTTGAACATTTACAGTTGTATCTTCAGCAAGATTATCAAAACGGTTTTTATTAATCTTATAACTTGATAATCTTTGTTCAAGCGACCTCATATTCGTTACTGCCCGTTTATAATTTGCTTCAAGCTCTGCAATCGTTTTTTTAGAGGTAATATCGCTTATTCTTTTTTGCCTGTCCAATTCCTGCTTAGTATACTCTACTTCATTTTTAGCCGATATGTAATCTGTCTGAATACTTACAAGGTCAATGTTTTCAATAGTGGCAAGAACCTGTCCTGCCCTAACATTTGAACCCTCTTTAACATTAACTGATTTTATTCGTCCGCTTATTATCCCGCCTACTTTAGATTCTTGTTCCTGATTTATCTTCACTTCACCAGTAACTTTTATATAACCCGAAATATTCATATCTGTTATAGTTGAAACTTCTATCCCCATTAATTTAATCTGTTCTTTTGAAAGTGATACCTCCGTTTTATTTTCTTCTTCGTGATGATGCTCTTCTTTCTTTTCTTCTGTTATTTCCTGTTTTTTCCCGCAGGATATAAATATGTTAAGTGATAAAATTAATATTACGATTTTTATATGTTTCATTTTAAAACTCTCCCTGTAAGCTTTTCTAAATTTATTATTGAAATTTTGAAGTTATACCAGTTATTGGTATATGTTGCCTGAACCTCCATAAAGGTTTTCAGGGCTTGTAGGAACTCTGAATAGTTTGCTGTGCCTTGTTCATAACTGCGTTTAGTTGCATCGACAATTAATCTGGCTTCATCGAGCACCTGTTTACTTACGAACTCTGATTGCCGTTTTGAATTAAGAAAATCTTCAAATGCAGTTTTGACATCTGCTTGAATTCGTCTAACAGTAAAATATTCTTCTGTCTGAGTAATTTTCTTTTCAATCTTTGCCTCGTTTATCTCTCCTGAATTCTCGAGAAAGAACCAAACAGGAATGCCTAATCCAACTTCAAAGCCATAGTAGCCGTTCTCTGTTCCTAATTTTTGGTTGTAATATTTCAGGGAAATATTCGGCAAGAGTAAAGACTTTGCTAAAGAAATTTTATTTTCAGATTTTTCTTGTTTTAATTTGCTTAAAAGGATTTCAGGATTGTTTTTCATAGCACTGTTTAACATTTCCTCAAGTTGAACGTTATAGAAATGTGTTGTTGTATCAACGGCAATTTTTAATTCGGATTCATCGGCATTTAATCGCAATCGAAATTCTATTAAAGATTTTTTTAAATCATTTTCAATATTTTTCAAATCATTTTCTGCTCTCGTCTTATTAACTTTTGCATTTAATACATCGAGAGAGGTAACAATACCAACTTCAAGTTTTCTCTCCGCTACTTTTAAAAAATCATCACTGATTTTTATATTATCTTTAGCAAGATCCCTCAACGCACTATTACGGATAACGGAATAATACAATTGTTTAATTTCTGCGCTAACTGTATTTATTTTATTTTGAAGTTCTGCTTTCGCAATTTCTATTTGGACTGATTGAACATCAGAACGCATAAAATAAACCGAAGGAAATTCCAGTTCCTGTGAAATGCCAATCTTTCTGCTTTCAAAATTTTCAAGACCACCTTTTACTCCTTCGTATTCTAAAAACAATTGAGGCTTAGGAATGTTCACAGATTTTTTTAAAGCTGCCTCTTCCCTTTCAACGTTCAAGCGAAATGCCTGTATTTCACTGTTACCTTTTATTCCTCTCTCAATATAACTATCAAGGTCATTACCATTTTGAGAAAACGCAACAGATGGAACTATCATAAAGAAAAGAAAAATAGTTGCCTTTATATGAGTGCTCATTTTAAAATTACTTTTCTTATTAAATATTGAATACAATAGTGGAAGAACTATCAGAGTTAAAAGAGTAGAAGAAATCAGTCCCCCTATTACAACTGTTGCGAGAGGTTTTTGAACTTCTGCTCCTGCTCCGGTAGAAATTGCCATAGGGATAAAACCAAGCGATGCCACAAGTGCAGTCATTAAAATTGGTCGTAGCCTTGCTGAAGTCCCCAAAATAATTCTCTCGTGAACATCTTTCACACCTTCTTTCTCAAGTTTATTAAAATGTGCTATCATTACTATTCCGTTTAACACTGCAACACCAAAGAGAGCTATGAAACCTACTCCTGCTGAAATGCTGAAGGGAATATCTCTTAGCACTAAGGCAAAAATACCTCCGACAATTGCAAACGGAATTCCGCTGAAGACAAGCAAGCCTTGTTTTACCGAATTAAAAGTTACAAACAACAAAGCGAAAATAAAAAATAGTGAAACAGGAACTGCAACATACAGTCTTTGCTTGGCACTTTCTAAATTTTTGAATTGTCCGCCATACTCCAGTGAATATCCGGGAGGCATTTTCAAGTTATCTTTTATCTTAACCTGAAGTTCATTTACAAAGCTTTCAATGTCTCTTCCTCTTACATTACACTGAGCTATAATTCTTCTTTTTCCGTTATCTCTTGTAATCTCTGCGGGTCCCTCGTCAATGCTAATATCGGCTAATTCATTCATAGGAATCTTCATTCCGTTCGATGAATTAACAAGAATATTTTTTATCTGCTCCATATCTTTTCTGTAACCTTGTTCATACTTTATTACTAAATCAAATTTCTTATCTCCTTCGAATACAACTCCTGCTGACTTTCCCGCTAAGCCTGTTTCTATTATTTCATTCACATCGCTTATATTAATTCCATATCTTGCGATCTTATCTCTTTTAATTTTTATTTGCAGTTGCGGTAATCCTTCCAGCTGCTGAACAGACACATCTTCAGCACCTTTAATACCCGAAATAATTTTTGCTGCATCACTTCCAACCTTTGATAGCTCCGATAAATCTTCACCGAATATTTTCACAGCAATATCTCCCTTTGCTCCTGAAATCAATTCATTAAACCTTAGCTCGATAGGTTGAGTGAACGACAGACCTATCCCTGGGACTACCGACAATTCTTTCTGCATCATTTCAACAAGCTCTTCTTTGTTTATATTTTTTCTCCATTCGCTTTTTGGTTTTAACATCACCAACACATCACTGAATTCTACACCCATAGGGTCAGTTGCAATTTCAGCGGCTCCTGTTTTAGTTACCACTGTTTTTACTTCAGGGAATTTTGAAACTAATATCTGCTCGCATATCGTGCCTATTCTTTTTGACTCTTTCAAAGATACTCCGGGAAGCCTTGCAATTTGATATGCTATATCTCCTTCATCAAGTTTTGGAATGAACTCTCCTCCTAATCTTAAAAACAATATCACGCTGAACACTAAAGCAATCACAGCAGATATTATAATTAATGTTTTTCTTTTAAGAGCAAACTTTAAAGAAGGGAGATAGAAACTTTTGATAAAGTTAATTATTTTATCAGCAATCGTTTCTTTCTCTTTCATATTTCTTTTTAAAATCAAATCACTCATCATCGGGACGTAAGTAAGCGATAATAGCAGAGCACCGATTAAGGCAAACCCAACCGTAAACGCCATTGGCTTAAACATTTTTCCTTCAATGCCCCCTAAAGCAAATATCGGCAGGTAAACAACTATAATAATTAATATCCCGAATATTGCAGATTTTATTATACCTGTAGTGGACTTGAAAATTGTATCCTGCATTTCATCTTTATGCAGAGGTCTTTTATGTTTATGAATTGAATGTGATATTGCCACGATAATACTCTCTACAATGATAACAGCTCCATCAACGATTAAACCGAAATCAATTGCTCCTAACGACATTAAATTTCCTGAAACACCGAAGAGGTTCATCATTATAAGTGAAAAGAGCATCGATAACGGAATTACAGAAGCGACAATAAATCCTGCCCGTAAATTTCCAAGCAATAACACCAATACAAATATTACTATGATTGCACCTTCAACTAAATTTTTTTCTACAGTTGCAATCGCTCTATCAACTAAATCTTCTCTGTTATAGAATTCATCTACAGTAACACCTTTAGGTAATGTAGTTTTTATTTCTTCAATTTTTTTATGAACAGTATTTGCAACTTCCCGTGAGTTTGCACCCTTAAGCATCATAACAATTCCTGCGACAACTTCGCCTTTGCCGTCTTGTGTAACTGCTCCGTATCTTATTCCTCCTGCTTCTTCAACTTCGGCTATCTGATTTAAATACACAGGAATACCATGCTCACTTTTTATTACGATATTTTTTATATCATCTTTATTTTCTATGATTCCAATTCCTCTTATTGCATACTGTTCAGAGTTGTGTTCAATAAATGAGCCTCCTACATTGGAGTTATTTTTATTAACAGCTTCAAATACTTCTCTCATGGAAATATTATAAGAACGTAGAGCATCTGCATTCACCAATATCTGATATTGTTTTTCATATCCACCGAAGCTATTTACCTCTGCAACACCTTCTGTTCCGAGCAACTGCCTTTTAACTATCCAATCCTGAATAGTTCGTAGCTCCATATCGGAGAAAGTTGTATCACCTTTCTTTTCAGGTCTTACAACATACTGATATATCTCCCCAAGCCCTGTGCTTATTGGTGCCATCTCCGGTGCTCCGAGTCCCTGCGGAATATTCTCTTCGGCTTCTTTAAGCTTTTGAAAAATTAAATTTCTTGCAAAATATATATCAACGTTATCTTCAAAAACTGCTGTTACAACTGATACTCCTAATTTAGAAATTGAACGAAGCTCAACTAATTTGGGAGTATTCGACAATGATATTTCTATCGGGTAAGTGATGAAGCGTTCTATTTCAGTCGCAGAAAGAGTCGGGCTTGCAGTGATGATTTGAATTTGATTATTTGTAATATCGGGGACTGCATCAATTGGTAAATTAATTGCAGAACTTACTCCGAATATTATTAAGAGCAGAACTAAAAACCCTATAACTATTTTTTGCTTTATTGAGAAAGCGATTAGTTTGTCAATCATAATTTATTTTAAATAATAAAACAACGGGACTTTGAAACTCAAAATCCTGTCAGGTTAGATTTTTATTTATAAAATAAATTAAGCTTGTGGAGGGCGGAAAAGAGAATTAAAACTTTGGAAGCAGTAGTTATCTGAATTTGAAGAATAAAATATTACAGACTGGTTGTTGAAAATTATCGGTGTTGGAGTAATATGAATGGTATTATTAACAACTAAACAATGACTGCAATCTTCATTTGTGTCTTTAGATTTATTACAGTCATCTGAATTGCATTCAATATTTATAATACCCTTCCCATCGCATTTAACGACTAAGTTAAATGAAAATGCAAAAAGACTTATAAGGACTGCTATATGTAATAGTCTATATCTAATAATGTTTTTGGCGATTGTATAAATTAAACATATAAATTCCTATTTGGCAATTCAAGGGGAAATTTTTCTGCTGAAATCATTAGTTTCGGGAGATAATTTTGAAGGGGCATCTTTATCATGAAGGAATATCATGTTCTGTATATTTTTTAATTATATTATTTTAAATTGTAATATCGTCCCTGCACAAAAACATTCTTTCCTAAATTAAAACAATGTGTAATGAAGAAATCTTTTCTATTATTATTATTTATTTTATTTATGCCCGCAATTCTTTTTTCACAGAACACAAAGCGAGACAGCCTATGGATGCCTTTTAAATCGTTCATTGGAGAATGGGTTGGGGATGGTGAAGGTGAACCGGGTAAAGGAAAATACGAGAGAAATTATCAATTGATTTTTAACAAAAGGTTTATTGAAGTCCACAATAAATCGACGTACCCTCCTAAAAATGAAAATGCTCAGGGAGAAGTTCATGAAGATGTAGGATACTTTAGTTATGATAAACCCAGAAAAGCTTTTGTGCTTCGTCAGTTTCATACGGAGGGGTTTGTTAACGAGTATGTTCTTGAAAGTATATCGACGGATGGGAAAACAATTTCCTTTGTTACAGAGTCAATAGAAAATTTACCTGTGGGATTCAGAGCAAGAGAATCATATCAACTAATCAACGAGAATGAATTTGAAGAGACCTTTGAAATAGCAGAGCCCGGTAAGGATTTTGCCTTATATACAAAAGTAAAATTTGTTCGTCGAAAATAAAAGTAAATGCAGAAAGAGAAAAAATACTGGGATAGAATATATAAAACTAAAAATCCCAATGAAGTAAGCTGGACACAAGAAGTTCCAAAAACTTCTTTGGATTTTATGCATTCTTTCAGGTTAAAGAAAGATGCTAAAATAATAGACATCGGTGGAGGGAATAGTAAGTTTGTAGATTTTTTACTCGCTGAGGGATTTGAAAACATTACAGTTTTGGATATTTCGTCAGAAGCACTTGAAAAAGCAAAACAGAGATTAGGAGCGAATTCTAAAAAAGTAAACTGGATAGTCAGCGATATTACGGAGTTCAAACCTAACATGGTTTACGATGTATGGCACGACAGAGCAACATTTCATTTTTTAACAAAACAAAGTCAGGTTGTAAAATATTTAACAACACTGAGAAAAGCTGTATTGGGATATTTGATAGTAGGAACATTTTCAGAAGACGGCCCTGAAAAATGCAGCGGACTTAACATCAAGCAATACAGCGAAAATACTTTAACTCGGGAACTTAAAAATGGATTTAAAAAAATACGATGCTTAACAGAAGACCATATTACACCTTTTGGCTCAATGCAAAATTTTTTATTCTGTAGTTTTAAACGAAATTAAAGCATTCAATCTAAACACTTCGCGAATCCTGTATATTCAGCAAACGATTTATACAGATAATTGTCTTTTATATGGGCAAAAATACATATCAAAAAAATAATCAAATTTTGCTTGACTCTATAGTATACTTTAATGCTTATATTTGTATATGAAGATTGGTGAGCTTTCCAAGAAAACTGGAGTTTCAGTTGAAACGATAAGATATTATGAATCAATAAAACTGATAACCAAACCTAAAACTTCTGAATCAGGCTATCGTGAATTTAATGATGAATATGTGAGTACGTTAAAATTTATTGTTGAGGCAAAGAAGAATAGTTTTACTTTAAAAGAGATAAAATTTTTATTCAATCATCAGGATTGCAAGAACGTCAATAAAGCAATTAAAGAAAAGATAAAGTTTTTAGAGCGACAAATAAAAAGTGATACAAAAATTAAAAATAAACTTGAAACTTTATTAGTTATTTGTCCCAACAATGCAAATATTTCACGTTGTATTATTTTAAAAAATTTTAAAAAATAAAATAATTGCAAAAATGAAAACAATCATAATCTGTCTTTTATTAGTAGTATCTTCGGCGGGTGTATTTGTTTCTCTCAATTATGGGAAAGCTAAAGATTCTAAAAACAAAAATTCATATTCCTTTTATAAAGTACCCTTGGTATGCAGTGCAGCCCCGAGTATAGGGTGCGGTATTAAATCAAAACCAATACTGCAAGAATTTGAAAAAAATACAAGTGTAGCCGAAGCATGGCTCAACAATACGGGGACAATTATCGGAATAGTCTGGAAAGAAAACGTTACTCCCGAAGAGCGCAAAAAAATAATGCAGACTATTTTCAAAGACCAAAAGATTGAAGCCGAAGAAATCGCCGGGAAAGAATTTGATGAACTCACAAAAGATTTTGATATTAAAAAGAATTGGCTAAGGAAAAACGATGTTGACAAGTTAAGCGGAATAGAATCTAAAGAAATCGCGCAAAGACTCGTTGACAGAGTGAATGCTAAAACATCTTTAAGCAAAGAAGTGGGAGAAAAGCTTCATGACGACATTGCGGAAATTATTAATACAGCTTTTACTACAATGGATGTTTCAATGATTAATAAACAGTCTGAATCCATTACAAACGAATGTCAGCAAAAAATTGTTGACGACATAATGTCTAAAGCAAAATTAATATTGAACGATGCACAGTTAAGCTCATTGAAAAATGCAATTAATATGGGTGTCGCTCCTGTTGAAGGTGAAGCAGGATATTCAGCAGAAGGCTGTTGCGGAGATATGACCGGACCAAAAAAGTGCAATATTGAAAGCAACGAAGATTGTTCAAACGGTAAATAATTTAGAGAATGCAAAGCGATATCAATCTACAATCAATAATTACTTGTCCGCACTGCGGTAGTGAAAAAATTGAAACCATGCCAACGGATGCGTGCCAATATTTCTATGAATGCAAAAAATGTAAATCTTTATTAAAGCCCTTGCAAGGCGATTGCTGTGTGTTTTGTTCCTATGGTACGGAAAAATGCCCGCCTATTCAGAAAAACAATAATTGTTGTTAGCTCTTAAATTATTCTGGTGACGATTTATGGAAGTAATAGTTATTAATTGATTGGAATTTTTTATAGCCCTTGGTAGAAATGCCAAGGGCTTTTTTTATAAAAATTATTTTATCAAAACCATTTTTTTAGTTTCGCTATATTCATTCACAGTTAATCTGTAGTAATATACTCCGCTTGATAAACCTGAAGCATTAAAATTCATTGAATAACTTCCCGGAATTATTTTTTCATTTATAAGGTTAGATATTTCTTTTCCTTTTAAATCAAATATTTTTAACAAAACAAATCCGGCTTGAGATATATTAAATGTTATTTCTGTCGTAGGATTGAAAGGATTTGGATAGTTTTGATTTAATGAAAATGATTGAGGAACTTCACTTGATACTTTTCTTACTCCTACTCCCCCATTAACGGTTTTTAATATTACACCTTTATTACCGACAATGTACCCTGTTGAAGAGTTTTGAAAGTAAACACTTTGCAAATCCTGTGTTGCAGTTGTATTTTGCTGAATCCAGTTTACACCTGAATTAGTAGTTTTATAAATCTTTGCGAATCCTGCTGCAATGTATCCCGTCGCTGAATTTACAAAATAAATATCTCTTAAGAGTGAATTCGTTACCCCGCCGGCAAGTATTTGCCAGTTAGAACCGCCATTAGTAGTCTTAATAATATTTCCATTATCCCCTACTGCGTAACCTGTATTTACATCTTGAAAAAATACTCCTCTCAAAAGATTATTCAAACCGGCGCTTTGAGGAAGCCAGTTCGTTCCACCGTTAGTTGTCTTAATTATCGTATGCACGTTTGATTGAGTACCGCCCACGGCATAGGCAATATTTCCGTCAACATATTGGATTGAGTATAAAGTTTCTGTTGTCAGACCTGTGTTTAAAACTGTCCAGTTTGCTCCGGCATTTACTGTTTTCAATATTGTCCCGTTAAATCCTGATGCCATTCCCGTCGCACCTGTGCCGGAAGGATAAAAGGAAATACACCGCAAGTTTTGAGTTGTTCCACTAACCAATGCTGTCCAGTTAGCTCCCGCATTTGTAGTTTTAATTATAACTCCTCCATTGCCGACAGCATATCCAGTATTTGCATCTGTAAATTCTAAATCTCTAAACATATTGCCATTCGCCGGAACATCAATGGAATCCCAACTTACACCGGAATTTGTAGTGCGAAGGATTAACCCATAAGTAAGTGTTCCACCGGCCACAATACCCGTGGTTGAATTGACGAAGTAAATATCAAATAAATCTGCAGGGGAAGAATTTGTTAAACTAAACCAGCCCGATTGCGCCAATGTAAAATTTGTCAACAGAAAGAAAAAAATTACAATACTTTTTTTCATATTTTTATTTATAGAAAATACTTCTTTTTTAAAAAATCAGTAGTTATTATATTATAAAAAAGCCCGATAGATTGCTCCATCAGGCTTTATGTATTCATTATTAGAACTAACAAATCTTATTTTACTAACATCATTTTTTTACTTTCAACAAATCCATCACTTTGAAGTTTGTAATAATAAGCGCCGCTTGAAAGACCTGCAGCATTAAAATTAACCTTAAAGCTTCCAGCATTAATATTTTGATTTAACAATTGAGAAACTTCTCTTCCGGTCATATCAAATATTTTCAACGTAACAAAACCTGATTTTGGTAAATCAAATCTTATTTCAGTCGATGGATTAAAAGGATTAGGATAGTTTTGATATAATGAAAACTTATCTGCAATCACAGTACCTATCTGCTGAATTCCGGTAATCGCGACACTTCCGGTTAATACCTGACCTCTTATTTCTCCACCCGGATTTGCAACTGTATGTACGTTTGCATAAACATTGTTAGCAACTATCTCAGCTATAAGTGTATTTGTTAAGGCTGATGCATCTGTTCTTTTCCAGACGCCAGTCCCCGTATTATTTACAAAACTGCTTAAAATATCCCTTACAACAGGACCGCTGACACCTGTTGCAGCATTATGGAAGTGTGCTCCTGTAGCTGCGCCTGATAATCCGTTTAATGTCATTGTATATATAAGTCCACCGTCATTTAAAGTATAAGAACCGGTTCCTTTAGCAGTTGTTGAAACAGGTGGAACTTCCTGAGTACCATTTATATTGGAATTAAAACCTATCCCTTCTCTTACTAGAACTTGTCCTCTTATTTCACCGCCAGGATTTGCAGAAGTATGAACATTAACATAGATTTTTCCATTAAGTAAAGCTGATATCAGCGTATCATTCAATGGTGAAGGATCATTTGATGTTCTCCAATAGCCGACTATAGTATTTCCATTAATACTTGTACCAATATCCCGTACAACAGGACCTGCAACACCTTGGTCTCCGTAATGAAAATGTGCAGATGTAATTGCTCCGCTTAATCCGTTAACCGTAATATTAAAGCCGAGTCCTGCTCTTGTTAAAGTATATGCACCTGTGCCTTTTGCAGTTGTAGTAATAACGGGAACTTCCTGTGTTCCTTCAAGTGAGCAAAAAAGTCCTGCGCCAGAAGATAAAAGTACTTGACCCCTTATTTCACCACCCGGATTTGCAGAGGTGTGAACATTTAAATATATCTTTCCCGCAACCAAGGCTGCTCTTAATGAATCATTAAAAGGTGTACCTTCAGAAGTAGTCCAGATACCTGTAGCAGTTCCGTTCGTAAATGTTGCAGTAATGTCTTTTACTACAGGACCGCTTTCTTTAACATTACCATAATGAAAATGTGCTCCTGTAATTGCACCACTTAAACCTGCAACTGATATATTATATTCTAATCCTGTTGCAACTGTCTGTAATGTAGCAGTTCCTCTTGCATTAGTTGTTACTGAAGGGACTTCCTGCAAACCATTTAAATTAGCTGTGATACCTGTGCCTGTTTTTAGAGTTACCTGACCTCTTATTTCTCCGCCAGGATTTAATGCTGTATGTAGATTTATATAAATATTTCCTAAAATTAATTCTTTTAATAAAGCTGCTGATAATGGCTGCGAATCATTGCTTTTCCAAACACCAACTATAGTATTACCATTTACAATATTTGCCGTTAAATCTCTCACAACCGGACCAGCCACTCCGGTAGCCGCATTATGAAAATGAGCGCCTGTAATTGCTCCACTTAAACCTTCAGCAGTGAAATTAAAAATAAGTCCGTAATCTGATAAAGTAAATGAACCCGTTCCTTTTGCATTAGTAACTACAGACGGAACTTCCTGAGTACCGTTTGCATTAGCTGTAAGTCCAAAACCTGAAGCAGGCATAATCTGTCCTCTTATTTCACCTCCTGGATTTGCAGCCGTATGAACATTCACATAAAGTCCACCATTAAGTAAAGCAATAATTAATGAATCAACTAAAGCGCCTGTGCCGGTTGTTCTCCATGTTCCTGTAATATTGTTTCCCACTATATCAGCTGTCAAATCTTTTATTACCGGTCCCGCTACTCCAATACCACCATAGTGAAAATGCGCGCCAGTAATTGCTCCGCTTAAACCATTAAGCGAAATATTGTAAACTAAACCAGCGCCGCCAACACTAATAAGTGTAACTGCGCAGTAACCTTTTGCATTTGTTGTAACTGATGGAACTTCCTGCAATCCATCTAAACGAGCCATTAAGTGAGTTCCGGCAGAGAGCCTGACTGCTCCTCTTATTTCACCGCCCGGATTTGCAGTAGTATGAACATTAACATAAATTTTTCCCGTAAGAAGAGCATTGACCAAACTATCGTTCAATGGCTGAGAGTCGGTAGACTTCCATGAACCCTGAATATTATTTCCATTAACTAAAGATGTTAAATCTTTTACTACCGGTCCGGCTACACCGACGCTTCCATAATGAAAATGCGCGCCTGTAATTGTGCCGCTTAATCCGTTAACCGATATTAAAAAATTCAATCCATTAGCGTTTGTGTAGGTAAGAATTGCTGTTCCGGATGCGCCATTTACGAGCGCAGGAACTTCCTGGCTTCCGTTAAGTGAAGCGGTAAAATTTGCATGCGCGCCAAAACTGATATTGGCTATAAAAAGCATAAGCAAGGAAAATGAAACAATAAAATTTTTCTTCATATTTCTGCCCTTTTCGGGTTTTTAAATTAATTAATTAGATTAAAAGTAAACTACGTTGAAAATTGTGAATTGGATTTTAGGATTTTATAACATATTTGTTTGGATATAACGTCCGAAAATGGCTAAATTTGAGTTTTTCCTGGTATAATATTCATAGAAAGAAAACCAAACTCACTATGAATAAATACCTCGTAACAGTCCCCTACGACTGTATCCAATACGGAAAAATGTCATGTTATATATACGCTGAAAATGAAGCTGATGCGCTTGACTTAGCATATGAAAGTGAAAATCGCTTATCAGAAGAATACGAAGACGGCGGCCAGGACGGAACCAACTTCGATTTCGATAGCGCTGGAATAGAATTAAACGAAGAAGATGTGACTCCACCTATCGTTCATCCGGTATTCAACACTCCAAAGTATACTCCCTATGAAAAACTTC
>JAFDZP010000007.1:0-137500 GCA_018266835.1 Bacteroidota bacterium | reverse complement strand
AACTATATAGTTCGGGACTTGATAAAAAAGAACACTCTTGTTCTCTTAAAGGTTGTAGGATTAATTTATCCTGAAAGTTACAGGCAAAAGAAATAACAATTTCTTTTGTAAAATTTTTTAAATCTATACTATGAAATTCTAAATTTTGATTGTCTAATTCAGTTATATTTGATGCTAATGGTAAAACACAAATAACTGGAATTTCAAATTTATTGAATTGAGGATATAAATCTATAATAGATTGATTAACTTTGAAAAATATTCCACCACTTTGAATTTTAGGTCTTCTGAGATAAACTGCTAATACTTTAAAATTTTCATCTTTATTTATTTCTTCAGAAATCAAATTACCTTCTCTACTTACCCAATAAAAAATAGGAATAACCCTCTTATACTTTAGCTTTAACATCTGTCTAATCTTTGGTACAATAGAATATTCTAATGTTCTTTCACTTACAAAGCTCATGTTTTATTTTTATAAAGTTCTGATATTGGTTTTAAAGTTGTTATTATTTTATTATTCTTAGTTGACATTTCAATGTATGTATCTTTCGGTGTTTTTTCATCTGTAATAATAGAAGAAAACATTCAGTGAGATTTTAACACTCTTATCAAATGATAATACAAATCTAATAAACTATCTAATGTGTCTAAATTAAAATTAGGAGTGTGTGCTAAAATTTTGGTTCGAAGAAAATTAGGATTTTCCCACCGAGTGCTTCTGTATCTTACAACTGTTCTTGCAAATATGTAAAATCTTTCCATATCGGAAGGATGCCAAGTTTGTGGGTAATTATTCATCCATGTTACAAAACTTAATTCAGTAAGATTCTTATATTTTATTATTGCCATACTTTTTTCTAAAATCTAATGTTTTTCTTAATTAATTAAAGTGGAAATCTCTCTTTCCGATGCTCCAGCTTCGGAATGTATAAGTTGATACCGCCCCCTTAATCCCCCTCCTTCTAAAAGGAGGGGGTAACAAAGCATTCGGAACAAAACTCCTTCCCACTCCGTTAAAAATCCAAACATAAACTCATCATTTATGAATAAAAAACTTACCGCTTTAGTAGTTCTCGTAATTTTCCTCATCCCCACGATAATATATTCTCAGGCAAAGGCTAATAACGACTTCGACCCAAGGCAGATTGTTTCCATCTATGGCGGAGTATCAACAATGAACAGCAGTGACTTGAAAAGGATTTACAATCCCTCCTATGCAGTGGGATTGCAATACGAATATGCTCTAAATAATTTTCTTCTCATCGGCGGAGATATGAACATGAGCGTATTTTCTCTGGATGAATCTAAAATGTATCCGGGCGAGTCGGCATCCTCTCCATTACGTGTTTACGGATTTTCGTCGTTTCTCAAATTTCAATCGCAAAGTCTAACCGTAAATAATTTCCAGCCGTTTGTTAAGCTTGGCGCAGGGGCGCATTACGGATTTAAAAAATATTATCCTAAAACTTACTATAATAATTATTACAATTCCTATTACGATAATTATAACGAGACTGAAACAAATATTCTCTTCACAGGTTCGGCAGGAGTGAACTATCTTCTCGGCAATGAGGCAATGCTCTACTTCGAAGCAGCTTACAGAATGAACAACAATTTTGACGGTTATAACTCAGACCACAATACAATGAACTTTCTGCTTGGGTTGGGATTCAGGATATAAAGTAACTCTGCTTTATTGCGTTCATATGTGAAATTAAATTAATGCGTCTCTATTTATCCTTCCATTTTTTCAAATAAATTTTATCTTTCGTTTCTTTTAAGTATTTTATTTTTTACAAACTAATATCTGAATATATGACTCTTCCATGGACGGAAATGTTAATCCGCCTTGCGCTTGCTGCTATACTCGGCGCATCGGTGGGACTCGAACGCGAACGGAAAGAACGGGCTGCCGGACTTCGCACTCACATGATGGTATGCATCGGCTCTGCTCTTGCAATGCTTGTTTCGACTTACGGTTTTGCAGATGTATTGGGAACACCTAATGTATCGCTTGACCCTTCCCGTGTAGCTGCGCAGGTAATCAGCGGCATCGGATTTATCGGCGGCGGTACGATTTTATTTCTCAGACAAAATATTGTTAAGGGACTCACGACTGCATCCGGATTATGGACTGTTGCTGCAATCGGATTAGCGGCAGGCGGAGGAATGTACCTTGCTGCTTTTGTTACAACTCTCTTCGCAATTTTTATTTTATGGATGCTTCATCCTGTTGAAAGAAGATTTTCAAGAAGATTTCAGTCGAAAGCAATACGTCTTACCGTTGATGATAAGGCAAAATCAGCAGAAGTTGTGAACAAAATTATTCATAACGATAATCTGGATATCCAGTCATGCAATGTGGATAGGCACGACAGCAACTATATCATCTCATTCAAATTTAAAAATCTCGATAAGAAAGAGCTGAAGGCAATGATAGGCGAGTTCCAGTCCGATGCGGGAATAAAAGAAATCAACTGGAATAAATAATGTTAAAATTATTTATAATATTTTTTTCTTTCGTATGTATTTCATCTTTTGCGCAGCCGGTGCTGCTTGCTCCGCCTAACGGAGTTACGGGATATACGCACATGCAATTAGTTTGGAGCAAAGTTCCGTCCGCAGATATGTATGAGTACCAGGTTTCCTCCGATATTAATTTTTCCCACACTGACGAAGACCTTGAAACGCTCGATACATTTCGAACTGTACTCACTCCTCTTGTTCCCAACATGTCATATTACTGGCGGGTAAGAGCGCATGTGAACGGCAGCTACGGCAGCTATTCTTCAGTACGTGCCTTCAATGTAATTCCATCAAATATTATTCCACCGGCATTGGTATCTCCCGCGAACGGTTCTTCGGGAGTCTTATCAACTCCGCTTTTAAAATGGAACACAGTTCCTGAAAGGGAACAATATGCAGTTGTAGTTGCAACGGATATAAATTTCACCAATGTAATTTACGGACGCTGTATCGATACGACTTTTTATGAAATGCCGCCTGATACACTCCATCTCGGTGGACAGTATTACTGGGCAGTGTGCTCGCAGGATTCGCTCGGCTTTGGTGTTTTCTCCGCTAAATGGAGCTTTGTTGTAAGAACTACAGGCGTGGAAAATATTTCAAAAGGAATTCCTTCGCAGTATAAATTATATAATAATTATCCCAACCCGTTTAATCCAATAACAAAAATAAAATTTGATTTGCCGAAAAATTCTTTCGTCAAAATAAACGTCCTCGATATTACAGGTAAAGTTGTAAGCGAAATTTTAAATGCAAACTTATCTGCGGGGAGTTATGAAACGGAGTTTAACGGAGCAAATCTTTCAAGCGGAATTTATTACTATAGATTGGAAACAAATGACTTTGTTGAAACAAAAAAGATGATACTTGTAAAATAAATTTTGATACCGCCCCCTTAATCCCCCTCCTTATAAAGGAGGGGGAAATCTTATTATAAAAAATATTTATTCTTAATTATTTATCAACTCAATTGCTTTTTCAAGCAATTCGTCTCTTCCTTCTCTGAATCCTTTTATTGTTTGCTTTATTTCGATGTCCGGTACAATTCCAATTCTCTGAGTTTCTTTTCCATCGGGTGTTAAAATTCCTATTCCCGATATCATTGTTTTTATTCCGCCCGGTAAAGTAATATTTGAAACATTGCCATCTGCTCCTGCAGTTGTGCTGCCGATAATTTTTGAATTCGGCGCAGTTCTGAATGCCATCGTATGATACTCTGCGCTGCTTTGAGTCGTTTCATTGACGAGAATTATTATTTTCCCTTTATAGTAATTTGCATTTGTATCGCCGGTACTTAGTGTAACTCCGTTGCTGAATACTCCGGGATACTGAATATTTCCCATTGTAAACTTTACAAACGGAGCAGGCAACGGGTTAAGATATTTCATCAATGTGAAAACCATAAAATCACTCGGATAACATCTGAAATCTATTACAATTCCTTTTGTATCTTTAAGCTTATCCATAATATTCGGCAGCGAATCATTTTTCATAACTCCGGGATAAATGTATCCGATATTATTATCTAAAATCTTCCACATTTTTTTGCTTTTCTCTTCGTTATAAGATTTCATAAAATCAAATGACATATAATTATTACAAACTATGTTTGCTGTTTGTGCTGCGCCGTCACGATTATACTCTATTACCAATACTGAGTCGTTAGTTCTCAGTAAAGAATACGCCATGTCCCTTAATTGAACGGAGTAGTTCGAGCCGGGCGTATAAGCAAGTTTTTCTTTAATTATATCCTGAACGGGTTTGCCGTTAATTGATAATATTTCATCTCCAAATATCAATGAACCTTCAGTTTTCATTTTAAAATTATTTGCTCCCCATTCCATATAGCCTGTTACAATAGGCTTTTCTTCTATAAAAGTTATTTTATACGGAGCCATGTTTTCACCGAAATAATTTTGAATGTATTTATCCCATGACAAAATCATTGCATGCGAATCTTTTATTCTCGCAATCAGCTTAACAACATTCAGATGATAATCGTAATCTGTTTTACCGTTAATGAATTCAGGGATGGACTCTTTAAGAACTGTATTCCAGTCTTCTCCAATTAAATGTTTATCAGGGAAAAAATACTGTACCATGTTCCAGTAGCGGAATAACGCAACTAGCCTGTGACCGTCATCAAGTGCTATATCAGAATAGCTGTTCTCATTTTGAAATTTCGGATTACCGACACCTTCGTACATATTTATGTAATATGACGTATCGGTTCTCTTTGCATTTTTAACTTCTTCCAGTTTAGCAATGAGGTCTGAACTGAATGTCTTTTCATCTCTTATCCATTCAAGGTCAGGATATATTTTTACATCCTGTAACTCAGTAAAGCTAACGTTATTAAATTCTGTTATTGGTCCAAGAGAGTTTATCCACTCAAGGAAAATTTTATTTCGTTCGGAGTTATCGGCTGCGTTAATAACTTTTGGCATCACTCTGAAAAGTTCGTAATCCCAGTTATAGTCTCCGTTTGTTACTTTAGGATGATAGTATTTCAGGAATCCCCATATCTTTCCGAGCTGATATAAATTCTCCGTTATCCTTTCATTTGTTTCAGTAATACTAACATTCGAGCCTTTATCAAATGAAGTATCAGATTCCCCTTTATAAGTTCTTAAAGGGAAAGTATTGACTTCTGTGATATTAACTCCGTCAATAGTAAGTGATAAATCATCTGCCCAGAGTTTCCCGACACCGTCAGTAATAACTGCAATATATATATACTTGGCTGAAGCATCATCTAAAGGCAGAGTTGTTGAGTACTCCTGCCAGTCGCTTGTTCCTGAAATTCTTCTTTGTAACATATTATCGAACTGCAGCATATTATCTTTTCCGTCTATTCTTAGAAGCAGTCCGGCTGAACCCTCTTTAATATCTTCCAGTTTTAGTTTTCCTTTCAGAGTAACTGATCTGCCATTAAAGTTGACAGGTATAGGCTGCATAATACACCCAAAACTTTCTTTGTTTTTTTTATCCTTAGATTCTATTCGTATAGAATACTTGCCGTTAGATTTTACTGAAGAATCTACATTTAATGTATATCCTTCCTTATTCCATCTGTCAATCCAATGCAATGGTAATTTTGTTTTGTTGTCTATTTTTTCAAAATTAAGATTGCAATCCGGATGTTTTTGCTGTGCAAATAAATTAACTGATAGTAAAAATAATAAGGAAAAAAAGAGGAGTTTCATATGCTAGGGTTGATTTTTCTTTAAACTAACAAAACTATTTTTAAAATAAAACATTGTTTTTATTAGCCCGAACTAGAAATTAGAGTGAAATATTTGTTAAGTCAACTCATCAAAAAATAAAAATAAAACAAAAGAGAAAAGTTCGCAGGAAAGCAAAGAATAAACCCGTCAAAAATCCATCAAAAATATGAAATAGAAATTTTTAAAATATTAAATTGAATTTGCTGTAGTTTAGGGGCAGGAAGGACGTGCTTCAGTAAAAAAACTCCCGGTGAAATTTAATTCAACGGGAGCATGGGATAATTACGTTCTTTAAAATTTACTGAATGCTGACAAGTAATTTATATTCGCCTTTCCAGGGGCCGCCGGTTTTTTCATTTTCTGTAAGAACGATTTGGTAATCGCCTGATTCATCGAATCCGAATTTTGCTTTTACGCCGAATGGACCTTCAATTTTACCCGAAGGGCTTATGATTTGAGCTATTCTTATATTTGCGTTTGGTTCTTTTTCAGGATAGGCAGCCATTACGCGTGTAATCATTACTGTGCCTTTTTTAGCATTAACTACATAAGTTATTTTGTCACTCATTCCTTTTATTGTACCGTTAAGCCATACTTCAGTGGAGCCGTCAGGAATATTAACTCTTATCGCACCTGATTTTTCTTTGGCTTCTTCTTTTTTATTTGTTTCTGTCTTTTGGTCAGTTGAATTGTTCGGTTCTTCCTTTTTCTCAGTCTGAGTCGGAACAGGAGTAGTTGTAACAGGCGGAGTAGTTGTCTCCGGCGGTTTGTTCATAGATTCAGGTTTCTCTTCTTTTTTTGAGCAGCCGTTTAAACTGAATAAACAGATAAAGCAGAACAGAATTACAGATACAGTTACTTTTTTCATTTTGTATTTATAATCAGATTGTGTTAAAAAAATTAAAATAATTTATGCTATTTAATACTGATAAGAAGCTGGTATTCGCCTTTCCACGGATCGCCGGCCATCTGGTTTTCTCCAAGGACAATTTTCCAGTCACCGTTTTCAGTAAGGTCGTATGTGGTCTTTTCACCAAAAGGTCCGTCTCCTTCATTGGAAGGACTTATTATCTGAGATATTTTTATATTGGAATTCATTTCAACAGACATAACATTAACAAACATCTTTTGTCCTTTTTTTGCCTCGACTACATACGTGATGTGTTCACCGAAGCCGTTGATTTTTCCGTTAAGAGTTACCTGCGTAGCGCCGGCAGGGAACTTAACTCTAATAGCTCCTGATTTATCTCTGAGTTCATCTTTTTTATCGGACTCTTTTGATTCCTTTTTCTCTTCAGCTGAAGAGTTTGCAGTTTCCATTTTATCTGTAGTAGTTGTAGGCGGAGTTGTAGTCTTAGGCGTCTCGGTTTTTTGTGTTGATGTATCAGTCTTATCTTCTTTTTTAGTACATCCGGTAAGCGCAATACAAACGATAATTATGGGGAATAATTTTTTCATAGGTAAATTTGGAGTTATATTTTTCATAATATACTAAAAATAGAAGAAGCTTTTTATTGCATATTTCAATCTTACTTGTTTCAATCTGAACTATTCCGTTCTTACTTTTTCCCAGTCAAATTTTTCTTCTATGAAGGGAAAGTAACGGTAATCCATTGGTCTGTCTCTTCTGTTTTGCGGCCATGTATCGTCAGTGAATACAAATTTACCGGGAGTGAAAACAATTTTATCTAAACCTAACATTGAATGTAAAGGAGCGCCGTGATAATCGAACTCAATCCACATAACATCCTGAGCAATATCGTCTTCCAGGCGCTCGATGATTATTTGTATTATATATTCTTTCAGTCTGGCACCTCCGTTTACAAAGAGATAATCATAGCCGAAAGTTTTAGAAGTATCTTTGGAAGGTTTTATTTGCTTGAATATAACGGTTTTTCCTTTATCTCTGCTGAAAGCTTTATGCGTTACCTTGTAAAAATTTGTATCTGCAATGCGTAAATTATTTTCGTAAACGTTAAATCCGAATTCGTAAAAAGGAAGTTGTGAATATGAAGAGCTAAATGCTGTGAGCAAAATAAAAAGTAAAAGAAATTTTTTCATATGTGAGTTTTCTGAAGTTATGAAAATTTGATTATGTCTTAATTTGAAACTTTGCTTCCCCCTCCTTTACAAGGGGGGCTGAGGAGATGGTTTAAATTTAAAAATATAATCTTGACGAACCGAAGTTGGAGCTTAGCAACGAGTAATTGTTAAATTATTATACTAGTGAAATTTTATTTTCTGATTGTTTCCCAGTCGAAATTTTCATCGACATAATTGAAACTTCTGTTGTTCTGAAGTCTTATTCTTACTTTTTGAGGCCAGTGCGCTTCATCAAAAATGAATGTGCCGGGAGTGAAATTGATGCGGTCGAAACCAATGGAAGTCCATGCTGAAGCTTTGGGATTATCAAGAATGATTTTCATTTGCTCTGTTCCTTTTGTGATGATAATTTCTCCTGTCATTTCAAAAAATAATCCACCTGCTTGCAGAATATTGTAGTCATAACCTAAGTTCTTTGAAGTATCACCCGCCTGATAAGTATATGACTGAAGTATCTTTTTGGGATTGGTACGTTCGTAAACATTAAGCTTGATATCAAACCTGCGGGAGTCAGTGGTGCGCTCACCGTTATCATAAATATTGAACATGAACTGATAGAATTCAAGCTGCGCGTTAGCAGTTTTAAATCCAATAAGAAGAATGAAAAGGAAGAAGAATTTTTTCATGATTTTAAATTTTATTGATTGTAAGTTTTACTTCTCGGAAATGAAATTGTTCCTGCGGATAAGGAATTTTATTTCATTATTGGTGTTTATTATGTAATATTAAGAGTATTCTATAAACCAAACAAATAAATGAAAAAACTGATTTTTGTATTTGGACTTTTATTATTATTCGTAACCTCTCACGCCTTTGCACAGGATCTCATCTCTTCCAAAGACGCTAAAGATAATATTGGAAAGACTGCCCAGGTAAAAGGTAAAGTAGTAAGTGTATTCGCTTCGAAAAATGGTAATACCTATATCAATTTTGACGAGAAGTCTCCTAACCAGACGTTTACAGTTGTATTGTTCAAAGATTCTGCAATAGATATAAGCAGCATTACAGAAGGCTGCACCTTAACTGTTTCAGGTGAAATAAAAGACTACAAAGGTAAACCTGAAATTGTTTTAGCAAAAGCAGAGCAAATCATAAGCGTAGAAAAGTAACTCGAAAAATTTTTAAGAAATAAAAAAAGCCGTTCGGATTTTTCATCTGAACGGCTTTGATTTTTTAAGTTCAATAATTTTATTTCACCAGCATCATTTTCTTAGTCGCTGTGAAATTTCCCGCTTCAAGTTTGTAAAAATAAATTCCACTTGATAAGTTTCTGCCGTCAAAATCCATTGCATAGTCACCTGCGTTCTTTACTTCATTAACAATTGTCATTACTTCTTTACCAAGTATATCGAATACTTTTAGTTTCACTAATCCGCTGTTAGGAATCGAGTACATAATTCTTGTCGTCGGGTTAAACGGATTCGGATAGTTTTGCGACAGATTGTATTTCTCAGGTAAAATCGTCATCGGATTTCCGTTGTTTGTAATCACACATCCCATGGAATCTGTAAGGCAAAACAACTTTGAAGTCGTTACTGTTGTCGGATAGAATCCGCCGGGTATCCAGACTTTCACTTTGTTGTTAACAATGCTTGATGATATCAGTCCCCAGTAATTGGATGCAGAGTTTGCACCTCTTCCTGTTAAAGGAACAGGCAGCCATGATGAATCTGCAATATTGTAGACCTGTATTGAATCCTGATACAATAATCCCGGAGTTGTTTCTCCGAGCACAACATAGAACCTTCCGTTGACTGCATGTCCTCCGGGGCGTGAGTTAGTTCCGCGCATCGGCATATCAGCTTTTTGTGACCACGTAATTGAGTTTGCATTTGCTCCGATTGTTCCGACCCAGAAGTCTTTGCGGAAAGCACCTGAGTAACCCGAGGCTACGAAAATCTTATTGCCGTCGAGTCCGCCTGCAAAGCTTCGTCTTCCGAATGTTGCAGGTAATGAATCTGTAGCCCTATCCCATGTATTAGGACCCGGTCTGTATATCTGGATGCCTCTGTAATAAGAAGACCATCCACCCATTATACAATAGACTACGCTATCGCCCCATGCTTCAGCAACGTTCCCTGTAACTGGAGTCGGAATATTGGTGATTGAAGTCCAGCCTGCAGCCGGTGTATATTTATAACATAAATTATCAGCGGCTCCGGTCAGAGTTAAATTGCCGCCGCCGATGTAGTAGAGAGCGTTGCCGCATTTGACTAAATCGCCTCCGACTTTAGGAGTTGGTAAAGGTGTGCCTGTGCTCCATACGCCCGAGTTAATAGCATATCGCGTAACAACTGTGCCTGCAGCGGGATTTGTTACCGTGCCTGCATTAACGCTTCCGCCTGCAACATAAAGTGTATCGCCTAAGGAAGCCGATGCTGCTCCGCCAATCACTCCTGCACTGTAAGGGGGAATTAGTCCGTAGTCACAAACTTTTGTAGGGTTGCTTACAGGTGAAGAGACGGGAAGTTCGGTATTCCATGTTGCGGCAATTTCTGCAGCGCCAACGGCTCTGTTGTAGAATCTGAATTCATCAATAATTCCTCCAACAGGAAGACTGTTTGAAGTTCCATATGCTCCGACTTTAAAAGGAACTGATGCAGTAATGTTTAATGCTGATTGAGATACTGCATTTCGGAATACACCGTTTACGTAAACTCTTACTTCAGGAACAGTAGCATCGTAAACAAAAGCAATTGAATTAGAGCCGGGTAGAACTCCCGCCACATCTACATTGGTAAAATTGTTTCCTCTCAGTGTGATGTTTCCGGCTCCCGCTGCGCCGTTTGTAAAGCATCGGAAACTTGTTGTTATGTCATTTCCGAAAAGATATTGAGTGCCAGAGTTTGGAACTCCGCTTAGCCAGAATGCAATAGTCCAGCTTCCGGTTCCGACGTTCATGTTCCAACCTGAACTGCAATAGGCAGTTGAACCTGTGCCTCCATTACCGAGAAGTGCGTTGCCGAACTGTCCGCCGGGTCCCATAGTCTGTCCGACTATTGTAGCTTCGGGTGTACCTTGTCCCGGTACGGCTAAATTTGGTGTTGATGTAGTGCCAGTGTTGAATTTATAGTAAAGAATTTCAGGAACATTTTGTGAATAAATTTTGATGCTCCAGAAACTAATCACTGAAATAAATACTATGAAGTATTTTAGTTGCTTCATTTTTATTCCTCCGGAATTTCTTAGATAGGTTAATTAAAAATAGCGATATTGAATTGTAAATTCAAACAATTAGGATGGATTGTAACATAAGTATACCAGTTATTTCCGCTGAATTTAATGCCTGTAAAGTGTATCTTTAAAGTTACCTTCGGCAAATTGTTTTTGAGGGTAATTTGGTTTTAAATAGCCCTTGTAGCTCAGGTGGATAGAGCAGCAGTTTCCTAAACTGCGTGCCGGATGTTCGAGTCATCCCAAGGGCACTTTGGCGAATTTCAGATTTAAGATTTTAGATTTCAAATTGAAATGTAAAACAAATTTGAAATTTGAAATTTGAAATTTGAAATTGAGTAAGACGATTTTAATAACAGGCGCAGCTAAAAGATTAGGCAAAGAGATTGCACTTTCTCTTTCCGCGTTCGGTCATGATATTATTTTACATTACAACAATTCCACTAAAAAAGAGATTGAAGAAGTAAGCCATGAGCTTGCTAAAAACGGCTCAATAGTTTTTCCGATAAAAGCTGATATCAGCAAAGTAACGGAAATAAAGTCGATGTTTAAAGTTATTGGCAGGGAATTTCCGAAGCTTGACGTTCTTATAAATAACGCTGCGATATTTGAGAACTATGATTTCTTTGATATCAATGAAAAGATATTCGACAGGTTTATAAATACGAATCTAAAGAGCGGATTCTTCTGCGCGCAGGAAGCTGCGAAGATAATGATGAATTCCGATATTGAACAGGGTAAGATTATTAACATGGCATCGCTTGGAGGAATACTAAACTGGACAAGTTACATGCCTTACGGAATTTCAAAGGCTGGAGTTATAAAAATGACTTATCTTCTGGCAAAGAAACTTGCTCCGAAAATTTTAGTTAATGCAATTGCTCCGGGAACAATATGGATTGAAGGAGATGAAAATGAAAATGTGAATCCGGCTGAAACAAAAAAATACCCTATGAAAAAAATAGGTGAAGCAAACGATATTACATCAATTATAAATTACTTAGTGAACGAAAATAAATACATTACAGGTCAGGTAGTAGCTGTGGACGGAGGAAGATCGATTATTTCATAATCGGATTTTATGGCACGAATAATAAAAGCACCAAAGGCTTATCACAATGCAAAGTTTTTAAACTCACCTGCAGGAAGAAGCGTAAGAATTTTAACAGAGTATCTTGAACCTCTTGAAAGATTTAAGAAGTATAAAATAAATCATACAATTGTTTTCTTCGGTTCTGCACGAGTGAAATCAAAAGCTCAGGCAGAAAAAAATCTGAGGAAGCTGAAAAAAGATAACGCTTCAGCTGAATTACTTAAGCGCGCTGAGATGGATTTAATGATGTCAAAGTACTATGAAGATACGGTTGAAATGGCTTATCTTCTTAGTAAGTGGTCTAAGACATTACCGAAAGAAAAAGAGTTTGTTATTTGTTCAGGCGGCGGCCCCGGAATTATGGAAGCTGCAAACAAAGGCGCTGCGAAGGCAGATGCTTACTCGATGGGATTGAATATTTCGCTTCCTTTTGAGCAATACCCGAATCAATATATAAGTCCTGAACTGAATTTTGAGTTTCATTATTTCTTCATGAGAAAATTCTGGTTCGCTTATCCTGCAAAGGCGCTTGTAATAATGCCGGGTGGATTCGGGACTCTGGATGAACTTATGGAAATTATAACTCTTGTACAGACACAAAAACTCCACAAGAAAATGTTCATTATCATTTACGGAAAAGAGTATTGGGATAAGATTATAAATCTTGAAGCCCTTGCCGATTTCGGAATGATATCAAAAGAGGATTTAAAACTCTGGAAATACGTAGAAACACCCCAGGAAGGATTTGAATATCTCAAATCTAAATTGACAGTAAAATATAAATTAAACAATAAGACAGTATGATTGTAAGTATGACGGGCTACGGTAAAGCCGAAGGTCAATATGGGGATAAAAATTATTCCATAGAAATCCGTTCAGTCAACAATAAATTTTGTGAAATAACTTTTAAGTACCCGAAATTTTTATACACAAAAGATTTTGAATTAAAAGATCTTGTCCGCAAGAAAATCTCCCGCGGCAAGCTGAGCATTTATATCAATGTTGGTTCCGATAAGAATGATGAAAACGTTTTCAAAGTCGATAAGGAAAATGTAAAAACTTATTTCAATGTTTTAAAAGATATAAGAAAGACAATCGGTTCAAAAGAAAAAATCAAGCTTGAGCATATTTTAACTTTCTCAGAGTTCATTGCAAAAGATGTTTCGAATGAATTATCCGATGAAGAGTTTAAATTTATTCTTGATTTACTGAACAAAGGACTTGATGATTTAATAAACATGAAGATTAAAGAAGGTGAAAGCTTACGTGACGATATAATGGGAAGAGTAAAAATGATTGAAAGCGAATCAGCAATAATTGAGAAGATTTCACTGGAAAATATTAAAGACGAAAGAGATAAATTATTTCAGAAAGTTGAGCTTTTACTCGGTGATAAAAAACTAATCGATGAAAACAGAATAGAGCAGGAAGTAGTTCTTCTTGCTGAGAAGCTTGATATAAGTGAAGAATGTGTGCGTCTGAGAAGTCATACAAAATACTTTGAAGAGTATGCATCTTCTAAAGAACTGGCAGGAAGAAGATTAAATTTCCTTACGCAGGAAATTAACAGAGAGATAAATACGATGGCTTCAAAATCCTTAAACGCAGAAATTTCCCAGAGAGTCTCGGCATTAAAAGAAGAGCTTGAAAAAATAAGGGAACAGCTGCAAAACATAGAATAATGCTTTTTGTTATATCGGCACCTTCGGGCGCAGGAAAAACCACAATAGTTAGAGAGCTTTTAAAAATTCATAATGATCTGATTTTTTCAATCTCTGCTACAACTAGAAATAAAAGAGGGAATGAAGTCCACGGGCACGATTATTTTTTCCTGACTAAAGAAGCTTTCAATGAGAAGATAAAGAATAATGAGCTTGTTGAATACGAAAATGTTTACAAAGATGATTACTATGGTACGCTGAAATCATTCATAGATGAAAGTCTTGAAAAAGGAAAGAATGTAATTTTTGATATTGATGTTAAAGGCGCTCTTTCAATAAAGAAACTATATGGAGATAAAGCTGTTCTAATATATATCATGCCTCCCGATGTAGAGACTTTAAAGACAAGACTGATAAACAGGGCAACAGAGAACCATGAAGATATACAGACCAGAATAAAGAGGTTTGATATGGAGTTAAATCAAAAAGATTCTTTTGACTACGTTGTGGTAAATAAGGAGCTCCCAACGGCAGTCAATGAAGCAAACGAAATAATTTTAAAATATAAAAATAACTTAAAGGAGAAATAATCATGTCAATTCAAACTTTAGACATTGAGAGATTTGAATCAAAAGCTCAGAATGTTTACGAAGCAGTAGCAATCGCTTCAATAAGAGCCAAGCAAATCAACGATGAAGAAAAAATGGAACTCAATCAGAGACTTGAGCCAATCATCGCAAAAGAAGAAGAAGACGATACAATAATGAATCAGGATAAACTGAATATTTCATTAGAGTTCGAACAAAAGAATAAGCCGACAATTCGCGCTATCAAAGAAATTCTGAATGATGAGATTTCTTTCAGATTTAAAGAAAGAAGCGCAGACTAAGAAGCTTAAATTCTTGTCTTAAAATTTATATGTTTTTTTAGAATACTTACTTGATTACTTTCAGGTAAGTATTTCTTTTTTATTCTTACAACTCATTCCAATCGGTTACTCTTGAATCTCAAAGGTAAAAAAATATTAGTAGGTATTTCAGCGGGAATTGCTGCTTATAAAATGAGCCGCTTAGTCCGCCTTCTTGTTAAAGAGGGTGCGGAAGTCAGAGTTATTATGACTCCAGATGCTGCTAAATTTGTTTCTCCTGTCACATTATCAGCGTTATCAAAGAACGATGTTATAATGAACATTTTTCCTGACGGTGAAATGAAAACTCTGAATAAAGTTGAGACTCAGACATGGCATGTGAATTTAGGGATATGGGCTGATTATTTTATCGTTGCGCCTGCAACTGCAAACACACTTGCAAAAATTGCAGCGGGCATGAGCGATAATTTTTTGCTTGTAACAATTCTTGCAACACGATGCCCGATAGCACTTGCTCCCACGATGGACGATGATATGTATAAGAATAAAATCACTCAGAGTAATATTAATAAGCTGAAGTCTTACGGATATAAAATAATTGAACCGACGAGCGGCGAGCTTGCCAGCGGTTTAGTCGGTATGGGAAGAATGGCTGAGCCTGAAGTGATGCTTGAGTTTTTGAAAAATGAACTTGGTAGGAAGGAAGATTTAGCAGGAAAGAAAGTTCTGATTACAGCGGGACCGACAAGAGAGTACATTGATGCAGTTAGGTTTATTACAAATCCTTCCACTGGTAAAATGGGATTTGCAATAGCTCAGGCAGCGAGTGAAAGAGGCGCAGAGGTGACTTTGATTTCAGGTCCTGTGAATTTACAGATTGAAAATGTATGTCGCATAGATGTTGAAACTTCTGAACAGATGTTTAATGCAGTTAAGAAGAATATGAAAAGCAAAGATGCAATTGTAATGACGGCTGCAATTGAAGATTTCAAGCCATTGAAAATCAGTAAACAAAAAATTAAGAAAGAGAATTTTAAAAATAAGATTAACATTGAGTGCGGATTATCCGTTGACATTTTAAAGTATCTTGGTGAGCAAAAAAAGAATTATAAACTTGTCGGCTTTGCAGTTGAAACTAACAACGAAGTCGCAAATGCAAAGAGCAAGCTCAAAAGAAAAAATTTAGATTTTATAGTTTTAAATAATCCCAATGTAAAAGGCGCAGGATTCGGTACAGATACTAATGTGGCTTCGATAATAGATGACAAGAGTGTTAACAAATACAAAAAAATGACTAAGCTTGAACTTGCAAATATAATTTTAGATAAACTCTTTCTATAATGTCAGAAACAGTTAATGAAATATTAAAGGACTTTGAAAGCTACTTAAAATTTTACAAGAAGAACTATAATTATCTTATTCATAAAGATGAATTAAAATCCGACAGTGTTTATGATTTAGATATTCAAGCCGGTATAAATAACGACAATGTAAGTGATGAAATTATTTCTTATCCTAATTCAGAAAATCCCAACGATGACATGGCAAAAAAGATAGCGAAAGTCCCTACCAAAGAAGAGTGGCAGAATGCAAAAAATCTGCAGGACTTGCGTGAGGCAATTCAGGGATGCAAAAAATGTCCGTTATGGAAAACACGGACAAATTTTGTTTTCGGCGAGGGAAATCCCAAAGCAAAACTTGTAGTAATAGGTGAAGCACCCGGAGCAGATGAAGATGAGCAGGGCAAGCCTTTTGTTGGAAGAGCAGGTAAGTTATTAACAGAAATTTTGAAAGCAGTAAACTTTACAAGAGAAGAAGTTTTCATTTGCAACATATTAAAATCCAGACCACCGAATAACAGAAATCCATTGCCTGAAGAAATTGAAGCATGTGAACCTTATTTATTCAAGCAGCTTGAACTTATAAAACCGAAATTGATTTTATGTGTGGGAACATTTGCAGCTCAGACATTGCTGCGTTCAAAAGAGCCCCTTGGAAAAATGAGAGGAAAGTTTCATGAATATCAGGGAATTCCAACGATGGTAACATTTCACCCTGCTGCATTGCTAAGAAATCCCAACTGGAAAAGACCTACATGGGAAGATGTGCAGCTGCTCAGAAAAGAGTATGACAAACTTGTAAAAAAGTAAATATACCTGTTTTTTTGCCTTCCTAAAGCCAATTGGACGTCAGTGTCAATTCGTAAATATCTCAATTTACTTGTTACGTACGATTGTATATATTTAAGAAAACCTACCAATGGCTAAAAAATATAACCGAAAAGAAACCGAGAGAGATAATTTAAACGAAGATTTCGATTTCAAATCCAAAAAGGATTTTAATATTCCTCCAAATGCTCAAGATTTCGAGCAAATGCTTCTTGGTGCTATTTTAATAGATAACCAAGTAATGAATGAAATTTTGCAACATCTTACATACGAACATTTCTACATAAAAAAAAATCAGCATGTGTTTCATGCAATGACTCTTTTAAATAGCAGGTTAGCACCAATTGATATTCACATATTGGAAGATGAACTTAAAAAGATGAAAGTCATTGAGGAGATTGGAGGTATTGAGTATTTACTGGAATTAGTTGATTCTGTGTCTACGTCAGCAAACAGTGTTTATTATGCTCGAATTATTGCAGAAAAACATATTTTAAGAAATTTAATCAATATTTCTTCGAGAATTGTTGAAAAATGTCTTGATTCATCTAATAATACTTTTTCTATACTTGATGAAGCAGAACAAAAAATACTCGATATATCCGAATCTTTAGCGAAGAAAAAAGTTATTTCCGTTAAAGACGAGATAGAAGACATAATTATTGAATTAAATGAAAGAAGAACTAGCAAAGGAGTTGAAGGTGTACCTACTGGATATGATTTATTAGATGGCTTAACAGGAGGATTTCATAAGTCTGAATTGATAGTTATTGCTGGCAGACCTTCCCATGGTAAGACTGCATTTGCAATGAACATCGCAAGTAACGCAGCAATAAAATTTGGAAAAAAGGTCGCCATATTCTCTCTGGAAATGTCATATAAAGAATTGGTCTACAGATTACTAGCGAGTGTTTTGCAAGTTGATGGTAAAAAATTAAAACTTGGTAAATTACCGAATCATGAATGGCAAAAAGTTGCTGAGGGGTTTGGCAAGTTAAAAACTGATTTATATATAGATGACTCAAGTGAGCTTTCTATTCTTGAAATAAGAGCTAAGGCAAGACGTTTGAAACATGAACATAATATTGATATGGTTGTAGTTGACTATCTCCAGCTTGTGAGAGGTCAAGATGATGCAGAAAGAAGAGACTTAGAAGTTGCTTATGTATCGAGAGGATTAAAAGCACTTGCAAAAGAACTACAAATACCAGTTGTTGCATGCGCACAGTTAAATAGAAACGTAGAAACGAAAGCGACAAAAGATAGGAAACCTCAACTTGGTGATTTACGTGAATCAGGTGCTATTGAACAAGATGCAGATATGATTATTTTTGTAAATAGACCTATTATAGGACTTAAAATTGATAGAAATGACCCTAGTTTTTTGGAGATGAGTAGGAAAGCAGAAATTGTAATTGGTAAGCAGAGAAATGGTCCAATAGGAGATTTTGAATTGGTTTTCTTAGGAGAATATGCAACCTTTGAAAACAAAGATCTTCATTCCATAGCTGGAATAGTTGAACAAAATGTAAATGGTAATGGGAATGTCCCTGTAGACCAACCGTTTTAATTTATTAAAATCAGAATGACTTTCTGAAAAATTTCCAGCCGTCTAATTCTTTAATCCCAAGTTTATTATAGAATGAGATGGCGCTTTTGTTCCAGTCAAGAACTATAAATTCAATCCTTCCGCAATTTTTTGCCTTAGCAATTTTATTCAGCTCTTTAAAAAATAATTTCCCAGCTCCGACGCGGCGGTATTCTTCGAGGATAAATATATCTTCGAGGTATAAAGTCGGTTTTGCAAGAAAGGATGAATATGAAAAGAAGTAAAAAGCATATCCGATGTATTTATCATCTGCTCTTGCAAGCAGAACATTGATTAACGGTTTCTTTGAAAAGATATCACTGAGTAATCTTTGTTTTGCTGATTTTGTAGGGAGCTTTAGTTTTTCATAATTAGCAAGTTCATCAACTAAGAATAATATGTCGTTCGATTGTTTTTTAGTTGGCTTTATTATTTCAACTTTTGTTTTAACTTTCATGGGATTTTACAGAACTTATTCGGAAGAATTATGTTTAAATTAAATATTTAATGAATTTATATTAATAATCAGAATAAATAAATTACAATAATTTTTAGAATTCAAAACATGGATAGAAGAACATTTTTCAAAGCAACTGCAGCAATCGGAATTTCAAGCATTGCAGTCCCATCGTTAATAAGAGCGTATGACAGAAGCGATGACTACGAAGATATGAAATGCAAGAAGATATTAAAGTCATTTGATGCTTCTTTAAAAGATAAACCGATTAGTGAAGTTATTATTGAAGTCGGAAAATCTTTTATGGCAACTCCCTACGTTGCAGGTACACTTGATGTAAATCCCAATAAAGAAAGATTGATTGTTTATGTATCTGGTCTGGATTGTGTCACGTTCTGCGAAAATGCTCTTACGATGTCCCGCATAATAAAGCAGGGAGATACAAGTTTTGAAAACTATAAAAAAGAACTCGAGAAGATAAGATACAGAGACGGCAAGATAGACGGATATCCTTCGAGACTTCATTATTTTTCCGACTGGATTTATGACAATGATAAAAAAGGCATTGTAAGAGATATCACAAAAGAAATCGGCGGAGTTGAATATAACAAGACAATTGATTTTATGACAACTCATACTGACTCCTATCCCGCACTGAAAAACAATCCCGACAACGTTGCGCAAATGCAGGCGGTTGAAAACAACATTAACAGCAGACAAAATTATTATATACCCATTAAAGATTTACCAAGTGTTTTTGATTCGTTGCAATCCGGTGACATAATCGGAATTACCTCTGAAGTCGGCGGACTTGATATTGCTCACACGGGAATTATTTATAAAGAGAACGGCATCCCTTATTTTTTAAATGCATCGCTTAAGAAAAAAGAAGTCATAATTTCCGACGGGACAATTCAGGATTACATAATGGGTAATAAAAAGCAATCGGGAGTAATGGTTTGCAGACCGCTTTAAGAATTCAGAATTAATCCTGTTCATGTGAATTTAATAAATGATTAAATGGTAATAATATGAATTTCACTTTAACATCTTTTGAGTATTGGGGCTTGTGTATTGCTTATTATTTAATAGGTTCTATTCCGACTGCTTATTTAGTTCTTAAATTCAGGCATCAGCTTGATATAAGAAATGAGGGAACGGGTAATGTCGGCGCAATGAATTCGTACGATGTAACGGGTTCGAAATCAACGGGAATACTTGTAATGCTTTTCGATTTATTCAAAGGACTAATTCCGGCTATTATTCTTTTATATGTTTTAAAACTGAATCTATATTTTACAATTATACCTTTAGTTCTTTTAGTACTTGGTCACAATTTTTCTGTCTTTATAAAATTTAAAGGCGGCAGGGGACTTGCAACGGGAGCAGGAATTTTACTCGTAATGAATTTCTGGCTCGTGATTTACTGGCTTCTGTTTTATTTCATAGTAAGGAAAATTAAGGACAATGTTCATATTGCCACGGTAATCGGATTGATTTTAATTCCTATGGCTTTGATTTTTACACAGGACTTAATTATCCCTTTTACCTATGGCTTTACAACATTTGGCAAAGAGTTGACCTTTACCTTATTATTTGCATTAAGTTCCTCGATTGTAATTGTTATATTGCTTAAACACATTACACCGATTTTCGAATTAATAACCAATCATAAAAAATGAGTACGAATCCTAAGTTAACTTCAATTGAAGATTTGAATGAAATGGCACGTCAGATAAGACGCGACATTATTAATATGCTTTTGATTTCCAAGTCAGGGCACTCAGGCGGTCCGTTGGGTATGGCCGACTTTTTTACAGCGCTTTATTTTAACAAGATGGTTCTGGATAACGAAAATCCTGCTGCTGAAGACAGGGACTTTTTCTTTTTATCAATCGGGCACATTGCTCCGGTTTGGTACGCAACTTTAGCAAGACGCGGCTATTTCCCCATAGAAGAACTAAAGACATTACGTAAAGTTAACGGAAGATTACAAGGACATCCGTCTCATATGAAAACTCACGGAGTACCCGGCGTTGAAATTGCTTCGGGTTCACTCGGTCAGGGTTTATCAATTGCTGCAGGTACGGCTTTGGGACTGAAGCTTTCAAAGAAATCAAATCACGTCTATTGCGTTTGCGGAGACGGTGAACTTCAGGAAGGTCAGATCTGGGAAGCAGTTATGACGGCAGCACATCATAAATGCGATAACCTTACAGTGATTATTGATAAAAACGATTGCCAAATCGATAACAGAGTACAGAACGTATTGAACATGGATTCTATTCCTGATAAATTCAAAGCTTTCAACTGGGAAGTAATTGAAGTTAACGGAAACGATATGCAGTCTATTCTTGACGGCATTGATAAAGCAAAAGCAGTTAAAGGAAAACCAAGCTGCATAGTTGCGCAGACATTCATGGGTAAAGGCGTATCATTTATGGAAGACAAATATCAATGGCACGGAGTTCCGCCGAATGATGAACAAGGCAAAATTGCTCTTACCGAATTAACAAAGACAAAGTTCGGTGACTTTGTAGAACTTGAACTGTAAAAGTATAAAGTATAAAGTATAAAGTATAAAGTAGAAAGTACATAGAAAGGTTATTCGTTCATTTCGGATAACCTTTTTAGTTTTATAAATCAATTTTATAGAAAATGACAGAGACAGCGAAAAAAAATCGAGTCTATACCATGAGCTTTGCCGGAGTCTATCCACATTACATTGCCAAGGCTGAAAAGAAAGGCCGCACCAAAGCAGAAGTTGATGAAATAATCAGATGGCTTACCGGTTACACACAAAAGAAGTTCGAAACCATGCTTGAGAAAAAAGCTGATATGGAAACATTTTTTGATAAAGCCCCCAAACTAAATCCTAACCGTTCACTTATTAACGGCACAATTTGCGGCATACGGATTGAAAATATCGAAGACCCGCTTATGCGCGAAATACGTTATCTTGATAAACTCATCGATGAACTTGCTAAGGGAAGACCAATGGAGAAAATTTTAAGAAAGCTCTGAGAGTATTGAGTAGTTAGTATTTAGTAGAAAGTAATAAGTATAAAGAAAAATAAAAGAAGGCTATCAAATTTCTTTGATAGCCTTTTGTTCATACTCTCGTTACGATGCCCGGCGTCGTAACGTTAATATTTTTAGCGGTAACCACCCCCTCAGTCCCCCTCCTTAGTAAGGAGGGGGAAGCCGGTTTGTCATATAAAAAAGGCTACTGGATTTCTCCAATAGCCTTTCGTGTTTATGAACTTTTATGAAAATTATTTTCTTTGGAATTTTTCTTCTTCAAGAGTGAACACCAGGGAAATTCTATGTGTGTTACCTAACTGGTCTGTGCCGTCGAACTTTGCAAATGAATAATCAATAGCAAGCTTTGGAAGCTTAACGCCTGCTCCTAAAGTAAGATTACCTAAATCGTTATAGCCTGTTCTTACACTGATAAGATTTTTGAATGAGTATTCAATTCCTGAGTGCATATCAAAACTGACAGGTCCGATATAAGCATTTGCTGATTCTTTTCTTCCTTCAAAGCGTACATCAAAATCAACAGCCGGAGTTATTACTCCGCCAAGAGCATCTATTGAATATGCAGTTCCGATTTTTGCAGTAGGTGAAATTGTTTCTTTCTTTCCTGTTGACCATGAAAGATAAGTTGTTGTCAAGTCCTGTAAGTTAGCGCCTAAGAAAAATCTTCCGAACGGATTATAATTTAAACCAACATCAAATCCTAAGCCCCATGCAGATGCTTCAGCAATGTTTCTTCTTATGATTTTTAAATTAGCGCCGTATGAAAATTTATCTGATTGTTTCTTTGAATAAGTAAGGAAGAATGCGTAGTCAGTTGAGTTGAAATAAGTAATTTTATCAGGGTCTAATCTTTCACCCGGGTCAAGAATTCCGTTGCCGTTCAGATCAATCAAAGCGTTACGTGTATCTGCAATGTCATCTACTCCCATTCTGATAATGCTGAATCCCAATGAAGCGGATTTACCGAATGGAATTCCTACAGAACCGTAATCATAATTGATAAGGTTGCCGAATCTTTCATCATGCATTAAAGAAAACTGAGGGTAATTAATTCTGGAGAGTGATGCGGGATTCCAGTATCCTGCAGTGACATCGTTAACCAGAGCAACATATGCTCCGCCCATTCCGAGAGGTCGTCCGCCGACACCGATTGCCAGAAATTCTCCTGCGTATTTGTTACCGCTGCCTTGAGCAAAGGTGAGTTGTGCGCACAGGCAAAATATAATAACTACTAAGATTTTTTTAATTGAATCCATATATCCCACGGTTAATTTACAAAAAAAACGTAAATTAAATTATAGTGACCTCCTGAAGTTTTAAAATGATTTTATATGGGAAATGAATACCTGCTAGGTTCTCACTCCGTACCTAATAATGTATAAATTATTTCGATAAATCAATACTAATTATACTCTAAAAGCTTATTATTTCCGAAAGTTGTACTTTAGAATTTAACTCATCTCAATTTGTGTATTCACCGCAAAGAAGCGAAGATTTAGCAAAGGCCGCCGAGAATTTTTAATTGGTTTAGTAATTTTCTTTGCGTTCTCTATATCAATTCTTTGCATCTTTGCGGTCAAATTGTCATCAATTAATAGAAGCAATAGAATCAATAGATAGAAAATCAACAAAATTATCTTCTGTTTCCGAGGATTCTGAGTAAAAATAAGAACATATTGATAAAGTCCAGATATAGCTGAAGCGCGCCGATAACTGCTGCTTTTTTACCTGTTTCGCTGCCGGATTCCATGCTGTATGCCATCTGTTTTATTTTCTGAGTATCGTAAGCTGTTAATCCTACAAAAATTAAAACACCTGCATAGCTAATAATCCAGTACAGTGTTGAGTTAGCCAGAAATATGTTCACGACTGATGCGATTATTAATCCAATCAAAGCCATAAATAAAAATGAACCCATCTTTGAAAGATCCATTTTTGTAATGTAGCCAAGAACACTTACCGATGCAAACATCATAGCGCATATTAAGAACGTAGAATAAATGGACGCATGTGTATAAAGTAAAAATATAAACGAAAGCGTTACACCGTTCAAAAATGCGTAGGCAAAAAATAATCCGATTGCAACGATTGACGGAATTTTATTTATCGCGGCTGAAAGCCCGAGAACCATAAGAAACTCCACTATAAATAATCCCCAGAATAGAATTGGGTTGCCAAAAATAAGCTGCAGTAAAGTATCGGATGAAGATACTGCAAAGGCAGTTAGGCCGGTTATTGCCAGACCCATTGCCATCCAGTTATATACTCTCAGCAAAAAACTTTTTACATCTGTTTGCACTACTGCTCCCGGCATAGAAGTACTCATACCTGAGCCGTTATTATAAAATTGATTCATTTTGTATATGTAATTTTAATTATTAAACAAAAAATTACTTTTGCGGTTCCATTCCCATCAGTGACCATTCTTCTTCAGCGGGTCCGTAAATTCCTGTAACCTTCAATCCTGCCTGTCTCATTAATACTTCCATTTGTCCTCTGTGATGTGCCTGATGTAATATTAAGCATTGCAGTACAAAACCTTTATACCATTCTTCTCCGTACATAGGGACTTTCTCAAGCAGCTTTTCATCTGTCCACTGGTCTTTGACTGCTTCAAGCGCCTGCTTTGAAAGTCGTTCGTAATCTGATTTTATCTTGTGAACATTTCTTACGCTTTTATCTAAGTCGTGCAGTTCATCGATATCAGTTAAGCCTGCAGTCTTGAGCATTTCAGAAATTGTTTCAACCATATGCCATGCAAGGAAGCCGATATCTCTTCCGCCCGGTTTTATTTCCGTATTAAGAGTTTCGTTGGTTAAGTTGCCGAATAATTTTAATGTGGCTTCGTATTCGTAAGTCCACTCGTTTGAAAAATCTTCAATTGTTCTGAACATTTTTGTGTGGTTAATTTTTTGAATTTCCGGATTATTCAATAATAGCTAATGCAAATCGAGCGTTCAAGTTTAAATTTTTGGAGAGCTTAAGTTACTGGAAAAACTTATACCGAAACTTACGCCCCCTCGTAAGTTATGAGCTAAATTGTTGTTTTTGTAGGGATGCAATCAGGAGTTGGTAATTAGCCTCATGATGTTTTTTTTTCACGTGTTATAAAAAATCCTAAATTATTTTGCTTTCCGTTAATATCATTTCTTTAATCAATTTTAAAATTGATTAGAATATAAAATAAGAATTACAGTTTTTTAAAAACAGATGTGCGAGCCTATTAGTATAAATAGGGAAAATATCTCAAATAATGCTTGACAAGACCGTGACAGTTTAAGAATTATAGAATATTCCGGTTCATGTTTTATTACGAGGGGTGGGTTCCCAAAGAGCTGCAAAAGTATAAGTAAAATTTTATATGAAGTATAAGCCTCTCACCTGCCTATGGGTTAGTATTCTTTAATTGACATTCTCTTATAATTACCCTAAATTAAACAGGTAAAAATAATAAAGGTAATATTATGGCTGCAGCAAAATTTATATCAGACCCCATTGAAGTCATAGCCCATATGCATCATATGAAAATGGTTGTGCTGAGATTCAAATGGAATGATACGGTGTATAACGTGAATAAGATGGTTAATAAGTGGCAGGTGCCTTCGGGGGAATCAAAAATTACTCATTATATAGTAGAGTGCCCTCAGCAGAATATTTCTGCTGAAATTGCTGTTGATCATCTGACTTTTAAATGGGAAATTGTTTCGTATAGCGGAATGCGTTGAGAATAAAGTTTGTAATGTTCATAAGGTTTATAAAGTAATAAACTCATAAGGTTTGTAAAGTAAAAAGTTCATAAGGTTTATAAAGTAAAATATCTTTATCAAACTTTATGAACTTTAATTTCGAATTGTTTTACAAACTTTACAAACTTTACAAACCTTTTACTTTATACTATAATTAGGCGCTTCCTTCGTTATCTTCACATCATGCGGATGTGATTCTTTCAGTCCTGCATTTGTTATCTGAACAAACTTAGTTTTCGTTTTCATTTCGTGAATATTTTTTGCTCCGCAGTAACCCATTGCAGCGCGAAGTCCGCCCACAATTTGATAAATTGTCTCACCAAGCGCTCCTTTATATGGTACAATTCCTTCAATGCCCTCAGGTACTAATTTTTTAATATCATCTTCTGCATCCTGAAAATATCTGTCCTTCGAGCCTTCCTTCATTGCTTCAAGTGAGCCCATACCTCTGTAAACCTTATAGCTTCTTCCTTCATACAAAACTTTTTCGCCGGGGGTTTCATCCGTGCCTGCAAGCATTCCGCCGACCATAATTGAATCCGCTCCTGCTGCAATTGCTTTTGGAATATCTCCCGTCTGCTTTATGCCGCCATCTGCTATCAACGGTATTTTATACTGATGAGCAATCTTAGCGCACTCTATAATTGCAGATATCTGTGGAACTCCGACTCCGGCAATAATTCTTGTTGTGCAGATTGACCCTGCGCCGATGCCGACCTTTATTCCGTCTGCTCCTGCCTGAATTAAATCGTAAGTCGCTTCTCCCGTTGCAACATTGCCTGCGATTAAATCTACTTTGAAAGATTTTTTTATAAGCTTTACCATATCAACAACACCTTGCGAGTGTCCGTGCGCCGTATCAACTACAATTACATCAACACCTTTTGCGACTAATGCTGTTACTCTTTCAATTGTATCGGCAGCAATACCTACGGCAGCGCCTGCTCTTAACCTTCCGAATTTATCTTTGCATGCGAGCGGAAATCTTTTTCTCTTCTGAATATCTTTGAATGTGATTAGTCCTTTTAAATTTCCTGCCTTATCCACTACAAGCAGCTTTTCAATTTTATGCTTCTGAAGAATTAATTCTGCTTCGGTTAAATTTGTACCAGCGGGAGCAGTGATTAAATTTTCCTTAGTCATAATTTCAGATATAAGCGTCTCTTCGTTCGGCTCAAATCGTAAATCCCTGTTAGTCAGAATTCCCTGCAATTTATTTTTCGCATCTACAATCGGAATACCTGATATGCTGAAGCGGGACATAATTGCCAGCGCATCTTTTATTTTCTTATCGGAGGTCAGCGTTATCGGGTCCATTATCATTCCGCTCTCGCTTCGTTTAACCTTATCCACTTCATCTGCCTGCCTTGCAATGCTCATATTCTTATGAATAATACCTATGCCGCCTTCGCGGGCAATGGCAATTGCCATATTGCTTTCAGTTACCGTATCCATAGCAGAGGAGAGAACAGGAATGTTCAGCTCGATGTTCGCTGTCAGTTTTGTTTTCAGCTCAACATCGCGGGGAAGCACTCTGGATTTTGCGGGAACGAGAAGGACATCATCAAAAGTAATTGCGAGTTCAAGAATTTTATCAGATTTCATATTAGTAGTTTAAAAAATTATTTTATGGTTTTATCTTTTATTAAATCATCGTAAATATTTTCCGGCTGTAAATCACCGTCGTGCGAACGAACGTACATAAGGTGTAGATGAGTTGGGGAGCGTGAAGGATATGCATTCTTTCCCGTGCGTCCCATTATACCTAATGTTGTTCCGGGCTTAACAATATCACCGACCTTTACATAAACTTCCTTCAGATGCGCATAATAAAAAAGTCCGTTCGTAAAGTTATCATATACATAAACAATATTTCCGCCTTTAATGTCCGTCATTTCGGGAGTCCAGTTAGTCCGCGTTTCAACAACCATTCCTCCGCTCATAGAAAGTATTTCAACGGGCTTGCCCGTATTATCATCAATTGCATCCTGATTTGCATCGCTTATAAAAATATCGTGAGCCGGATGTCCGCCTGAATTCACTTCAAAAAAATCAAATCCGCTTGTAATGTATCCGCTTCCGTTATGTCCCCCGATAGCTGCAGATGTATAGCCTCTCACGGGGAAAACCCATTCCTTATCGGAATATTTTTTCATCTTCTTTGCCTTCACAAGAGTTTCAAGATAGTCCCACATTTGATTTGTCCATCTGTACATTGAATCAATTGCTTCTTTTTTCTGAAGAATTCCGTCGCGGTTCAGACGCATTATTGCGCCCCATCGTGAAGCAGGATTTACAATCTTCGGCTTAAAGCTGTCATCTTCATCTAAGTCATTTATCTTTTGTGATAATGTCTCTATCGATATGTAGATATTTTTTTTCTTCGGTTTGTCATCGGTTTTCTTTTTAGTAGTTTGTGCAAAAGATAAGTTAACCGATAAGATACAAAACGAAAGTAAAGAAAATATAAAGAAAAGTTTTTCTGTTTGCGAAAATGATGAAATGATTTTTTTCAGAAAGCCCCCTTTTGAAAATTTAGAAACTCAAAGTTAAATCCCCCGAAATATTATAATCGGAAGAATTTATAATATTAAAATCCGAACCGAAGCTGAAACTTGCTTTATCGGAAAAGTCATATCCTAAACCTAAATAGAATGTAGATGAATTTGAATTCAGCTTCATATCCCTTGAAAAATCTATTCCTGCAGATAAGCTTACATTATCTGAAACAGCGTATGTAGGATAAAATGATATAGAATAATTCGGCTGAAATGTAAAATCATAAAACTGTTTCACGCTGTCAATTTCCTGCTGAACAATTGCAGGCAGTTTTTTATTTGAAACAGGGAAGTCAGGTCTGCCAAGCATATCCAACGAAGCTGATAAATCAATTGATAAATTTTCTTTTGAATAGTTCCCGATTAACCCTGCGTGATAATCCGGTTTACCGGTTCCAAGCTGGTCATCCGATTTTGCAGTCGGAATTTTCACAGATACCTGCGCAAAATGAGAAAAGATTTCTCCTTCGCTGAGAGTAAATCTGGAGTTCAGAAGAATATCTCCGAATCCCGTAAATTTATTTCCGTTAAGATTATAATTTGTAGTGAACACTGTAACCGTGCTGCTGAGATTTATTTTATCCGTTAGTCCGTATGTTCCGGTGACTGATACTTCGGGATAATTACCATCCGTAGCACCTGCGATATCTAAAGCCCATTTTTCTTTATTAATCATATCGGAAGAAAAATCAGGGGAAGGGCGGTTTGCATTCGTAAGAAAATTATACGCAGCATCTTTTTGCGCATCGAAAATTTTCTTTCTAACGCCGTTCTGCGAGTATGAGTCGCAGAACAGCATCAAAATAATTATAATACTAAAAAGAGAAGTGATTAAGAGCTTATGCATTATTTATTTACGATTTCAATTTCACCTGAAACTACTACAGTGCCGTCCGGTTTAAGGCAGCTTACTTTATATTTTCCGGGTTTATCGAATTTTACATCATTGAAATAAATATAATCCATTGTCGGCTGAACAGTGAACGGAAGAGTTTCAACTGCTTCGCCTGTTGCCTTATCAGTGATATTAATATTTACATCTGATACACCGATTTTTGTTTTTGAAGGTCTTAAGTCAACCATAACTGTAAGAGTTCCAGTTGTGAACTTGGAAGATTCACCTATTTCACCTTTTACGGGATCGTATTTCTCACAGAAATAAAGACGGTTTTCTTTTTTTCCGAACATCGAACATCCGAACGCCAGAGACGCTAATACTACAACTGCCAGGAGGAATTTGTAATTAATTCTCATGAGGGTTATATATTTAAGTTTAGAAAGATTTCTTACTCGAATTGCTTAAGTCCTTTTACATCTCCCCATAGTCCGCGTTTCTTCTCTCTTGCTTCGCGTTCGTATTTCCTGAATTCTTCTATCTTTGAGATTGGAGTCGGGTATACATTTGCATATCCGTCCTGTAAAATTTTTGCGTTAATTAGTGTGCCGTCTTCAAGATAAACGTATCTTAAACTTCTACCGTATTTATCTTTATCGGTTCCCGGTTCTTTTACTAATTTTACTTTTTTTCCTTCAGCCAGTTTTTTTACATAGTCCGATGCTGCCTGTCCTAAAATCTGAATTGTTTTTTTATCCTGTCCGGATTTTTTTGAATCCTTATCTAATTTACTCGATTGAAATTTTTCAGGCGTATCTATCCCTAATAATCTCACCCGTTCTCCCCCTGCCATCTTAAATGTATCTCCGTCAACTACTCTTTCGACAAGAATGTATTCTGACTGCTCATCTTTTCCGACTGATTCCAGCTTCGGCGATACATATTTATAAGCAATGTATCCTATTATTGCAAGCGTCAGCAGAGTAGATACTGACTTTATAAAAAATTTAATCATGCCAATCTATTCTAGTCTAAAATATCTATTATAAGTTTCTTCTCTTCAGGTTTTGTATCAGTAAATTTTATTGCTTTATGGATTCTTTCCTCTGCGTGGAATAATTTTGATTCTTCTTCTGCAAATATTTCACAGATGGGTTCCCCCACTTTTATTTCGCTACCGACTTTTTTCTTTAAAATAATTCCTGCAAGATAATCAATCTTATCATCAGTCTTTTTTCTTCCGCAGCCTAAATCAATTGCTGCAAATCCAAAATCAACTGCCTTCATTTCAGAAATATATCCGTTTGACTGCGCGCGTATTAACTTAGAATGTGCCGGACGTTTTAAATTTTTCCAGTCCTTAATATATTCTAAATCACCGTTCTGTATAGAAACCATTTCGTAGAATTTATCAAGTGCTGTACCGTCTGATAATTTTTCCTGTGATATTCTTTCACCTTCTTCGAGTGAATTTGCTTTTCCGCCGAGGTAAATCATTGCTCCGCTGAGAACGTTATTCACTTTGTTTGAATCGGGTATATTAACACCTGTAAGCATCTCAAGGGACTCTTCAACTTCAAGCCAGTTCCCGATTTTATTTCCGAGCGGTTCATCCATTGCAGTTAATACCGCGATAGCCTTCTTACCAAATTTCTTTGAGACCTCTAAAAGATTTTTTGAAAGCTTTAATGATAAGTCATAGTCAGGAAGGTTAGAGCCGTTACCGATTTTTACATCAAATACCAATCCGTCTGCTCCTTCGGCAATTTTTTTGCTCATTATGCTGGCAGTAATAAGCGAGACGTTTTCAACTGTAGCCGTTACATCGCGAAGCGCATAAATTCTTTTATCGGCGGGAGCAAGGTCTTTAGTTTGCCCGCTCATTACTACTCCAATTTGTGCTAGAATTTTTTTGAAATCTTCGATAGGGTAATCTATTTTGAATCCGGGAATTGATTCAAGCTTATCCAGTGTACCGCCTGTGTGTCCGAGACCGCGGCCTGATATCATTGGTACATAAATTCCGCATGCTGCTACTACTGGTGCGAGGACGAGAGAGATTTTATCACCTACTCCGCCTGTTGAATGTTTATCAACTTTAGCTCCATTTATAAAATCTAAATCAATAACTTTTCCGCTATAGAGAATAGCTTCTGTGAGGTAGAAAGTTTCTTCATCGTTCATTCCGTTAAAATAGATTGCCATAAGTAATGCCGACATCTGGTATTCGGGAATTTTTCCTTCTAAGTAGCCCGTTATGAAGAAATCGATGTGTTGTCTTGTAAGTGCGTGTTTGTTTCTTTTGAGTTTTATTATTTCGACTGGGTTCATATAACGGTAAAAATATCGATTATTAACCGTTTAATAAAGGCAAGATTACTACAGGGAGCCGGAAAAATTGCAGGGATACTTAAAGAGAAAATTTAATGTCAGTCATAACACCGTAATACTTGAATTGTGTTGTGAGTACTCTCAGTGTAATAAAATTTTTGAAGTTATATTTTACTCCGCTGTTAAAAAACTGAGAGTCATACTCGCCCATAACAGAAAAATACGGAGTGAAATTTGTTTCAAAAGCTCCAAAGAAACCTTTTATTTTCTGATAAGCATAACCTGTTATTTTTGTCCAGAGGTTAGTTCCGAGTCCGACAGTTGCATAAGTCTGTATCTGTTTACCGGTTTTAAAATTTTTTGATGCAGTAAAATAAAGTGAGTTAAAATCACGGCAGCACGAGCCTCCGAGAAGGTCCTGAATGCCGACTGCAAATGCCGGATATTTTTCAGACTCATCAATAGGATTCCATTTTATACTCATGGTTCTTCCGCTGTAAATTTCCAGTCCTTCTCTGTCCAGCTGACGTCCGTGCCTCAGGCTTATTTCTAAGCCCGGCAATACACCTGCAGCTGCATAAATTCCCAATGCATAGACAAAATGCTCACCTGTTGAAAGATGCATGTCTCCTTCACCGATATATTTTGAGTCGTGCACAATAGATGCTCCGAAATTAGCGGCTTTGAAGGGAACGGTTCTGGAATCGGGTGTTCTTATATAACCGGATACTCCGTAAAAATTCTGAGAAAAAATCCGGGAGCTGATAAAAAAAATTAATATTATGGATAGAATTATTTTCATGATTCTGTATACTTATTTCTCTAAAAAATTAAAGATACCTGCTTTTACCAGCGGATGATTTATAATAGCCCAACCGTAATAATTGCTAAGAGCAGATTTTAAAAAGTACTTTCCATTGATATTTATTACAGGAATTGCCTGATAAACTGATGTTGTTTCGTCAATCTTAACTTTGAAAAAAAGCACGCTCTCATCGTTTGTCTGTAAATATCCCATTGGGATAATTTCTTTTACTCTATTATAAAAATCCTTCTGAAGATTAAAATTGCTTTCAAAATTATCGTTGCCGGCAAGCATCTTTCTTTCCTCAGCATTCCAGGTGTTAAGATATTTATCTTTATCTCCTGTTAGCAGAGCATTTTTCATATCGTTAAGAATTGAAAATCGTGATGAGCTGCCGTCCTTAATGCATTTGAAAAAAACTTCGATATTCTTTTCCTTAGCATCAGAATATCCCTGCTTATCAGAAAATCCTTCTGAGACAAAATTCAGCTTTTCCATTCCCGATGTTTCAAGCGGCACGTAAGGGGCAGTAGAATTATTATTCGGATGCGATGAGGATGTAAGAATAAATAATCCTGTGAGAGGAACTGTTTCAGTCAGGTAATATCTTCCGTTGGTTTTTCTTATCATTGCAACCCAGGGAGAAAATCCTCCGCTGTTTCTGATGAGATTATATCTTATTCTCAGAAAATCTCCTACGGAATTCTGGCTGATTAGCTCAAAGTCCTTAAAATCTTTATAAGCTTCTGCGGCTTTATCAATGTCAGTTTTGGAATCTGCCATCAGCTTGCTTTCGTCATCATAAAGGGAAAGCATTGCAGTTTTATCTCTGTTCTTTTTAGCTTTAAAGTCTGCCAAAATTAAGGCTTCAGGTTTTGTAAAAGTATTGTCAGTACCTATGATGCTTTCAAGATTAAGTCCGAGACCTGCTGAATAAACTCCCGTTGTAACTGAAGCACCGAGCACAGGCTCATTTACATCAGTGAGTATTGTAAATGGCAGGCTATTAAGTTCTATATTCAGATTCTGTGAGTATAAGTTAAATGATGTAAATACTATAATTAGTAATAAGATTTTTTTCATAAAGAATTAAGATTAAAAAGGTATGTTGCCGCCTTCAAGCAGAGTTACTTCTCTTGTAAAGCTTACTTCAGTTCCCCAGATTGTAACTGCGGCTTTTCCGTATCCAGTCAATGAACCGTAGGAAAATTTCCCCTGGAATCCCGCCTGTGGACATCCGTCCCAGTTATATGTTCCGCTGACTCCGATAGATGATTTTAATCCCAGCTGCGCAAGTAACTGAAACGCTCCGTTAATTTCAAACCAGCTTCCTTCGAATGCGCTCACTCTGCATTCAAGATTACCTTCAAAGTTAACATCGACTCCGACTGAAACACCTACTCCCACGCTTACGCAAGTAGGGCATTTATTTCCGTCATACATTTTTCCTGTAATGCCTAATGTTGCGGAAGGAGAAACAGTAACCGTTGGCCCTAAAGAAATTTCTGCTTTAACTTTATAAATTCCCTGCCACTCGCTTTGCAAACTCCACGACCATCCGGGAATTGCAAGCTTAACATCTAACTGTCCTGTTACAGAGCCTGAGTATTCAGTGTAATTTACCGGCGGCTGGTTCTGGTCAGCAAGGCAGCACTCTTCTCCTGTTTTTCTTGAGACCGCGCCTGATACAGTGAGTTCAAATTTTTTGATGAAGCCGGTTGTCTGCGCAACCGCTGCAAGCTTCTCTTTTATGAAATCTAATTTTGGTAATGTTATCTGTATAGTATTTGTTGCAGTGCTTGCAGTGCATTGTGGAGGATTACAGTTTTCAACGCACTCCGTTTTAGTAGTTGTGCATGTTGTAATTGTTTCATCTCCGTCACCGAGCGATGTTCCGGGAAAAAATCTTGTATCGCAGACAGGCTGCCCCTCGCCGGTTGTGACAGGGCTGCAGGTTGTCTGTGTGCCTGTTTCCTGCCAGCCGGTATCACTTATCTGGCCGGAAATACTGCTGGTGATTACTACTCTTTGGTATGATTTATATTTCGGGCAGGGCGCATTTGTTGCGTCTTTTGCTATATTTTCACCGGGAGAGGTAGAATAATATTTTACGCTTTTTTCGACTTCTACATAATTTTTGTAAATGTCTGCAGCGAAAGAGTTGCTGAAAATAAATAATACAAAAATTAAACCGAGTAATTTTTTCATTTTTTAATTTTTGTTTAAAATTAATTCCACATCTTTTGATGAATTTGGAGAATTTAAATCTATATTATCTATAATAGTAAGTCCGTAACCTACCTGCATGGAAACAATTTTGTATGTTCCGGGCTCCAGATTTATTATTTCGAAGTTTCCTTTTGAATCTGATTTAAGATTACTGAAAACTGTTTCCTTTCCTTTTTCAACTTTACCGAATGAAATAAGAGCGAAGGCAACTTCATAGTTTGAAGCGCTTGCAACTTTACCGGAAATTTTCCCGCCGTCAGTCGTTTTGCCTGCATATTTCCCAACAGGCGTTAAATCAAGATTATTGAATTGTTTTGTCGGATCGTTTTTGCTCTGCGCATTTTTACCGAATTCCTTCTTATAAACTTCAAGCACGTTCACATCTACTGAAGAGCAGCCTGAAACAAAAACAATGAGTGAAAAAAGTATAAAATAAATTTTTGTCATATTTTTTTTATTTTATATTTATTGTTAAAAAAGGAATATTGAATCTCAGTATATCATTATTTGTATCATAGATTATCTGATAGGAATTTAAAAAGCCTACAAGCTCAGGAGGATTTATAATTCTCCAGTAAAATCCGATAAATTTCTCATCATTCTGCTGGTTAATTCTTCTTTCGTAGTAAGCTCCAAGCGCAAAATATTTAAAGTATCCTTCGCCCCCGATTCTAATTCCGTATGGAGTTTCATCAAGTCCGGGTAACTTTCCTATTCTTGCATCCAGGCGGACAATTTTTTGTATATATGGTGAGTAATAAAGATAACCTTCGTTCACTCCGTACTTTGTTCCCTGAATTCTTCCTGCAGAAACACGCGCACCTAATTTAAATTTTGTCTCTGGATTTATGCTAAGGTACGCATCGTTGATGTTTGCTTTATATAAATCATTTTTTACATCAGGAGAGTTAGCGTTGAAATGACCCTCCAGATTTATCGGTCTCCAGAACATTGCATCTGCACTGAAGAGCGCACCGTAAAATGAAGGCGGGTTCAGATATTGGTTGATGTTATCTAGAATTAACTGCGGTTCAGTATAACTCGGATAATATTCAAGCTTTCCGAATCTCATATTAAAAGTAAAATCAAAAGAAAAAACTTTATAAGTATTGCTGTATTGAAGATACAACTGGCTTAACTTAGTTGTTCTTTGGCTAAACTCATACCAGTAAGCGTCATTACCTTTATTTGATTTTACCTCAGCTCCCAGTACAACATTATTTTTTAATGTGAGGTATGTATTCCATCTTATCTGATTGATTCCGAATGCCGGATCGGTTTTTCCAAAACCGATTTTACCGTCAGCAGAAAGAGTAGTCCTTAGACTTCGCGGTGCAAAATCCAAATACTCATTATCGATTTGCTGGGAGTAGAGCTCTTTATATACGAATGATACAAAGAAAAAAAGGACATAGTACAGTAATAACTTTTTAGGATTGCAATTTGGGGTTGCCATTACACCTTCGGGATTTATTTAATGAAACAAAAAATGTTTCAGAAATTTGTTATAGTAAAAAGAATGTTTTTAGTAAATAAAAACGTTTAGTGAGTCAAGGAATTTTTTTTAAGGGAGTAGTGGTGAGTCAGAATTACTGTACAAAAATATAAATAACTTTTAAAAGATGCAACTATTATTGTATAAATTTTTTAAATATTAATTTATATTTCCTGAATCCTTACAATAGAATGCTGCATTTACTGAAAAATATTCCTGCTGTAAAATTTTTTATAGTCTTTGCACTGGGTGTGATTGCAGGTAATATATTCTTCTTATCAGCTCAATATCTTTTCTATTCTGTTTTAATATTATTCCTTTTTAATCTCATTTTATTTTATAAATCACCGGAAAATAATTTCAGACACATCTTATTATTCCTTTTGATTTTCATCGCGGGAGTATTTAAGTCAAACATAGATTTCAATTTAACAGAAGCAAACTCAATTAAAAAATTTCCTGATTCGGGTAAAAATAATTACGTTCAGTTAACAGGTATAATAAAAAATATTCCTGATTACGATTCCGGGAGAGTAAGATTTGTTCTGGAGTCGGAAAATTTAGTTACGATGAAGGACAGTTTTAATGTTGCCGGAGATGTGATAGTAAGAATTTTCAAAAGCGGACAGAAGATTGAAGAGAATGCAAAGGAACTGGAGGAAGGGGACAGGGTAAGTTTGATAGGAAGAATAAGTACTCCGGAGCCAATGAGAAATCCCGACGAGTTCGATTACAAAAGATATCTCCAATTGCAGGGAATAGATAAAATATTTACAGTAAACGGTTACAATTTTTATGAAGTTACTTCGAAGAATAATTTAGGTTTTCTTGATAAGTATATTATTTATCCTTCAAAGAAGTTTGCGCTGAATAATATAAACAGATTTGTACCCGGTGACGAAGGCGCATTTCTGAAAGCAATTGTTACAGGCGAACGGACGGATATAACACGTGAAATGAAAGTTGATTTCGTCAATGCAGGTGTGATGCACCTGATTGCTGTATCGGGACTGAACATTGCATACGTTATTATTTTTCTTACGATACTTTTTTCTATTCTCAGAATTCCCCAGCCTTACAGATTAATAATTATTATTATTTTACTTTTCTATTACTGCCTGTTTACGGGAAGCTCGCCTTCAATTGTAAGAGCAACTTTTATGGGAGTGATTATACTCACGGGATTTCAAATCCAGCGGAAGATAATTATCTATAATGTCATAGGATTTTCAGGATTGCTCATGCTTCTGTACGATTCAAAACAATTATTTGACCCAAGCTTTATTTTATCATTTGCAGCGGTTATATCAATAGTATTCTTATACAAAAGATTTGAAGATTTATTTATCCAAAGAGTGAAGGCAAATACCTTGTGGAAGAAATTTTTATTCTGGATGATGGTAACATTCTTTATAACGTTAGCTGCGCAAATAGGGACGCTTCCCTTAACTGCTCTTTACTTCAACAAATTATCACTCGTTGCATTATTCGTAAATATATTTTCAGTCTGGGCATCGAACATCTCTCTTGCACTGGGATTTTTACAAATTCTTATCGGAATATTCTCGGATTTTCTCTCATCAATCATAGGAGAAACGAATTACTGGTTCCTGAAAGCACAGCTTTGGCTTATAAAATATTCTGCGCAGCTTCCGTTCAGCTACGTTAATATTTATAAATTCTCTTTTGCGAATCTTGTACTCTATTTAGCTTTTATAATAAATCTATTCACTCTTAAAAAATACAATCTAAAGTTCAGAGGTACTCTAGCTGTTTTAATTATAGCCGCATTTTATCTGACGAATTTAGATTTTAATAGGAATTTAAAAATTGCATTTCTTGATGTAGGGCAGGGAGACTGCGCAGTTATTAAAACTCCTGAGGGAAAAACAATTCTGATTGATGCCGGCGGACAAAATTTTAACTACAATGCAGGAGAGAATACTGTTACTCCTTATTTAAAACGTAACGATATAGATAAAATTGATTTACTGGTTTACACTCATCTGCATATGGATCACATAGGTGGATTGAAGTACATCCTTGAAAATTTTCAGGTAGATAACATTCTTGAAAGCGGGCAAAGATATAACAGTCCCTATGTAAATTCCATAGACAGCATTATCAGAGCTAAGAAAATTCCCCGAAGTGTGATGAGGTTCGGCGATGTTATCAAGTCAGATGAGTTCAGGCTATACTGCTTGTTTCCCAATGAAGAATTCGTAAAGTTATCGTCAGATTATTCTAATTCAAATTTGAATAACGGCTCAGTTGTTTTAAAATTCAAATATAAAGATACGGAAGTGTTATTCACAGGTGATGCTGAGAAGGAGGCGGAAAGATTTATTGTTAACAGCTACGGAAAATTTTTAAGCGCAGATATTTTAAAGGCAGGTCATCACGGAAGCATTACATCTACTACGATTCCATTAGCAATTAAATGTAATCCGAAGATTACTTTGATTTCATGCGGGCTATATAATATTTACAATCATCCTTCAGATATAGTTTTAAGAAGATTGAAGTTACTCGGCAGCGAAATTTATAGAACGGATCTGGACGGCGCGCTGATACTAGAAAGCGACGGAAAGAAGATAGATGTTACAGACTGGAAATAAAAAATCCCTCCTCTTATTTAAAAGAGAAGGGATTGAATTTAAAAATTATTTAAAACTATTTTATAATCTTACTGTAACGTCGTAAAGATTATTTCCTCTCGAAGCTCTGAAAGTAATGGTGTTGTTATCTTTGTTGTATTTAAGATTGTTTATAGAGCTGTAAGGTTTGCCTAAGATCTTGCTATCAAGAACGAGGTAGCTTTCCATAGTTGCATCTGTAGGATATAAATAACCTACATAAAATAGTTTGCTGTTCTTTAAGAATTTTAAATTATCTACATAGGAGAATTTATCTCTTCCATTTGGAAGTGAAGGACTATCGATATCTCTGTTAGAAACTATATCAGTTGTGTAATCATAGGTCATTTCACCGTTAACTTTCTTTTCGTTTGAGTTCTGTACAACGAATGCATAATCACCTGCAGAATTGAAAATAATGCTGTTGAAATTTCCTTCATCTGTTCCCTGTCCTAAAAGATTTTCATACTTGCCGACTAAATCACCATTGATATAAACATCGCTCTTATCTTTTGTGCCTTTTTCATAATCACCGTATGTAACTCCTACATAATAAAATTTGCTTCCGCCGTTGATAAAATCATAATCATTTATTCCGTCATATTTTTTTTCTGTTACTACTTTAGAATCGCTTCCTGTATTCATGAACAAAGATACTTTTTTATCGCTTTGTGAAGCTGAGCCTGCGACTAACATTGCGCCTGCTTTACTGTACTTGATAACACCCTGGTTAAAATATCCCTTTCCTTCAATTCCGTTTATAACATTTACAGTTTTGTAAGTGTAGTCATCGTAGCCATCAGGATTTTTTGATATAATCTGTGTCTGTCCTGAGAAAGTGATATTACCGTTATCAGCAATATTTATATCAAAAATTCCGCCTGTATAACCTGATACAGGACTTGTCTTTGAAGCGTTGCTGTAAACAGGATAATAATCGTTTCCTACAACAAGTCTGGTTGAATATGTGTTTTCGTTTATCGAGTCCATTGTTGTGTAAACAGGAATATTATCTTTTGTGAATTTCACAGGTGGATTTACAGAACTAAAATCGTTCCATTTTTTATCACCCTGTACAACAAATTCACTTCCGTAACCGCTATAAAATAATCCGTTGCCCTTAGCAATGTAAGTAAGTGTTCCGTTCTTATCATATCTGAAGCTTGTTTCAAGTATATCAGTGTAGTTTGTACTTGTAACATCGTTGCCGAACATTATAGAAGCCTTACCGTTTTGAATTACAATATATCCGTAGTTTCCGTTCTTATCTTTGAAAAGATTCTGTGCCATTTTATCTTCGCCTTCCATTGTTGAAGGAGCATCGGTTATTTCTGCATATATGCTCTTCACGAAATCATATGGTCCGGTTTTTACCAGGTTTCCGTCAGAGGAGAATTTAGCAATATATTGCTTATCGCCGTCAGTAATAACTGTCTGGTACTGGTCAGAGCTGTTTATGAATGCATTATAAGAATCTATTGTTGCAAGCTCGGCAACTTTTTTGCCGTTCATCAGCAGAACGTTTACATCTGCAAGATATGTAGTATCTTTTCTGTAGTTGTAAGCGGTTGTGTAGTTGTTTCCGCTTCTATCAAATTTGGGGTCAGCATTTACTACATCGTAGTAATCGGAGTTTCCTTTGTTGCTGACAAGTCTGGATTGGTTTGTGTTGTTATCGTACTCTACAAATGCATAGTTTCCATTGCCGTCTGTATAATAACTGAATGCGTCAATGTTGTTTTGACCGTTGCCTGAGAATAAAAGTTTTTCGTCAATTTTTTGCCCGTAAGAAAAATTGGCAATACCTGTGAGAACTAAAAATAAAAAGATGTAACTGAGGTTTTTCATAAAGTTTATGATTGTTAAGATAGATTAATTGAAAATAAGTTTTTTACATTTAAGAATTAAGATATAAAGGTTTATCCTTTTATATCTCAAGTCTTACTTCCTTACAAAAAAGATTATTTTTATTTCCAATTTAACCTTCTATATTTACATAAATTATAAACTCCCCCTTCATTCAATTTTATGGCTCAAGATAACAGAAAGACCTTCAGTTTGTTCCTGTATATTGCCGGAGCTGTCATTATAACTCTGGTTATAGTGATTCTGTTCCGCAATAAATCAGCAAAAGATGTTTCATCCAACCCGGATACCTGGCCCCGCTTTGATGTAAACGATTTGCCCGCCGATTCATCCGGTAAAATGATTCGCTACGGTTATAGTTTATTAACGGAGACTTCCAACATTGTGGGTCCCGATGTGAAAGATACAGCAATGCGCTTCGCAGGCAATAATCTCGAATGCCGAAACTGCCACTTCGATGCAGGACTTGTAAAAAACACTTACAATCTTGTCGGAGTTGCGAACCGATATCCTTCTATAGATAAATCCACAGGGCAATCAACTTCATTAATTCAGAGAGTAAACGGCTGCTTTATAAGAAGCATGAACGGAAGACCAATGCCTGAAAATAATTTTGAGATGAGAAGCATTATTGCTTACCTGAACTGGATAAGCAGCGGAGTGCCTAAGGACCTGGAAGGAATAAATATAAAAGATGTTGAAAAGCTAAACCGCGCGCCTGATGCCTTAAGAGGGAAATCAGTTTTTGCAAATAATTGTATGAGCTGCCATGCTGATTTAGGTCTGGGAGTTTTAAAAAATCCTGAGATACATGGAGGCGTGAAATATATTATCCCGCCTATTGCCGGAAATGATTCTTTCAATGATGCAGCAGGAATGGGAAGCATGGAGTTTCTTGTAAAGTTTCTGAAAACTCAGATGCCAAAAAATAAACCCGGCTCGCTTTCACTTGAAGATGCTTACGATTGCGCTGCATATGTGTTAACTTTACAGCGGCCGCATTATAATAATAAATAATTTTAAGTAAGTAATTTTAGTTTTACTAAATTTTAAGTTTCAAAGTTGTAAGTTGTTTTTATCTGTGTACTTTATACATTATACTTACTACTTAATACTAACGAAATGAAATTTAAAATTTATATTCCTGTTCTTATTCTAATTGTAATAATCGGAGGGTTCGTTTTTAAAGCCCCGATACAAGCTTATGTAAAAGGGATTTTCAGCAGCTGGCCGCAGTATGATGTGAACTCGCTTCCGAATGACTCGCTGGGAAATATGATACGATACGGTCACAGACTGATAACGGAAACGTCTAACATAGTAGGTGCCGATGTGGAAAATAAATCGATGCGATATGCAGGCAATAATCTTGAGTGTCAGAACTGCCACTTCAACGGAGGTATGGATAAAAATACAATGAGCTATATAGGAGTATCAAACCGTTACCCTGCATTAAGTAAAAGACATAACAGAATGTCGGATTTAACGGAAAGGGTTGAAGACTGCTTCGAAAGAAGTCTTAATGGTAGGAAGCTCCCGCCTGATAGTTATGAACTGAAAAGTATTCTTGCATATATGAACTGGCTTTCAAAAGGTATTCCTAAAGACTTGCAGGGAGTAACGATAAATGATATTGATTTCCCTAAACGCGAGCCTGATATAGAGAAAGGGAAAAGAATTTACGATACAAGATGTATTACGTGCCATGCTTACGGCGGGCTGGGGACTTTAAAAAATCCGCAGGAAATCGGTGTAAAATACCTTGTTCCTCCCATCTGCGGAGACGACAGTTTTAACGACGGCGCAGGAATGAGCAAAATGGAACGCCTTGTGAAATTTCTGAAGACTCAGATGCCGAGAGATAATCCCGGTTCGCTTTCACTTGATGAAGCATACGATGCAGCAGGATTTGTTGCGAGTCTGAAGAGACCGGAGTTTAAGGGAGGGAAGTAGTTTAATTATGAATTCAGAATTTAGAATTATGAATTAATGGAAGAAAAAGAATTTGACATAGCTTTCACCTTTTTAACACAAGATGAAGAATTTGTAAAAAAAAATATATAATGAAATAATTGGGAGTACAAAGTTAAAAATATTTTTTTATCCATTATATAAAAACCGTATAATAGGTAATAAGGGAAATGAGTTTTATTATGATGTTTTTTACAAAAACTCAAAGATGGTTATAATTTTTTTTAGAGATGGTTGGGGAGAAAGAGGCATGACTATCTTTGAAAAAAATGGAATTATTGATCGAGAGACACAAGAATCTGATTCCTTTTATATGATTTTACCTACCAGTAGTAATTTTACTTTACCTTCTGGGTTCTTGAAGGCAAAAATTTATGCTGGAAGTTTTGGACGTGATTATAAAAGTGATGCTCAAGAAATTATGAGTCGTTATAATAATTTAGGATTTAAGGTAATAACAAAAAATATTGTCGAAAAAATTAAGGATTTACAAGAAATAAAAAATGCAGAACTAAAACGAGAAAATTTGTTGAATTCTTATGATAAAAATGTAGTAGATTTAGGTGATGAATTGTTTTACGACTTAAAAAAAATCTTTATAGGTACCTTGCACCAAATTGATAAAAATTGGTTAATTAAAAATGAGCAAAATCATATTTCAATTAGAAATGGAAGATACATTTTAATAATGGCATGGTGGAGAGAATATTCACTTAAAGAGTCTCATTTAAATGTGATTTTGCGAGAGTTAGAGGATAATGGGTTCGAACATACAAATAAATATTATGATGTTACCGATACATACTATCCAAATTTTGATATCGTCGACAAAATTTGTTGGAAAATTAATTCTAGTGAGAATTCTGTAAGTAATCAAGATATTTGCGATAAAGCTATAGAGAAGTTTTATAAAAAAATACTGTAACTTAAATGCCAACAACAATTAAACAACTTCTGGTAGAGCAGTATGCTGCCTGCTATAATGAAGAAAGCTGGTTCAAGCCCCTCAAAGATGTAATTTCTGATTTATCAGACGAAGAATTTAAGTGGAAAGAAAGCGAAGAGCAGCACTCAATCCGCCAGCTTGTGATTCATCTTTTATTCTATAATGAAAAATATTACATGCGTTTTATAGGAACTCCATTGCCGGCTGTGCATATTAAGTCAGATAATGACCCTACATTTGATGATAATGATTTATCAAAAGAAGAATTGTTGAATAAATTTTATAAAGTAATGGATGGACTTTATGAAGCGATGAAAAACTCTCCTGAAGAAAAATTTGATGAACGACCTTTCAGTGACCCTGATAAGACCTGGCTTTGGTGGGAAACTTTACACAATATGAATATTCACAATGCTTACCATCTGGGGCAAATGATGCTGATAAAAAAGCAGATGAGACAGAAGAAATAAGGTGAGTTAAGAAAGTTTATTTATAAATTCATTTAAGTCAATTCCTGCCTGGCGCAAGATGCTGCGGAATGTTCCAAAAGGTATTTCTTTTTTATTCATAGGTAAAATTACAGTTTTACCTTTATCATCTTTAAATTTGCCGTGTGAGCCTTTTTGAGAAATAAAAACAAATCCTATTTTCTTTAGAACAGTTTCGATTTCTTTAGAGGAGTATTCTTTAGGCATTTACCAGTTCCTTACCAAGAAATAATGAATCAATATTTTGAATTTCTAAATCTGACTCTCCTTCAAAGTAAAGTTCAATAGCTTCTTTTATATTTTTTCTGGCTTCATCTACGCTATCACCAAAAGAAGAAATCTCCACATTAAGGCACTGAGCTACATAGTGTTTGCCTTCATTCCAAATTACATAATTAATTTCTTTCATATAATTTTTAAATAAATTTAATTTTTTTTTTGACATATTAATAGTGATATTTTGCGGATACCTTTACAGGTAAAAAAAAGAATATGAAATAAAGATTTTTTTATGATTAATTTTATAAAACTACAAATCAGACTATGTCAAAACTAAATATAAACTACACCTGCTCCGATAGGTTTTTGAAATACGTTACTATTGATACACAATCGGATATGAATTCATCTTCTTCGCCTTCCACTGAAAAACAAAAGAATCTTGGGAAAATTTTAGTTGAAGAGCTTCTTGCAATGGGAATATCCGATGCGCATTTAGACCAGTACGGATACGTTTACGGAACGCTGCCTGCAAATACGGATAAGAAAGTCCCTGTGATATGTTTCTGCTCGCACATGGATACTTCACCTGAATCCAGCGGAGCGAACGTTAAACCAATCATACATAAAAATTATTCAGGCGGAGATATAGTTCTGCCGGCTGATAAAACTCAGGTGTTAAGACCTGAAGAAAATCCCGAGCTCAACAACAATCTCGGCTGTGATATAATTACTTCTGACGGCACTACACTTCTCGGCGCAGATAATAAGGCGGGACTTGCAGAGATAATGGATGCAGTAAATCATTTAATCACTCATCCTGAAATAAAGCATGGCACAATAAAAATTTTATTTACACCTGATGAGGAAATCGGCAGGGGAGTAGATAATGTTGACTTAAAAAAACTCGCCGCTGACTACTGCTATACAATGGACGGCGAAGCATATGGACATATAGAAGATGAAACGTTTTCTGCTGATGCTGTCAAAATACAAATACACGGATTTAATACTCACCCGGGATTTGCAAAAGGAATTATGGAGAATGCTGTAAAGATTGCATCAGAAATTATAGATGCGCTGCCGAAGGGAAGATGCTCCCCTGAAACAACATCGGGAAAAGAAGGATTCGTGCATCCGATAGTAATGGAAGGCGGAGTGGAATCGATGACTTTGAAATTTATTATCCGCGACTTTACTGTAGAAGGATTAAAAGAAAAAGAAGACATGCTGAGAACAATCACTGAAAATATTTTATATAAATACAAACGCTCCTCATTTAATTTTGAAGTTACTGAGCAGTACAGAAACATGAAGGAAGTACTGGACAGACATCCGCAGCTGGTAGATTATGCAAAGGAAGCTGTTACCCGGGCAGGGATGACTCCGAGAGTAAATATTATAAGAGGAGGAACAGATGGCTCGCGTTTATCATTCATGGGTTTGCCGACTCCTAATATTTTTGCTGCCGAGCATGCGTTTCACTCAAAGCTTGAATGGACTTCTATTCAGGAAATGCAGAAGGCAGTTGATACAATTGTTCATCTGGTTCAGATATGGGAAGAGAAATCCTGATAAGAAATCCTGAATTCATTTTGATTAAATCCTTTACAATAGTTATTTTGCAATTAGCCTGTGCCGGATTTCTGATGGTTAACGGGCAAGTCCTCCCCGAAAATAAATTTTTATTCATTTCTGAAATCCTGTTGTTGTTAATCGGATTGTGGTCGGCATTATTATTGAATAAAAATTTTTCTGTATTACCTGTTCCTGCTAAAAGCGCAGTATTAGTAACATCAGGACCGTATAAATATGTGCGGCATCCCATTTACACAGTTGTTATCTTACTGGGACTGATATGGATTACAACCAGATTTACTGTTGTAAATATTTCAGTACTTGCGGCATTGATAATAATTTTTATTGTAAAACTTAATTACGAAGAGAAGCTGCTTTCTGAGAAATTTGTAGAGTATAAAAATTATATGAAAAATTCTAAAAAACTTATTCCCTTTATATATTGAGTAAATTAATTTCAAAAATACTTTTTTTATTTGCTGCTTCGCTGGTAATATATTCATGTTCAAAGAGTGATGACACAATAGTGAATCCCGTAACTCCGGCAGATACATCAACAAATTTTAAATATCCGTTCGCTTTAAATTCGAACTGGTTTTTTAAGACATCGCAGCGATTTGTCTTTCATCCTGACTCTGCAAGAAATTACATAGGCGGCGAACTGGACTCTTCAGATGGAATCGGCTATAGCGTCTGGAAAAATGACACGGTCTATAACGGAATTAATGCAAGAGTGTTAAGAGGAAATTACACTTCACCAGCGCATGCATATAACACTGCAGAATTTTACGTGCAGACTGATACAGGGCTAGTAATTATAGGATATGTAGATGATTATGGTCCTGGATTTGGTCCTTACAGACCTGTTAATACCAGAACAAAGAGTAATGAAAATAATTTACCGGTTGATTATCTGAGAACTATATTAATGAATGACCATAATGAGTTATCTAATGTGCAGGCGAACTGTATAAAGTATCCAATAGTACAAAACTCTGAATGGTTTTTCAGAAACACAGGTGCTATACAAACACAAAGAAAAAAATATTTTACTTATGAACAGGTGCAGACTCAGGCAGGAACATATAATTGTATTAAAATTCAGAGAAAGCTTTATACAGGTAATCCGGAGATTTTAGACACAAACTATATTGCATACGATTATTATTCAAAAGTCGGAATGGTAAAAAGGTCGTATGCTTTTAAAAATAATCCCGTAATTTATGGCGGACAGACAGTGGGATATTATGATACATATACCGAAATTGTGTTAAGTTCGGTAAATATTATGAATTGACAGTAGTACAAAAAATTGGATTTTAAATAGAGTTATTTCTTCTTAATTTTTATTGTAATGATAAAAAGACCATCATATAACAAAATTTTAATTCTGGTTGTAACAGCAGTGTTTACACTAGTAAACCTCTCTGTTGTAAGCAGTGTTTTTTGTTCTATGAAGGACATGACTGACTGCTGCTGCAAGCACAAAACGGAAACGAAAAGCTGCTGCGCAAATAAAAAAGAAGTGAAACTTGTAAGCCACTGTGTTTGCGAAATGAAAGAAGCTAACACCGAACCCGCTGAACTCACACAAAACTTTACAGTTACCAATACAATAAAAACTTTAAAGATATTTACTCCTGCTGAAATTTTACCAATAGGTAATGAAAACTTTAAAAGTTTTTCTAACTCTATAATAAATACATTCCACTCGCCTCCGAACGAAGATATTAATACTATCAAGTGCGTTCTTAGAATTTAGAGAATTAAAATTTATCGACAATTTTAATGAATTTTCTAAATTTAAATTTAACTCAAATGAAAACGAAATTATTCTTAAGCGCTCTTGCTTTAGCAATGGTAGCTATTGCATTTATGTATAGTAATTCATACAGTGAAGATAAATCATGCTGCTGTACAAATTGTGTATGTGTAAGCTGTACTTGTTCTGAAGGCAACTGTGCTTCATGCTGCGCAGATAACGGATGCTGCACAATGGATAATTGTGCAATGAAAAGCGGTGATTCAAAATCATGCTGCGATTCAAAAATGGAATGCGATTCAAAGACAAGCTGTGACTCAAAGAAAACTTCAGGCGGAGCTGTTGTAGTAGCTGCTGCTTGCTGCTGCACTGACTGTAAATGTGAAAACTGCACATGCGCTGAAAACTGCTGCAAAGACGGTGGATGCAAGGGCTGCAAAGATAATAACTGCTGTGATAATGGTAAATGCGCAAGTGCTTCATGCTGCAAAGATAAAAACAATGCTGGCGGAATTTCAAATGACAGCGCTTCAGTTTGTGTAGTATCAGGTGAATCAATTCCAAAAGGCAAAGAAGTAGTATTCAATTATCTTGGAAAAGATTATAATTTCTGCTGTAATGACTGTGTAAAAAGCTTCAAAAACGAACCAATGAAATATGCAAAAGATTTAATGTGCCCTGTAATGAACGAACCGGCCAAAAATACTGTTTATACTACATATGAAGGAACAAAATATTATTTTTGCTGTAAAATGTGCATAAAGGATTTTGAAGCAAATCCTTCGAAATATATGAATAAAAACGATAACGAACAAAAGACTGATAATAAATAAATGAAAAAAATATCTGTACTTATATTATTTCTTTTGTCACCGCTTACAATGGTATATTCACAGGTTACTCAGGCTACCATTGGAGTTGACGGATTTACATGCTCATTATGCGCTAAAGGTGTTGAAGAAGAATTCCGTTCAATGGATTTTGTAAAGTCAGTTAAAGCTGATTTGGTAAAAGCGACCTTTACTATAACATTTAAGAAAGATGCAAAGATTGATATTAATAAATTAAAAGACGGTGTGACAGACGGCGGTTTCAGTGTAAGAGATATTCTTATCAAAGCTGAAGGAACATATGAAAATAATCATTTAGTCACGGGAAATACTCCTGATTTAATATTGAAAAATCTTAGCAGCGAATATTCTAACGGCGACAAGATTTCAATTTCAGGCAATGTCAGTCTTTCCGATAATGCAGTTAAGGTAAAGCAGGCAAAAAAAATATAAGACTGTTATATTTTATTTTAAATAATAATAGCCTCTTCCTGAGAAAATCGGGAAGAGGTTTTTTTTAACAAATTAAAACTATTTGCGTATTACACATTGAAACGATTTTATTATAAAACGAGTTTAATATATTAAATGGCGTCACCGAAATTTTTATTTTTTTTATTTTTCTTCCTTATTGTAGGATTAATCCAATCTTTTGCATTCTGGTCATTCAGAAAATTCGGTAATTCAAATCCTTACTTCCCGTTTTTTAAGAATGATAATTCCAGAAAGAAATTCTGGAAAATAATAACAATTGTTCCTTTTGTTATTCTTAATATTCCCTACGTTTATCTTGTCACAAACAGAATGGACTTCAGTTCATTGCCGAAATGGCTGTATAATCTATTTATAGTTCCATTCTTTATCTTCCAGGCAGCAATTATATTTTTAGGTCTATTAATGCTTGCCATTAAGCTGATAAAACTGCCGGTATTTTTATTTTATTATCTTACAAATAAATTCCGTTATTTTAAGCAAAAATATTCTAAGGTAAAAGAGAACAGAGAATACAAAAAATTTGATGAGTCACGCAGGAAATTTATAAGAGCAGGCGGAATTTTATTAACAGGTTATACATTTACAAGCGCTACTATAGGAGTTCTTAAAAAAGATGAGTTTGCAGTAACTAACCAGAATATTTATATCGAGAATCTTCCTGCAGAACTCGCAGGCTTGAGAATTTTATTAATAAGCGATATTCATTCGGGACCTTACATGAATGAATCTCAGATGAAAAATTATACCGATATTCTTAACAGCTATAATGCAGACTTAATACTTATCCCGGGAGATTTAACAAACTCAGAGCGTACGGAAGTTTATCCTTTTACAAAAGCTTTTAAAGATTTAAAAGCAAAGTATGGAGTATATGCAACACTGGGAAATCATGATTATTTTCACGATGCTGATTATGTGGCAAAAGCAGTTTTGAATGAAACTCCGATTAAATTAATGAGGAACGAGAATACAATCTTAGAGATAAATAATAAAAAATTATTACTAATGGGAATGGAAGATACGAGAGTAAGCGGCGCAAATTACGACCCCGTTATTTATAAATACTTTGATAAGACGGTTACAGATGCAAAGGAAATAATGAAGCAGAATAATCTGTCATTCGAATCTATCCCCAAAATTCTTATGTACCATAAGCCGTATTTCTTTAATGATTTTTCTAAAGAAAAAATAGATTTAACAGTCAGCGGACATACTCATGGAGGTCAGATTGTATTTGCCAAGTTAGGAAATTTTAATTTATCAATTGCTGCAGCAGTAAGCAGTTTTGTAGAGGGATTATATAAAAATGAAAATTCAAACATGTATGTAAGCAGAGGAATAGGAACTGTAGGTTTGCCGCTAAGATTAAACTGTCGTCCGGAAATAACAATCTTAACATTGAAAACAAAAAGCCCTGCTGAAAGTTAATTCAACAGGGCTTTTTTTATAAATAAACTATACTAAAATTTATTTCACCAGTATCATTTTTCTTATCTGATTAAATTCTCCTGCATCGAGTTTAAAATAATAAACTCCGCTTGATAAAGCAGATGCATTGAAAGAATATTCATATCTTCCTGCCTGTAAGTTTTGGCTTAATAATTCTGCGACTTCTCTTCCGTTTATATCATAAACTTTCAAAGAAGTGAATGAAGAATTTGGAATATCAAATTTTATATTTGTTGTCGGGTTGAAAGGATTGGGATAATTCTGATATAAATTATATTTATCAGGTATTCCTGTTCCTAAATTAGAAATACCGACATCAATAGTATCATAAATCGCAATCTGATTAATTGGGTTAGTCATATTTAAAGAGACTGAAGGATTTGTTCCCGTATAAGAATTGTTTCCGCCTCCAAGCCATCTCTGGAAGTAATAGGTCTTTCCATTATAAGAAACCTGAGTTGCAGATACACTAAGACTTACACTTGAATTCTCATCCCAGAATTGTCCTGCGGACGGAATTGTTACTCCCATTCCGGCAGGATTTGTATTTGCTGTTAATTTATACTGAGTTTTGAAATTAGCGACATAGCTCGAAATATTTGTATTAATATTAACAGTCTGAGCAGTATCCGTGCTGCCGTTGCTCCAGTTCTGGAATACATATCGTGTAGTAGCAAATACCTGTGGTGTTGTTACACTCAGGTTATGATTTGAATTTAAATCCCATGTGAATAATTGTGAAGCACCGTATGCATTGCCATCTACATTAAATAAAAGGCTGGGTTTATTTGCTCCTACATTTACAAAACTTCTGCCGATATTATAGTTGACAGAAACTTTATGAGATTTTCCAAGACCGTTTGTTCCTGTAATTACAACCTGGTAGATTCCTGCAGGTACACTGCCTGTCGAAGCAACGTTTACTGATACTGAGTCAGGGAAATTGCTCAAAGTATTACCGCTTGGGAAAGTTACTGAAACTCCCGCAGGATTACCTACTACTGAAGCAGAGAATGTAACAGGTGAATTATATCCGTCTGCAATATACGGAACAGCAATTTTATAATTGGCATTTTGTGATGTGCCGCTGTTTACAACTTTGAAAGCAGTATTTGGAAGTAAACAAAAATCTGAAAGCTTCCAGGCGGAATTTAAAACTTCTTTGTTTGATGTCTGAACATAAGCTACAGCCTGAATCTGTGCAGGATTCCAAAGTGCATCTTTTTTTATTCTGAATTCATAATCTTTTCTTGTGCCCGGTGTTAAGTCAAAAGTAATACCGCTTGCATTAGGAAGCATTCTTCTCATTACGGTGTGGAATGATGTTTCGCCGTTTGTTCCGGGAGGAGAAGGATACTGAATGAGCTTTTCCATAATTGCTACCTGCATTGTAACTGAAGGAGTTGCAATTGCAGTTTCGCAATATACTGTTACAAGTACCTGCATACTGTCAGTTCCGATATCTGTTTGTCTTACAATGATTGTAACAGGACTTAACAGGGCAGTTCTGGTATTGAACGCATTTGTAAGCTGTGCATTTGAATAGTTAGGCTCAAGTGTCAGGATACCATCCATCTGAAGCTGTGGGATAGCATTAACATTATAGTAAGTTCTTCTAGTTGTATTATCCGGTATATTGTACATATACATAGGGTCATTTCCCGGAGAAGGCCAGTTCATGTGAAAGCTTAATCCCATTATCTGAGAACTTGTAAGTGAATTCATGAATGCATCAACTGTAGGATTATTTGATGCGCAAGGACCGCATGTGGAGCTGGTAAATCTTTCGACTAATACTGTTCTATCTCCTGCAAATGTTGTATTAAAAATACATGTTACAGAGATGAGCAGTACCAAATTCAATAAAAATTTGAATTTCATTTTCCCGCTTTTATTTTTTATTAAGATTATTTAATTAAAACCATTTTTTTGGATTGAGTAAATCCGGGGGTTATCAGTTTGTAAAAATATATACCAGAAGATAAAGATTCACCGTTAAAATTTACTTCATGCAAACCTGCCGCGAGAATTTCGTTCACCAATTGTTTTACTTCTCTGCCTGAAATATCGTAAATAATTAATAATGCTTTTGATTCTGCAGGAAGATTGAATGAAATCTTAGTAGACGGATTAAACGGATTAGGAAAGTTCTGATAAAGTGTAAATTCATTTGCAACCGGAACTGAATACCTGTCCAGTATAATTCCCTGCAATGATTGAGAAATAGTTCTCCACTCAGTTCTCAATGCCGGTACAAATGCCACTGTAGAACTTGAGGCAGTTGCTAATCCTATTCCGCCTCTGTGAAAAATATTTCTTGGAAAAGTAAGTCCGCCGTCTGTGGAGATATTTATATAGAGACTGTCACCTTCGTTGTACAGATAACCTGCATAAGCATAATCAAACCTTATTGTATCCTGGGATGTGACTCCATAAATTATAGGGGAGTAAAGCGTATCCATCTGTCCAATATCTGTATTATCATAAAAATTCATTTTCAAACAACCGTTGCCCGGAAATGATGGTCCGTTTATTCCGCTGTTATAAACATTTTGAAAAGTGAATAATTCCGATTGATGTGCAAGTGTCCAGTCATACGGAAGTCCCTGTGATTCAAATTGCTCTAAATAAAAATCTGTAGCTGTTGTATCAAGAATACTTCTTCCTGAATGTTTTGTAAATTGTTTAGAACCGAATTTTCCGTATTGTGATTGCTTGAATTTTCCTGCTTTAAAATCCGGTAAAGCATCGGTTAAATTGTAATGTTTTAATTTTTCATAAACACCTGAACGTGATTTCGCACAGTTAAGGACTTCAAATGTTCTATCATTCTGAACAAATGCTGCAGTGTAAACCATTGAATCCACCCATACAGGATTTCTTTTATATTTTACATTATAATTATATGTACCAATTGCTGTTGGAATTGAAATTCCCTGTGTATTCGGAACTGCCTCCCTGAATACATCATAGAATACAGATTCACCATTAGTTCCCGGAGGATTAACGTAGGAAACTCTCCTTTCAATTGCGTTTACACGGAGATAATAATCGCCTGCCATTACGGGGGCAAGAACATTAATTGTAATATTAGAGCTAATCGTATCTCCAGCCAGTCGTGCATCGGTAACTGACATACTGATAGGAGAACCTATATTTTTTAATGTATCAAATGAAGACTTGAGATTTTCAGTACTGAACGGAAACTTGGAAAAGTAAGCTCCGTTAAAAATTAGTTTTGGTACAGCAACTATATTATAGTAATCAGCTTTTTCTTTATTCTGAATTGTATCGGCTAAGTAGAGTGAATCATTGCCGGGTGCCGGAAATCCAAGATGATAATTTATAGCAACAATACTGTCGAATTTTGAATTTACAAAATTATTTAATGATGGATTATTAATAGATGCGGATAAACTTGTTGCGCTGGTGAATTCTTCAAATAAAACTTTTTTAGGTGCTCCAAGATAGTAGCCAAAGCTTTGTCTTATAGTATCGTTAGAGTGATTTTTATCAGCAGAATCAGAAACGTAAAGTATAGGGTGATATGTTCTATTATGAGCAAAAACAGCTTCAGGAAAACTTAAAAGTTTAATTTCATTTTGCGCTAATGGTATATTGAAATACCAATAATATCCGATTTCCGGAATATCTAAATGGACTTTTATGGAATCAACTGCAAGTTTTCCGACATTTGTTACTAATATTTGTAAATTATCTAATATTAATCTTCTAGATTGTGGTGTATAAATTGTATCTGAGGGAAGATTGATAAATGAAGTTACCTTAACATCTCTGTCATATTTAGGGCCAACTGTGACATTATCTATATAAAGATTATTGCCATAGCCATTATGAGTTACAAACTGTAAAACTATGCTGTTTGCAGCTGAGCTATCGGACTTATAAATAAATGCATAAGAAAGGGAAATTGCAAAAAGCAATATTAGTGTGAAGACTTTTTTCATTTGGCTTCTTAGGAAGCAGCTTTAGTTTCTCTAAAATAGAATTTGTAGAAATAATACTCCATAACTGTAAGGACTATAAGTGAAATCGAATCTTTTGGGTTTAAAGTTCCTCTGCCCTGTCCCGGTGTAAAGAAGCCGGAAATTTTAAGAAGATTCAAAATAACCTTACTTGTCGGCATGTCAATCATATATCCGTTTGGCGATATAGCAAAGCCGACGAATAAATCGGAAATCGTCCAGCCTACAGAAAATAAAATTATAATGAAGCCCGTATTAAGGAAGGCCTGCATTAAGCCTTCAGTCTGAAACGACTTACAGAAAGCATAAACAGCAAAAATTGTGTGCAAATAAAAAATTACAACAGGTATCATTTATAAAAAATTAAAATGCAGTTTTTGAAAAAAACATTTCCTTAATAGTTTTGATAATTATCTTAATATCAAATACTAAAGACCAATTTTCAATGTAATAAATATCGTATTCTATGCGGGTTTGTAATGGTGTATCAGTACCTCGAAGTCCATTTACCTGAGCCCATCCTGTTATCCCTGATTTAACTCTGTGCCTTTCAAGATATTTACTTATTGTATCTTTCATTGTATTGATAAAATGCTCGCGCTCAGGTCTGGGTCCCACGATGCTCATTTCACCTTTAAGCACATTAATGAATTGAGGAAGCTCATCCAAAGAATATTTTCGCAGTGTTTTACCAATTGAAGTATATCTGTCATCATCGATGGTTGTCATCTGAGGTCCGCTTTTTTCGGCGTCAATTTTCATTGAACGGAACTTCAGCATTTCAAACTTTTTCCCGTCAAGGCTTACACGTTCCTGTTTATAAAATAAAGGTCCTTTAGATGTAAACTTAACAAGTAATGAAAGGACTATCATCACGGGTGAAATTACTATTAATAAAAGCAAAGAAGCAAGAACATCAAAAGTTCTTTTAACAAATCTGTTCCATACATTCATTGGAACAGATTTTAATTTCATGAATGGAATTCCGTTAACTTCTTCTATTCGTAAATGACTCGTTATCATTTCTATGAAATCCGGAGCAAGCATAAACTCTATGTTAATTCCTTCACATAACTTAATAAGTTCTTCGAGTAGAATATGCTTTTGGGAAGGTAAAACTATGATTATTTTCTCAATCTTCTTTTCCCGGATTACCGTAGGAATTTCTTTATAGTTGCCAAGGTGAACTTTATCTTTAAGCCAGTTCTCGTTAAAATCATAAGTAAAATATCCTGTAACATTATATCCTACATATTTATCCATTACAAATTGTTCATAGATTTTCAAAGCCATTTCATTCATTCCGAAAATAGCTACATTGACCACGCCTATTCCTTTGTTGTAAAGATTTTTTTCATATTTTATCAAAAGATACCTTCCTAAAGTCGTAAATATAATCGCAGTGACCCAAAGTAAACCGAATACAACTCTTGAATATGGAAAATCTCTGTAAAAGAAAATTAGACTCATACAGAAGATTATATAGATGGAAACGTATTTTATAACAACAAAAAATTCGTCAAAGATGAATACGTTTCTTTTTATCCGGTACATCTTTCGCTGCTGAAAGATAAAAATTGCTACAGGAATTGTAATTAAGGCAAAGCCAAGATATCCCATTATCGGCGGCGGTTCTGTTTCACCTCCCAGATATTTAACAAAAGGAGAGAGAAATCTAAGCCAGTATGACAATAGAAATGCTCCGAATATTGATATAGAATCTGATAGAATTGTAAGAAGCGGGATTAAAACCTCAACTTTTGTTGACTTATTGCTCATCTAAACGATAAATTGTTAATAAAATGTAAGGATTTTATAATATTCGTAACTTTAAATTTTTAAAAAATAGGGGATTTATCACTAAGTAAAAATGTAAATTTTTAGAAAAAATTAAATCAAATAACTGACCTGTTCCAATAGCCAGTTTTTTGCTATTGTTTCAGTTTTAAGTATTGTTTTAAGGAGTGCCTGCGCCTCATACTTTCCGGGAGTGAGTTTCAGTTTTAAAATTTTTTGATATAAATTAATGAAAGAACTGTATAATTTTTTTATTCCTTCAGGAAGGGTTTTCTCTCTTTTCAGATTTTGCTTGTATGATTCAATCGTCAGTATTGCCTGTTCATACATTTCACTTTCGTAATAAATTTTTAATGTTAGATTCCTGAGACTGAATTTCTGATTTACATCGGTAAAATTTATTTTTGACAGTGTTTCCAAAGCAGTTGAATATTGTTTCTTCGCATAATTTATATTTGCATTGCAATACTCTACAATATCTTTTTTATCATCGGTAAGAATGTATCTTGAATATTCATCTTTGAAATCCTCTGCAAATTTCAGATCGCCTACATCAACTGCGCATGAAATAATATTTTTAAATAAGACAGATTCCAATGTATCATTATAAAGCAGAAGATTATCTGATATGATGTTTCTGTATAGCTCCAGTTCCTCTTTGGCAAATTCTTTCTTACCTTTATTAACCTGAAACACAATAAAGTTCATCATCGCAAAGTAAGCCCATTCAAGTTCATCAATAGAAATTTCATTTTTGTAACGTGAAAGTAATTGCTTAAGTGCATGGAAATACTTTTCGTTTGCCTCCCAGTTAATCATTATCACATTGGTTAAAATCTGAATGACCGGAAATTCAAAATATGGATTTTTCTGAATTAATTTTATGAAGCTCTCAATTTCTTTTCTGTCTTTTAAGATTTTTGCAAAATGCCTGTCTTCTGTAATTAATATTATAATCTTTTTCAGTTTTTGTATGATATATGCTTTATCAAGATTTTCAATGGAAGTGTAATATTTTGAAAATCCTTTTCGCCTGTCACGCATTGAATGGAACAATATTTCTGCATCGTTTAAAACTCCCATTTCCTTAAAATACTTTTCATTTTTCAGGCTGAAATTTTCCACCAATGAGTAAGTTTCACTGAGTCTTTTTTGAAAAAGTTTATCATTCTTTCTTTTGTCAAGCTCTTCCAGTAAGAGTGAATTTTTAAGAATACTTTTACTCCGGAATAAATTTATTGATATAAATTCTTCTGCTAATTTTAATAACTCACTGTTTAGCTTTCTTACTGTAGTATCGTTATACTCTTTATTATAAAGTGATTTGAAGATAGCTATTTTTTCATCTTCAAAATTCTGAAAATGAGGATGCAAATCTTTCAATTTCAAAAAGTAATTCTTAAGGTAAACAGCTTTATTGAAATATGGAGAACTTAAGAACTCTTCAAATCTTAAAATTTCGGTTTCCGATAACGATTTTAACAAATCTATAAGCATTCTTGATGAATTTTAGAGTTCACAATTTATCTCACAAATATTATAAAATATGCGATAAAATGCATTAATTTTATAAAGTGAGAATGTTTCAGCTCACAAATCTAATTAAAATTTTTTGATTTATAAACATATTTAAAGTAGTTTTACTAAAAATTAAAACTCTTCTTATGAAATCAAAATTAATAATTCTCCTTTTACTTCTTTGCGGAGTTCTAAATGCTCAAAGCTTTCAGTTCGGGAAAAAAGGCGGCGGCGCATCTACTGATTACGGATACGGTATGTGTGTGGATAACTCCGGAAACATATATACAGCCGGCTGCTACAAAAGCAATGCAAGTTTTGAAAATGTGAATGTTACAAGTCTTGGCGACTTTGATATTTTTATAGCAAAGTATAATTCTGCAGGTTCTTTACTATGGTTCAAATCTGCAGGAAGCTCAATGAAAGATGAAGCTGATAAAATTTTCATAGGCGAAGACGGTAATGTTTACGTGGGCGGTACATTCCAGGGTGTTTCACATTTTGACGGAATTACTTTAACTGCAGGAGGGGTAGAACTTGGTGAAGATATATTCATAGCAAAATTAAATCCTGCCGGCGAATATCAATGGGTAAAACAATACGGCGGTGCTTCACAGGACTTCATTGTAGACATGTCTATGATTAACAACGATGTTTTTATAACCGGTCAATACTACGGAACTTTTACTGCAGAAGGAGGAATTTCATTACCTCCTAACGGAAGCAGTACAGCAAAATTTGTTATGAGAGTTGGTGCCGACGGAACACCTGTATGGGCAAAAAACACAGGCGGCTACCCTTACATTGCAACCGGAACTGATAAATTTTACATGGCAGGAATATTCGGCGGCACATCTAACTTTGACGGAGTTATGTTAACAAGTAACGGACCTGCAGACTTATTTCTTGGAGCGTATGATTTAAACGGCACACAGCTTTGGGTAAAACAGTTCGGCGGAAGCGGTTCGGAAAATATGCGCTCACTGTGCTTTGACAGAGCTTCAAACAATATTTACTGGGCAGGCTGCTTTCAAAACTCAATGACTATGGGAAGCAATAACTTAACTTCAACAGGACAGTATGATATCTTTGTATCAAAGTTTGATGTAAACGGAAACAACATCTGGGTTAAAAGCGCAGGCGGAGCAAACTATGACTTCGCAAATGCAACGGTAGTTGACGCCCAGGGCAGCGTATTTGTATCCGGTTATTGCATGGAGACAGCAACTTTCGGTAATACAAATGTAGTTAGCAGCGGTCAGGGAGATGCATATATTGCAAAGTATAATTCCAACGGCGATTTTCAATGGGTAAAAATCGGTGGTGGCTCAGGTCAGGATGTCGGCAATTGCTTACGAACAGATAACGCAGGTAACATATTTCTCACAGGATTTTTCAGTAACTCCGCAGTATTTGGCAGCATTAATATGACAGGCTACGGTTCAGCAGATTACATGCTTATCAAAATGGGTGACCTTGTCGGAATTCACAGCCCGAGAGAAACTCTAAGTTCGTTCAGACTGAATCAGAACTATCCGAATCCTTTCAATCCTTCGACAAAAATTTCTTTTGATATCGTTAAAGCAGGCGCAGTGAAATTAACAGTTTCCGATATCAACGGAAAAGAAGTTGCCGAGCTTGTTAATGTTTCGATGAATACAGGAAGCTATGAAGTAAACTTTAATGCTGAAAAATTATCCGGAGGAATTTACTTCTATAAATTAGAAACTGCTAACGGAACAGATACAAAGAAAATGATTTTAGTAAAATAATTTTAAGGCAGAATAACAGGACGTTTGTTATTTCTTGTTACAAAAAATTGCAGCGGCTCGCGGGGAGAAGCTGCAATTTTTTTTTACTCACAAATACATTAAAGTTTCTTTGATAGTGATATCTGCTATAGGTAATTTTGAGTCATAAATAGTATCGAGGACGGGGTATTGTGAAATACCTGATACGAGTTGCAGCTGTGTTTCACGGCTGCAATTTTTTTATTTTAGCATTAAAAGAACCATTCGTGTTCCTGCAGTATCTGATTCTATATAAAACTCATCTACTAACGAACGGATAATAAATACGCCTCTGCCGGATTCTTTATACAGGTTTGTTTCGTCGGTGGGATCGGGAAGTTTGGATACATCAAATCCTTCGCCTTCATCTTTTATTCTCATTTCAAGTTTATGCTCATCTGTTATTACTTCTACAAATACTTTCTTCTGAGGATTTTGTTTGTTGCCATGAACTATTGCGTTGACTATTGCTTCTGATGCAGCTATCTGAAAGTTAATGAATTTCTCCATAGCCATTCCGAATTCATTATTAATCTCTACAAGGAGATTTTCAAATTTGCTTATTTCTTTCCTGTCGCTGGGCAGTACAAGGCTGTATGTTTTCAAAATCGTTTTAGTTTTTAAAAATTATAGAACACGTTCAGTGAAACATTGTTTGTATTATAATTTTGCTCTTCTGCATCGTATCTTAAGTAGTCAACAGAATATGTAAAGTTAATCAAAGAATTTTTTCCAAGATAGAAAAATATTTTTCCCATAACACTTGAAGTTCTGAAGGTACTCTTCAACAGTTTCTCGCCATCCTGATAATTATATATCTGCTGCTCGAAGTAAGAAGTCTTCCCGCTTATCTTTACGAGATTACTTATGCGATAGTTTACCTGAAAGAATGCAGACCTATCCACATTGTAAAAAATAGGGTTTATTGAGAAGGCATTGTTATTAAATTCACCTTGTTCATAAATTTTTGCTTCGCCATAAACCTCGAATGAAAAATGCTTGTTCAGTTCATAGTATGTCGAATCTTTTAAGTTCAGCTGCCTGTACGAAAAACTTTTTATCTGTGAAATTATATCTTCAAAATCATAAACCGTATAGTTTGCGAGCACCTGAAATGAATTTCTTGTTATAAGGTTCGGAAGAATTTTATACTCGTTCTCCGATGTCAGCTTATAAATTTTATTCGTATAATTGTTTGCACTTCGCTCTGCAAAAATATATTTGAGCTTCGATATATTTACGTCAAAAGTTGTCTTTACTTTAAAATCATTCTTGTTGTTATACAAATGTGATATAGAATATATCTGGTTCTGTTCATCCCTGTCATCGAAATTTGTTTTGCTGTCAGTATCATAATGAAGTATGGAAGCATACCCTTTGAACTCAAGCGAATGAACTTTGGAAACATCATAAAAAAATTCGTAGTTAAGATTCGTTTTCTTGCTATTATTATCTTTGTTCTTTTCAACTTTTTCAAGCTCACTTAACTGTGAGGGAGTATATAAACCCGGATTTGTTAAGTCGTGGTTTTCCGAGCGCTCCGAGTAATTCATTTCAATATTTGCGCCGAGATTAAAAAAACTGTATTGAAGCCCCGAGAAAAATTCCAGTTTGTTCTCCTGAATTTTTGTATCGTAAACATTTTCTATCAACACGTTCTGAGGGTCAGCATCATATTTGAATTCCCTGTTAATTGTTTTTGTGAGATACACTCCCCCGAGTCTAAGCCCTCCGTTTTGTGAAAGCTGATAATTAAAATTATCTTCAAGTTGCACTGCGTTTTCTATTCGTGACTCCACATTATTTATTACTCCGTTTTGCTGTGAGATGCTTGGAGTAGCTGCAACGAAGAAATCTCTTCGAAGCGAATAATATTTAAATATCCCTGTATTGCTGCTTCCATCGGCAAATTTTTTATAAAGCTCGGTGTATAATTCGTTCTGATAATTTTTCTTTTTATCCAGCGCATCATAGGATAAATATAGATTCGAGCGGGCAATATAATTTTCTATATTGAGATAGGGTATATCTGATTTAAACTCGCCGCTGAATCCCGACGCAATTTCTCCAATTTGATTTTCTCTTTTGTAACCTGTATTTAATTTGAATGCAATGTCAGATGTTAAATTATAATTTGCAGTCGAGTAAACGAAGACGTTATTGTTAACACTGCTTTCTGTAATTCTCTGGTCAGAAAGAATACTGCTTTTAACTCCGCCGCCGAAATTGAACTTATCTGATTTTAAATATAGTGCTTCAAGCTTTAGATTATCAAGGTCCCTGTAAAAATTCTGAGAGAGTTTAGATACATCTGAATTATAAAAATTTTTGAATGTGATATACAGTTTTGGCCTGAGAAAGCTGTAGTTAATGCGCGAGTTTAATCGCGCAGTGTTGCTGTTATTCTCAAACTCAGTGTACAGGAAGTTGTTTATGTAAGCAGAATCTATAAATGTAGTTGTTGACTGTGCGAATAACTGAGCTGATATTATTGTAATACAAAATATGATTATTATTCGCAGCAATACTTAATTGTTTTATTCAGATTTTCAAAACAGGTCAGTTACTTTAAATTTGTTTGCTTCATCGGCTATGCTTATTTCACGGAACATGTTTTCAAGGTCAGTATAGTTAGCAGAGTTTCGCAGCTCTTCCGTTGGCTTATCAATTTTAATAATGCCTTTATCAAGATAAATTATCCTGTCGGAAATTTTTTCAATCGTGTTTAATAAATGCGAACAGTAAAGTATAATTTTATTTTCTGATTTGAGATAAGCGACTAAATCCTGAAAAGCAAATATGCTGTTTGCATCAAGTCCGTTAAGCGGCTCATCAAAATAAATTATGTCAGGATTGTGAAGCAGGGAAGATGTAATAAGAACCTTTTGCTTATTACCCTTTGATAAAATTCCGATTGACTCATTTAAGTACTGGTCAAACGCAAAGAAGTTTGCGAAATTATCAATTCGTTTTTTGAGTAACGGCTTATCAATTGCGCGAATTTCTCCTATGAAATTCAGATACTCAAGCACGGAAAGGGAATTGAAAAGATTCGGTGATTCCGGAACGTAGCCGATAATCTTTTTTACTTCAATAGGATTTTTTAAAACATCGATATCCATTATTGAAACTGAACCAGAGTCATATTCAAGAAGTCCTGATAGAATTTTTACCGTTGTGGATTTACCCGCGCCGTTAGTGCCTATTAATCCCGTTATTTCACCTCTGTTAAGCTCAAACGAGATATTATTTAACGCAATAATAGCTTCGTATTTTTTGGTAAGATTTTTTACTTTTATCATGTAAAATTAATTTACGGTATTTCTGCTTTTTATAAAGTAGCAAAATTGTAACATTCTTGAACACTGATCATTATGATTTTTATGATGTCACAGATTGTAACATTATTGTTACATCATATTCCCTCCCCTTACTAAGGGGAGGGTCAGGGAGGGGTTAAAGGGAACTAGTAAGTAATAGTTGTTTCTTCACTTTAACCACCCCCTTAATCCCCCTCCTTGAAAAGGAGGGGGAAACTCGACCTCTAGTTCCGATGTGGCACATCCCGCTTTATCGGGGCTCTTGCGTCGGAACATACATTGTAACATTTTTGTAACATTTTGTTTGTCATTCCCCCGAAGGCGGGAATCCAATCAAAAGAAAATTTTTTCTAAATTGACGGATTTTTGACGGATTTTGTCCAGCTCAGTATTGTAAAAACAATTCTCGGGATTTTAAAAATTAATGCATAGATTTATTACCACGGCCTAAAATTTAATATATATAATTCTCAAGAGTAATCTCATTATTTATAGATTTATAACACAAATCACTGTATGTATCGTAAATTCTAATCTTTAAAATCATATTGCCGTCAGAATATTTTTCATATTTATAACTATCTATATTATATAATTTAAACTCACTTTCTAAACCAATTAGGCTTTCAGGATATTTTAAATTTTTGAGTTTGTATTTTTCCAATATTTCAGCACCATGGTTAAGTTTGTCTTCAAGCTTACCAATTTCCCGTACATTTTCTAAAGTATTTAGCACAATAAAGCTCACAAATATTAAATTCAATATAGCTACAACTATAATGATTAATATTTTAGAACGGGAGATCGTTTTGAATTTTGTATTTTTTAATGTTAAGATGAAAAAAAATAAATATATTCCTATAAGTATTATGAAAAATACCGGATATTTATAAACTAAATAATAAATATTAAAAACCAATTGATCAACCATATGAAATTTTATTTTAGAATACCAATTTTATATCACCTATTTAATAGTTTTTCTAAAATGACGGATTTTTGATGGATTTTCATCACTCCGATGTTGTAAAAACAATACTGAAGAATTTTAATTTTAAAAAAGTCGGGTTTTGGTCGGGTTTTTCTGCAAAATAAGAATTCAAATTCACTCAATCAAAATCCTTTTCAAAAATACTCAAACTAATTTTCCCAACAAAACATTTTTCACCCATTCCTACTAATAGGTAAGTTGTTTCTAAAATGCTTATTTTATAGAAAATAGATTACATTGAATATGCAAAGCCTTATTTTTATTTTCCATGTTGTAACAGCTTAAATGGCGGAATTGGTAGACGCGCTGCATTCAGGGTGCAGTCCCGGTCTCGGGGTAAGGGTTCGAGTCCCTTTTTGAGCACTATTAATATCTATGAAAATTGAATAAAAATTGGAAATTTAAAAACCTAAATAATGACGGATCTAGCATTGAAGACTTTAATAATTTAACGAATGAAATAAGAGGGCTGAAAACCAAGGTACAGTTGCCTGACCTTGTAATAAAGCTCCTATGCTTACGTGGAATTACAAATTATGCAAAGACAGTTAAATTTTTTCGTCCCACAATAGAAAAACTTTACGACCCGTTCTTACTTAAAGATTGTAAAATTGCTGCCGAGCGTCTCATTGAGACTATCGACAATCAGGAAAAAATTATGCTCCTGGGTGACTATGATGTTGACGGCACCTGCGGAGTCTCAATGTTTTATCTGTTCCTCAAAAATTTCGGATTAGATGCTTCAGTCTATATCCCGGATAGAATTACCGAAGGTTACGGAATATCAAAAAAATCAATCGACACTGCTGCCGAAGAAGGCATTAAGCTTATCGTTTCTATCGACTGCGGAATTACTGCAGCTGATAAAATTGAGTATGCAAAATCAAAAGGCGTTGAGTTTATTATCTGCGACCATCATCAGTCACCCGATAATATTCCTCAGGCACTGGCAGTTATTGATCCTGTAAGAAGAGACTGCACTTACCCTTTCAAAGCGTTATGCGGAACGGGTGTTGCATTCAAGCTTATGCAGGCGATTGCGATTTTAAAAGGCACTCCCGAGTTACCAAATTCACTTCTGGACTTCGTTGCTATTGCTACTGCTTCCGATATCGTTTCATTAAGAGATGAGAACAGAATTCTTGTTGCAGAGGGATTTAAAATTTTAAATTCAACTCCGAGGCCTGCTTTCAGAACTTTGGTGGAATCATCGGGACTTGAAATCGGTAAGCTTAATACAAACAATATTATTTATACCGTTGCTCCAAGGATTAATGCCGTAGGAAGATTAGGCGATGCAAAGCGCGCAGTGAAGCTGCTTACATCTGATAATCAGCAGGACGTACAGGAGTTTTCAGATATACTTAACTCCGAAAACATCACAAGACGCGAGATAGATAAAAATATTACCGATACTGCTTTTAAAATGTATGAAGATTCTTCCGATGAAGAATATAAAAATGCAATCGTAATTCATAACGATTCATGGCATCCCGGTGTGATAGGAATTGTTGCTGCAAGACTTGTGGAGAAATATAATATTCCTTCTATAGTTCTTACAACTGTTAACGGAGTTGCAAAGGGAAGCGCACGAAGCATTAACGGATTTAATATCTATGAAGCATTAAAGAAATGCGATAACCTTCTTGTTCAGTACGGCGGACATTTTCATGCGGCGGGACTGGAGATTGAAGTCGCTAATATAAACGAATTCAAAAAAGTTTTTAATGAAGTTGCAGTAAGGGAGTTAACTGATGAGCAGCTTATTCCTGAAATAGAAGTTGACGGAGAAATTACGTTTGAAGAAATTGACGAAAGATTTGTAAAGATATTGAGTTTCTTTGAGCCGTTCGGGCCTGGAAATACTTTACCTGTTTTCACAACAAAAAAATTACAGATTGTCGGAGAAATAAAGCACGCAAAATATTTCACGACTCTTTTTAAATTAAGAGATGACAACGGAAATCATTTTGATGCAGTGTTCTTTAATTCAAATGATTACAAACCGAATATAATTGAAGGCGCATACTGCGATGCATGTTATAATATTGAGAAATCTGCATGGAGAGGCTACGAAAAGATTAAGCTGAAAATTAAGGATATGAAGTTTTATTAGGTCTTCCCTCATTACGAATCCGCCGCGGCGGATTCGTAATCCCTCATTCCCAACGAGGACGTTGGGAATGAGGGGAATCAAAAATTTTAATTACAATTTTTAATATTTATAACTAAGGAGTAAAAAATGTCAGGACATTCCAAGTGGGCAACGATTAAAAGAAAGAAAGGCTCAATCGATGCAGCAAGAGGAAAAGTATTTACAAAAATTATCAAGGAAATTACCATTGCAGCAAGAGACGGCGGCGGAAATCCTGATGATAATCCGAGACTAAGGCTTGCCATCAAGACTGCCAAAGCTAACAACATGCCGCAGGAAAATATCACACGCGGTATTAAAAAAGGCACAGGCGAGCTTGAAGGCGTGAACTACGAAGAGCTTACCTATGAGGGCTACGCTCCCAACGGGATTGCAATCATTGTTGAGTGCATCAGCGATAACCGTAACAGAACAGTTGCCGAGCTGAGACATATAATGTCTAAGAATAACGGTAACTTCGGAGATACGGGCTCAGTAAGCTGGATGTTTGAAAGAAAAGGAGTTATCAATGTTGAGAAGGAAGGCGTGACGGAAGATGAGCTTATGGAAGTTATTCTCGATGCAGGCGCTGATGACTTAAAAAATGAAGGTGATTACTTTGAAGTAATTTCCTCTATGGAAAACTTTGACAAGGTAAGAAAAGCAATAGAAGATAAAGGCTATAAATTTGAAAGCGCATCGCTCCAATACATTACAAAAGATTTAATTGCTCTTGAAGGCGCAGCACAGGAAACAGTTTTGAAATTCCTTGATGCAGTTGAAGAGAATGATGACGTACAGAATGTTTATACGAATGCAGATTTTCAATCAGAATAATCTGACACAATAAAAAAAATTTTTAATCGTGAGAATAATCGGGATTGACCCCGGAACAATAATTACGGGGGTAGGCATAATTGAAATTGACAGGGACAAGATTACTGCGCTTGATATCGATACGATTAATCTTAACAAAAAATTATCAATACCTGAAAGATTAAAAATTATTTATGAAGTATGTTTGGAGAAGATGGAGAAGTACAAACCAAATGAGTTCGCAATAGAAACCGCTTTTTATCACAAGAATATTCAGTCTACTTTAAAGTTAGGACAGGCAAGGGGAGTAGCCCTTATTGCCGCAGTCCACTCTCAGTTAAAAATTTCGGAATATTCCCCAAGAGAAATAAAAAAGTCCGTAACAGGTAACGGTGCTTCTTCCAAAGAGCAGGTGCAGTTTATGATAAAGAGCATTCTTTCTTTGAAGGAAAATCCAAAGTTTATTGATTCATCGGATGCGCTGGCAGTTGCTCTGTGCCATCACTTCAGCAATTCAGTTATCAAGCAAAACGGACATGCTAAGGTATCGAAGAAGAAAAACTCATGGGGAAAATTTGTAGAGCAAAATCCGGATAAGTTATATATCAAAACTGTAAAGTGATATGATAGGATTATTAAGAGGAAAAATATTATCAAGAAAGAACAGCGAGATTATTCTGGATGTGAACGGAGTCGGCTATCATATATTCGTTTCTAAAAAAGCTTATGATATGTGCGCTGATGTAGAATCAGAATATATTTTATTTACATACTTAGATGTAAAAGAAAATTCACTGCAGCTGTTTGGATTTGCAGATGAAAAAGAGAAAGAAATCTTCAAACTATTGATAACTGTTAATGGAATCGGCACAAAACTTGCTCATACTATATTAGCAAACGCAAGTTTTGAAGATATTGTAACGCTTATCATGGGCAATAACAGATTTGCTATGAAAATCCCCGGACTTGGAGCAAAAAAGCTTGAGTTAGTTACCATGACTTTGAAAGATAAAATATTTAAGCTGGAACATATGCAGGAATCAGAGCCTGTGAAAGCAGGAGGAACCGGAATAACAACTGAAAAAGAAAATTCGAGATACGAAGCGTTATCAGCTTTATTAAACCTTGGCTATAACAGGAACGATGCGGAGAAAATTATAAGGGAAGTTTTAAAGGAAACATCAAACGTAAATTTAAATACGGAAGAACTTATCCGTAAATCATTAGAATACATCACAACAAAAAAATGAGCAGAGAAGCACTAGAACCAATCTGGAGATCAATCAGAACAATTATTAAATCACATCCATGGCATGGAGTGCCGATTGGGAAGCACTCACCTGCAATCGTTACGGCTTACATAGAAATCGTTCCGACTGACACAGTGAAATACGAAATAGATAAAGCAAGCGGTTATTTAAAAGTTGACCGCCCGCAGAAATATTCAAACATCTGTCCTACTCCGTACGGACTTGTTCCGCAGACATACTGCGCTGAACGTGTTGCTGAAATCTGCAGAAGAGAAACAGGAAGACCAAACATCGTAGGCGATGGTGACCCGCTCGATATCTGTGTATTAACTGAAAAGACAATTACACACAGCGATATATTGTTACAGGCATCTCCTATAGGAGGATTCAGGTTTATTGACGGCGGCGAAGCTGATGATAAAATTATTGCAGTTATGCACGGTGATAATATTTTCGGAGTGTGGGATGATATAACTGACTGTCCTGCATCTTTGATTGACAGGCTAAAACATTACTTCCTTACATATAAAGATGCTCCAGGTGCTGAGACTTCGCATTGCGAAATCACTCACACATACGGAAGAGAAGAAGCATACGAAGTTATTGAAGCAAGTTATCAGGATTATTTAGAAAAATATGCAAACCTTGATAAGCTTTTAAGAAATGATTTTGAAGATTTTAAATTAGAATAATAAATTAGAATTAATAAAATTTTTAATTGCAGGGGGCTTTATCAATGGCTTCAATTTGCTTTTTGAAAGCCTCCTCTTCTAATTTTTTCGGTTTATCTTTTTGAAGTTCGAGAAGTTTATTCTGTAATCTTTTTATTTCACCTTTATATTTACTTCGTCTGTCCTCAGTTTTTTCCTTAATAAATTTTTCCTTTGACTTAATCTCTTCTTTCAGCGATTTCACCGCAGCTTTTTTGTTCATCTCATTTTTAGTAACAAATATTTTCTGCCCTATATCTTTGCCTGCTTCTGACTTTTGAAATATCAGTCCATCAATTTTTTTATTAGCTGCTTTTTCTTCCTCTTTACCTTTTGCTTTTTTCAGTTCAGCTTTTGCTTCATCAATTTTTTTATCAAAGTCGGCATCTGACTTTTTTAGTGCATCGTTAAATCCTGCAAGCTTTTTTTCATCAGGTGCTGTCAGCTGCTTTAAATCTTTTTCAAGAGTTTCTTTGGCTGCAAGAGTATCTTTTAAGTCCTTTTTGATTTCCTCTTCAATTTTTTCGCTGAGCTTTACGGAGTCGCACTTAACCTGTTTGTAATCTGATATCCACTTTTCTTCGGGTGATGTGCATGAGTACAGAGTTGCTGCGAGAAATATTACTGCTAATATATAGATTTTATTCACTATTCAATATGTTTATACAAACTTACAAATTATAATCTTCATCTTTAAGTCTAAAGTTTGTGAAAAGATTTTCAGTAGATTTTATTGACTGCTAAGCGTATAATTGTGCATCCTAAAAACTAAATCAAAAATGAAGAACAAAAAAAACATTACTTTTATTATCTATCTGGCGATAGTTTTATTTGTACCTGTAATTATCTGGAGCGGAAGCAGCAGCGAAGCATCAGAAAAAAGTAAAACTGAAAGCATGCCGTCTGATAGCACTACTATTAACTGGGAAAAGATGAGCTTTGAAGAAAGAAAAAATTATATGAAGAAAGTTGTTATGCCTGCTATGTATGAAGAATTTAACAAGTTCGATTCAACAAGATTCACAGCTATGAACTGCAGAACATGTCACGGAAGCGGAGTGAAGGTAGGAGATTTTAAAATGCCGAACTCAAGAATTCCAAAACTCCACATGAACTTTGAAGAGATTGCACATGATAATCCTAATTACATGACATTCATGGCAAGCGTAGTAAAACCTAAAATGGCTGCTTTACTAGGCCTGCCCGAATATACTCATGAATCTCAGTCAGGTTTCGGATGCATGAACTGCCATATGATGGAAGAGGCTCCTAATAAGTAATCAGAAATTTTTACTTAAGTTAGCTCTGAAAATAAATTCATTGCGGCTGTCATTAACTAATGTAATAAATGACTGCTCGGCTCTCAAATCAAATTTGACTAAATCAAATACGGGAAATACTGATTGAAGATAAAGCGAAGTTCTTTTATCGGTGTTTCCCGTGTTGTATGATACTCCCAAAGTGTTCGCAAAATTATCAAAGAAAGTGTACGATGTGCTGAAGTCATAGCTGTAAATCTTATCTGATAATCCCAAGTATTCACTTCCTGTATAACCAAACGTTCCCGAAAAAGATAATGGAATTAAGAAGCTGACATTTTCAGTTACGTATAGGGAATTGACCTTGTAATCTGCGAGTCCTTTGAATGAAGTTGCGTTCTGATTATTAAAGTTTATTCCAGTGAAGTAATAAATATTTCCTGCCTTAAAATTGTATCCTGTGTTTGCAGAAAATGAAGCGATGTCGTTATCAATTTTTAAAGTATCGTTTGCTACGTCATTCTTTTGCTTGAAAGGAGAGTAGCTTATACTAAAGTAAGGAAGTTTTTCAGGTCGCACGGAGGCACTGAATCCGAAAGAAGTTAGCTGAGTTGTGGATGTCTTCCAGTCAATTAGGTTATCTTTTGAGTTTCTTACAAAAGCAGAAAGAGAAATTTTGTTGTTCCATAGTGACTGCTCAATCTTTCCATCAATAAGAATTCTGTCACTGACTAAGTCAGGATTGCCGAATGTTTTATATCCCGGACCTATATATTTTACTGCCCCTGAAATTTTTGTTCCGGACTGGTTAATATCGTAACTTGCTTTTACTCCAAATGAGTAATCAAACGAGCTGCTGATATTTATATTGAAAAGATTTTTTACCAAATCCGGAACTGCCGATGTTTCAATCTCGGGCGCATTTTTATCGCGTGTAAAAAGCGAACCGTTTGCTTCTGCTTCAAGGTTCAAAGAGTTTTCAAGAAATGAAAGTTTACCATTTACTCCAAGCATATAGTTTTTTGCAGGGGATATAGCGTATGTATTAACTCTTGAAGTATTTTCATTTTCCCAACCGTTCAAATAAGTAAAGAGAAAGTGTGATGATTCAAAAGTTCCTACACCAATTCTTCCTGCAACAAAATTCCTGTCAAGAGCAGTTAAATTGTTCTGGTCATCCACAACTGATTTTTGTGTATTGATACCTGTGATACCGAGCAAAATCAATCCCGGTTCAAATTCCAGATTTGTTCCGGTAACAGGAACTCCTGTAACTGTTAAATCTGAATACTCAGGATAAGTTGTTCCTACTCCTATTCTTCTGAAATTGGAAATAAATCTTTCAAGGCCTGATTTATTTTCCTGCGCTTTCACATTTTCTAAAAATTCTTCCTGCTCAAAATTAAAACTTACGTTGTTAATGTTCTGCGTGTTGGTTACGGGCAGACTTGAAAGCAAAGCATTCATGGTGAAAGGAAACGCTCCCAGCGTTAATTTCGGATTCAATTCAAGTCTTCCGTAGCCCGGAGGCATTCTTTGGTTCAGCCCGCTCTTGTTTGAGAACTGCGAGGCAATTTTCATATTGCCGGAGAACAACCTGGTTTTCACGGGAGGATTGGAAGCTGCCCCTAAAAACTGTAATGAGTTATCGTTGGTAAAAAATCTTGAGTTTTTAAACTCATTAGACCCTTTAATCCTGCCAGTCATCTTTTTATAAGATGTATCGCTTTTATCGGAATAAGTGAATTTATAAATATCACTGGACGAAATTACAATATTGTTTTCAACAACTTCAACTTTCCATGCATATGAAGTTTTGTTGTTAAAGTCTCTCGCAGAAACAGGATACTGATAAATGTTAACAGGTATACTGCTTTTATCATAGAATAAAGGATTCGAAGCGAAGGCATCATATGCAGATTGCCCGGGAATTATTTCAACGATTTTCAGTGCATATGAAAAATTTCTGAAATTATTTGTTGTGGATGGTACCCATGAGAAAACGGGGATTTTATTATCTACCAATGACTGATGCATAGGAGCAATAAGTGTCGGAGGAGTAATATTTTCAATCGTTCTATCCAGACAATCGGAGGCAAGAAAAGTATTAGTTGCATCTTCATAAGCGCTGACGCAAACCTGATATTTACCTGAAGGCAGTCCGCCCGTGTTTTTTATAATGTCTTTTATCTTGCCGTCGTTGTAAGCAACATCAATGCTTCCTAATTGTGCCGCAGTGAGAGAGTTTATTCCGGGAGCAACAACAAATGACTTTGTTGTTGCAGTTATTACAGTTCCTTTCACGGCTTCAGTGATGAGTCCTTTAAGATAAATGGTCTTATTAGTGGTAGAGCCGTTCATGATTTTTATTTTCCATAAATCCTCAATATAAAAGCGATTCGGCGGCGGCTGAGTAATTGTAATTGAAATTTGTGCTTGGGAGGTTCCACAAATTAACAGGAGAAGAAAAAATAATTTAGAAATTTTCATTTTTAAAATTTAATTTGTTTCAATTGATTGTTCAGGTGTTGTTGCCACATCACCGTTTTCATAAATAATTTTTATTGAGTAATTATATTTTGCAGGGATTTCAATATTAGCATCACTGAAATTCAATCCGCTAATTACTTCACTTGCTGAATATGAAAATTCATCTTCTCCGTCTCTTCTCATGACTAAATAACCCTTTACAGGTGTTGTATTTCCGGCGTTATCCCATGAGATATCTACAGAGTTAGCAGATTTATTGTAAGTAAGATTTAATTTCATCTGTGGTGTTTGCATTTCACCTGAACCTGTTGTTACCATTGCTAAATCTGATTGCGGTGAAATGTTACCTGAAATATCTGTTGAGGAGATTTTATAATAGTAAGTCTTGTTTGCTGTTACTGTATTATCTGTAAATGAGTTTGCACCTTTTACAGTTGAGGATATTTCAGTAAATCCTGCAACACTATCTTCCGAGCGATAGATTTTATATCCGGATAAGTCAGATTCAAATTGCGGAATCCATTTCAATACAACAGAATTATTCTCAAATGAAGTATTTGAAATCAATGGAACGGATGGCGGCACTACATCTTTCAGCTTTACGGTAACAGGCTGAGTGTAATCGCTGTTAATGTATTTCTGATTTAATGCTACAACTTTGTAATAAAAATCATTCAATGCGCCTTTACTTAGAGTATCAGTATATGAAGTTTCTTTTAACGGCAGAGGAGTTAAGAGAATGAACTCATTCTCGTTTCCCTTTACGTTTCTGTAAACTTTATATCCGATTACATTTGATGAAGTACTTTTATTCCAAGTAAGCTGAACCTTAACTGAGTCACTTACTGCTGTTAAATTTTCAGGAGCGTTCGGCTTTGAAAAATCTGCACTTACTGCGGCAATAACTGATGAATTATTTATCATACCTGCATTATTTTCAGTGGAGACATAGTAGAAATATTTCTTTCCCTGCTCGGCAGTGTTATCAACGTATGAAGTATCAGAGGATGATAGCAATGCAGAGTTTATTTTTGTAAACTCACCTTTAGCGTCATTACTTCTGTAAATGTTAAATCCTTTCAAATTGTTTGAAGCCTGAATAGACCAGAACAACGTCAATTTTTCATTTCCATCATATCTTACGTTAGTTGCTCTTGGAGGTATACTTATAGAAGCAACTGTAATAGAAACACTGTTCGACTGGGCACTTTCATTTCCGAAAGCATCTAGTCCGGTATATGTGTAAGAATAAGTGCCGTCTGAAGTAAGTGAATCTGCAAATAAATAAGCCTGCTTCTTTTCTGTATCAAAAACAAAAATAGGTTTGTCGTTTAGTTTCTTTGAATCTCTGTAAATATTGTAAGCAATAAATTTATCCTGCTCCGTATTCCAGTTGCAAAATATTTTTTCGTTGTTCTGTAGAAGGGTTAATGAATTATTAACAATTGAAGCAGCTTCATCTATACCTGTTTCATCGGAAGATGCTAATTCAACTTCTGAACCTCCGCTGATATAGCTTACTTTATAAGTATATTTTTTACCTGCTTCAACTTTGCTATCCGAATAACTCATTGCAGCGTATTTTGCAAAGTCATTATCAAGCAAGGTCTTGAGAATAAGAGTGAATTCCCAGTTCTCATAATCAACCGCATCTTTCGGAGCATTGTATAAAATGTAATTATAAATGGCTGAGTTCTTATCACCTGCTTTTGCTTCGCTTTCAGTAAGCTTAGCAGGTTTTTTTAACGGCTTATCGTTCAGCTTTATCCAGTTGTTATCGGTGTTATCTTTTCTGTAAATATTTACTCCATCATCGAAGCGGTTTTTTTCCTGAAACCATTTTATGATTACTGATTTTTCTTTGGGAGAGTATCCTGCTCTTACAAATGAGTTTTGCGCAAAAGATACCTGTGAAAAAATTAAAATCAGAAATATTATTTTTATGTATTTGTTCATATAATTTTATTTTAGCAGTGATCTTCAAATGCAAAAGATCCGTTTTTATATCTCATTTTTAAAGTTACCGTTTTACAGAATTTCCAGAAGCAGCCTTTAGCGCTAATTGAACCTGCAAAGCATACAGGATTCGGAAGTGTTGCCTGCAGAGTTGCTGTAATTGAGCCTGACAGCACGGTTAAATCACCTTCATCGAAGTAAACATTATAGTGGAAGCCCAACTCTGCGCTGCCTGTAATAACTGCACCGCCTGTGAATTGGAACGGTGAGTAGGCAAGACTACCATCAATAGTTACACTGCCCCATGCTCTGCCGTAGAAGATTGCCCAGTGCTGGGGACCTGAATCAACTGAATAGCCGACTCCGAATGCAATGTTGGAAGAATTTAAATCAACATATGCAGTAGCAGTTGTTGGTCCGCAGTAGATGTTCATGGTAACCGGAGTTTGTTTTGTACCGACATTCAGATACCAGGTATCAGAACCGAAGTACAATGCAAGGTTGCCTTTGCCGCATACTACATTATCCATGTTTGCAGTTACGTTAACATCTGCGCTGAAGAATGCAGGAGTTGTGCTTACTGTTATAACGGCATCACCGTATATCTTTGCATTTGTGTTCCCGACTCCGTCTGAAAGAATGTAAACATTGCCTGTGAGAATGCTTTTAAATCCATTTCCTATTGTAACTTCAAATGAAGTTTTGCCCCAGATCTTTCTGCCGGCGTCTTCAGTTGACATGAAAGGAACTTCTGCATATACTCCGAATGTTGTTCCTGCATCAGGAACGTAAGTATTGTTTCCAATACCGACACCTGTATGTTTCATTTTTGAATAGACTCTTCCTTTGAATCCGTAAACACCTAAGTCACCGATACCGATTGCAATAGGATTGTTCTGAAATTCAGCTCCCGCTTCAACAAACCAGTATTTGAATCCTTGCGGCGCTTTGCCTAATATTATTCTGCTGGATACAATCATTTCAGTCGGGTCGTGCATTGTCATATCGAACGATGCCATGAAAGCGGAGCCGTAAGTCGGGTCACCCGTCATGTATTTAATTGAAGCAGAGTATGATGATTCCGAGTTTTGAAAGCTAACACCTATTTCGTTTTGCTCAACTTCATTAGCGTAAGAAACCTCTGAACCGCTTCCGCCTTTGTTCGGATTTCTGTAAAATTTATATGATAGTCCGAAGTCACTTCCGCCTTCACCTGATAAATCTTCTGCAAGAATTATTTTACCTGCAACATCGAAGTAATAATTTCCGCCGTTTAGATTTCTGAAACGGATTTTTGAAATGGTAACATCGTAACCGTGATAAGTTGAGTTTGAATAATTATCTAAATCAAGATATTTATATGGGGAGCTTTCAGTTTCCTCAAACCCGATTACTGCATCTGACCTTACAAAGAAGCTGTATGCATTCATTGCTCCGGTTGTAAGATTATTATTCTGAGTATTGTCTAAAGTTAAATCAGATTGAAATACAACTTTGTTTTGTTTTATTACTGCTGATTTTAAATTCAGCTTAAGTCTGTCATACTCAGATGGCGCGCTGCCGAATAAATACATGCTGCCAAGATTTGTGTTATCTATATCTAAAAATCCTTTACCTATTCCAAAATCACTTATCGGAATATTGTAGTTTAAGTTTAAGCTGACCACGGGAATGTAAACACCGCCTGTGAAGTTGCAATTATTGAGTGCACCGTTTTTGTAGTCGAGATTAAATTTATCAACTGTGCAATCGAAGCCGTAAAATTTACTTTTGTAATTCATACCGGTGATGCTTGTCTTAGCTGTAAGACCTTTTGCATTCATAAATAAATCACCGGAAGTATTGCTTGGCGTCAAATCTATATCTGTAAATCCGCTGCCATATTCAAATTTGAGAGTTGCGTTCTCAATCCTTACTCCGCCTTTCCATGTATCTTTTGGAATCAGATCAATTGTCAGACTTTTTACAAACAAATTGACATCTTTCTTTTTATTAACAGGCACAGTGAATGCTGCAAGGTTAAGAGCTTTTGAAAATTTTAAAGATTTCTGGTTATCAAAAGTAATTTCGATTTTATCACCTGAAGATTGTTTTATATTATCGGGCAGAGTTATAATTCCGCCAAGCTTTAAAGTAAGTTTGTTCGATACAAGAGTGAACGATGTTTTGAGAGCCAGGAAATGTATTTTGAATCCTGCCGGCTCTGTTAAAGTGTAATCTGCATCTTCTTTACAGATTAAATTATCTACAGAAAGTTTTGTATCAGGATCGACTTTGAACCATGTTTCAGTGGACTGAATACCAATGTTGGCAGGAACAGGGTACATGTTTCCGTTTATCTTTATGCTTGAAGTCGTAAGCAGCGGAAACTGGGATGTTATAAATCCCTGAATCGTTGCACCTTCCGTGGTAAGACTTATTATTTTGCCGTTAAAAAATGATTGCGTTTCTGAATGGTCAAGCTTTACAGGCTTGAATTTTCCTGCGGCAAATTCTGATTGAATCTGTCCTTTTGTTACCTTCCACTGCATGGCAGAATTCTGGATTTCAAGATCGCTGAACTTAACATCTACTTCAGGTCCGTTTGCCCATAGTGTAACTTTACCGGTACCGGCAAAATTTGACGGACTCTTGTTTGTAATAGTTGAGACCTTTATAGTATATTTGCCAATCTTGAATCCTTTTACATCGCCTGCAAGGTCTTCACCTCCTATGACTTTGAAAGCGTAGACATCGCTTTTTCCTACGATGCCGTTATTCTGATTTATATATGATTGAGAGAAAGCTTCCATCTTCCAGTAGTATTCTGAACCTTTATCAAGAATACCCATCTCAACCGTTATGCTTGTTGATTGATTTTCAGAATTTATTCCGTCAGTGATATCCTTCTGATAATCAGGTGTTGCGTTCTCAATATTTTGACGGCCTGTTGTCGCTTTCTTATAAATTTTTAGTATGTACTTAGTAATAGATTTGTTTGTGTTCGCTTTTTTCCAGCTGAATTTGAATCCGGTGTATGTTGTGTTATTTATTCCGGGAAGCTGGGAGACATCGAGATTTCCGTCATCTGTTGGAGAGACAAGCTGAATAAATCCGTCGCCGTTATTTACGGGAGTTGTTTCTTCTTTGAACATCTTGAACCCTCTTATCTCACTTTGATATTGTGGTGAAGGGTCACCTTTATAATCTAAAAGAGTTACTCTCCAGTAATATGTATTTCCTGCAATTAAAGTAGTTGCAGAAGGAGGATAAACCAGCACGGGAGTGTTAACAGTTTTTTCAAAAATCGGTGTGCTAATCGATTGCGTCGGAGTTCCATTTTTTTCAGCGAGGATAAACTTGTACTGATTATTTCCCGGCAAGGGAGCCCAGCTGAATGTCGGATTTTTTTCTTTAACAACTTCATCGTTATCAGGTTTGAATAAACTTATTGCAGATGCAATATTTACCTGATGAGTTATACATTGGTTTCCCAGCACTGAGCCGTTCTTCATTTCTACAGTTACACAGATAGTATAATTCCCTGAAGGAACTTCACCCGTCTGCATCAAAACATTTTTATATTTATCTTTTGGAAACTTTGCATTGATAGGACTTACATCGCTGACGGTGACAGTTGTTGAACCGGGAGGTAAGTCAAATTCGCGCGTTGTTGCTTCAAATATTAATCCGTCTGAATTTTCTGTCAGCTGGCCAAGGAGATAAACTTTGAAAGTAGTCTGCGACATATTTTTCAAAGTGACTAACCAGAGATTTTCAACATTCAACTTCCCGGGAGGAGGAGGTTTCAGCTGAACAATTACTTCTGCTTTCAGCAAGGGAGTAATTGCAAAAAACAGGGAGATAAAAAGTAACAGTTTTAATTTTTGCAGCATATTTTATTTAATTTTGAAAAACTTTTTAATTGCTTGTTATAACTCAATGTGATGAAAACCTAAGTCAGGACCGAATTTCTGCCTGACGCAAACTGATATTTTATATTGAACTGATGTTAAATTTTCTGAGGGGTAAAATTGAGAAATAATAAAACCTATCTGTTTTTCGGAGACAGTCATAACGCCGGGGTGGATAAAAAACTCAGATGAAGATTCTTTAAATAAAATATTGCCTGTTAAATCGTTACAATAACTTTCCAGAAAAGCTTTATATATATTTTTAGTTGTATTATTTAAAGTAAAAGACCAGATGCCATTTTCAAGTTTACAGTATTTTACAAGTACCTGAGAGTTAATTTTCTCATTCCTGAGAATTAAAATTGGCTGCATTAATATTGAATTTAATCTTATTGACATATCAAATTTGTGCCTCAAACTAATGCTTTTGGGCTTTCAATTCAAAGAAAGTTTTTTCAATTTGTAATCGGGCAAAAATTCCTAATAACTCTCGAAAAGTTCAATTATGGCTTATAATTGAATATTTTTAAACTTTATTTGTAATCTGCTATGCTGAATTCTAACCTTATAAAAGTCCTTTCAAGCCTTTCGAAAGAAGAACTGAAAAGCTTTGAGGACTTTGTTGCCTCTCCTTATTTTAATAAAAAGCCATCAGTAGTTTCTTTATTTAAAGAATTAAAAAAGTATTACCCGGAATTTAAAGATGAGGCTCTCACGAAAGAAAAAATTTACAGTAAACTGTATAAAGGAAAAGCTTTTAATGACGGAGTGCTTCGGAATCAGATGTCAGAATTATATAAATTGCTGCTGAAGTTTCTTGGAAATGAAGCATATGAAAGGGATAGCACGGAATTTAAAATAAAGGTTTCCAGAGAGCTGCTGACAAAGGGACTCTCAAAGACATTTAAAAATTATTACGACGATATCAAAAAAGATTATGATAAAGATAATCTTATAGTAAATGAATATTATTACTGGGACCGAGCTGTGCTGGATGAACAGTATGAAGATAATATTTTATTCAGCAGTAATGCTATGGGAGTACCTGTTAATAATCTTTACGGAAATAATCTTATTTATTTCTTTCTTATAAAGCTGTTTAAAGTAATGCATAACTTGCATGCAACAGAAGTGAATACCAACGTTTATTATGATAAAAGTATTCTGCGTGAGTTTTTAAGTCATTTAAATACTGAGGAAGTTTTGAACAGAATAAAAGAGATTTCGGAAAAGGATTATAATATTGTTTCAATTTATTATTACATGTCAAAAGCATTGATGGATTATAATGACCATGACTCATTCACCAAATTTTACAATTTAGTTGAAAAAAATTATCTGTTATTTGCTGAAGGTGAGAGATACTCTTTGTATGTACAGCTTAATAATATTGCCTCACATAGTTCTGTAGGCAAAGCAGTGCTACTGGATATTTATAAGAGCATGCTCGAAAAGAAGATTTACAAGGCAGGAGAGAAGGGTTATCTGAATTATTTATTATTTAGTTATATATTGACAAACGCTATTTATAGAAATGAACTTGATTGGCTGGAGAAATTTATTGATGAGTACATTCCCGAAATTGATCCTGCTTACCAGGAAAATATGAAGAACTACAGCAAGGGACATTTGTATTATCAGCGTAAGGATTATAATAAATCACTTGAGCATATAACGAAAGTTAAGTCCGATAATTTTATGTTCAAACATCAGAGTTATAAATTGATTGCCGAAAATTATTATGAATTAAACGAAATTGAACAGCTTTATTTTACTCTGGATAATTTTAATCATTACATAAAAAAAGCCAATCTGCCTGCTGAATGGATTACATATTACGAGGGATACATAAGTGCTGTAAGGGAACTTGTGAAGATTAAGGAAGGAAAAGAAAAAGATACATTTAAAATTAATAAGTGTATTAAAGAATCGATAGGAGATATGACTTGGGTGCGAAGGAAGCTTACCGAACTTGATTTTCAATAATAAAAAAGGGACGAATTGCTTCGTCCCTTTTACTTTATTCAAAAAAATCTTTCGAAATTCAGAATAAAAAAAAAACAGTGAGTGCGTATGAAATATCTAGCTGTAACCCCAATTCCAGATAGATGTTTGATACCGGATTTCAATCAGAACCACTCTGATTTAGTCCTAACACTCACTGTAAATTTAACCCTTCTCGGTTTATTATATTCCATTTTCCGTGCCAAAAGGACTTATCAAAAAAGAGCCATTTTTAGCATATTTTTAGAGATAATACTTAGTAAATTATATTTTAACTGACAATCTTGTCAGATTTAATGTAAGAATTGTCAATAGCAAATAAAAAAGCCCGAAAAGAATTTTCTCTTCAGGCTTGATAAAAATTGATATTATAAAATTTTTAATATTCCACTTTTGCTGTTACGGTAAAATAATTATCTTTTAAACTTCTGCTTTCAAAAATGTTATCAAATATTTTATTAACATAATTAATATTTATGTAATATTGTTTTATAGGCTCAAACTCAAGATTGATTTCAACAATGTTCCTGTTTTTTCTGTCGCCCTTTAAAAAAGTTGAAGTGCTTTGGTATTGCGCAGTTGAATTGCTAATTTCACCTCCATAATTTTCTATAATATTTCCGTTTGCATCTTTTACAAAACCATCGGCAGATCTTTGAAACTTATAATCCACTTTCATTTTTAATCTGCTTGATATAGGATATTCGAGCTGTGCAGCAATTTCATCTGAGTTCGGAGGCAACGCATGCCCTAAAGAATAATCCCAGTTAGTATATGTACTTTTATTTGATGAATGAGAATAAACAAATGCAGATAAACGTGTGTACTCGAGTTTTAAATTTAAATTTGGAACAGTAAAGGCATCGGTCCAGAACGCCCCGCCTTGAATACCAAATTTATTTATTTTTGATGACTCCGAAGTAAACAGGGTAGAGAATTTCAAATCATCAACAAGTAAAGACCCTTGAAGTGAAAGTTTATTTGCCGGTTTTACAAAAACATCAAATCCAAGAAGTGAGTTATTAATATCTTTGTTCGTTCCCTGCGATGCTTTGTTAAATTCAGCAGATGTCAGAAAACTGATAGGATTTAAAAAAGTAAAACTAAAAGGGGAATTGCTGATTATAATGCTTTCAAAAAATCCGATTCTGCAAGAGTTAGAAACGTTTATATCTAACCTGTGGGAAGCTATACTTTTGGAATCTAAATTTTTACCCAGAGAGTCCCCCCGCAAACTTCCATATAAATAAGAATAGCGGAATATTTTGCTATTCAAATCCAATTTTACGAAATCAAAAGGTATGCTGTTTTTAGACATAAAAAGATTATCTATAAATCCTGCTCCCTGAGATAATCCGTATCTTCCTACTGATACTGCAACCCAATTTGTTTTTGCCTGATAACGAAGATATCCTTCATATCTGTCAAAAAATGTTCGGGTAAAATCAGAAATACTTCCTGTTGCATTAATTTTAGGATTAGTTTTTTTAACAGCTTCAAAATCTTCCGGAGTACCGGATAATTGATCACCGTTTGATACCTGCAAGTATGCTGCTACAATATCATTGTAGTTAGCTCTGAATCTTATTCCAAGTTCTCCCGTGAGTGACTTGTGATTTCCTAGAGAATCACCTCTGAAAATTCGTTCAGTGAAATTACCAAGTCCATCTAAATAAAAATTGAATGTAGAATCTTTGTATATATAAAGATATTTCTGCTTCTCGTTGTTAAAAACATTGGCTAATGAAGGCTTGCTCAAAAAAGAAATTTCATTGTTATCATTATTATCGACGTTGTATTCAACCAGATATTTTTTTAAGAAACTTTTATCTGTTGCAGAAATTTTATTTTGGTTCTCTCTTATTTCGGATAAATATTTTATAATACTTCCGCGTGATATAGGAGAAATAGAAGAATTATAACTCTGAATAATTCCATTGTTGTACATTCTTTCAAGATAAGTGTAAATGTAGTCATGCATTTCTACCAGATCTACCTGCGCGTATGAATTTCCCTTAAGTATTACCAGAAACAAAAGAACGGCAAAAGAAATTTTTGCTATATTTTTCAATTTAACGGGGTTAATTTAAAAGCTTCTATTATTTTTAAAAACTTTCTCTAATGAATTAAAAATTCTGTCAAAATCACTTTCTCTCAAATTAGAACCGGAAGGAAGACACAAACCGGTATCAAATATTTTTTCTGAGACATCAGTTCCAAAGTATTTGCAGCCTTCAAATACCGGCTGTAAATGCATAGGCTTCCAAAGTGGTCTTGCTTCAATATTCTCCTTTTCAAATTCCAGTCTTATATCTTCTCTTGATACTCCTCCTGATTTATCTGAATCAACTAAAATTGTGGTAAGCCATCTGTTGGAATAAAAATCACTATTCGGTTCTTCTAAAAATGTAACAGCATCATTTGATTTAAAAAATTCTTTGTACCTTATAAAATTATTTCTTCTTGCTGCAACTCTATCAAGTAATACTTCCATCTGGCCTCTTCCAATACCTGCTGAAATATTTGACATTCGGTAGTTATAACCAATTTCGGAGTGCTGATAATGTGGTGCGTTATCTCTTGCCTGTGTTGATAAAAATCTTGCTTTCTTAATTAATCCATCATCTTCCGAAATTAATGCGCCGCCTCCGCTTGTTGTAATAATTTTATTTCCATTAAAGCTTAGAACTCCGAATTTACCGAATGAACCGCACGGCTTTCCTTTGTACGTTGATCCTAGTGCTTCTGCTGCGTCCTCCAGTACGGGGATTTCGAATTCTGTCGCAATTGCCATTATCTCATCAAGTTTAGCAGGCATTCCATAAAGGTGAACAGGAATGATTGCCTTAGGCTTTTTATTGGACGCTGTTAATTCTTTTATTGCGTTTCTAAGTGAGTCCGGACACATGTTCCATGTATCTTTTTCCGAATCAATAAACACAGGGTTTGCGCCTAAATAAGCAATGGGATTAGCTGATGCAGAAAAAGTCATACTTTGGCATATTACGTAATCTCCGGGCTTTACACCCAATAGAATTAACGCAAGGTGAATAGCTGCTGTACCTGATGATAGTGCCGCTGCATGGCTTACATGAGTAAAATTCTGTAAATCAACTTCGAATCCATTAACATTTGGTCCTAATGGAGCAACCCAGTTTGAAGCAAATGCTTCGCTGACATATTTTTGTTCATTTCCACCCATGTGCGGAGAAGAAAGATATATTTTTTCTTTCTCACCGGCAGGTGTTTCAAAGGAATTATTAATGCTCATTCATTACTATTTATATTCGACAAATATTTTTTTTAAAATAAAAACCATTTAGCATATACTAAACCGGTGTATTCAATTATAGCTATCTGAACATAATGCATATTTTCAATAGATGGAAAAAAAAGCATCGGTGAAAATTTGTTATTTTTGAATTTAAAATCTGTAGGAGCGGGTACTGGTTTAATTCCGTTATGTTCAAACATTGTCATCGCACGGGGCATATGGTAAGAGCTTGTAACAAGAATAACCTGTGAATCTTTCCCGAATTTCTCAGTATATTTTTTAGCCTCTTCATATGTATTGGTAGCTGTATTTATAATGTTTATAGAAGAAGAATCTATACCCAGAGACACAGCAACTTTTTTAAATACTTCACCTTGCGAAATTTCTCCTTCAAATCCCGGACCTGATACTATTAATTTACTTTTTGGATGAAGGTTATAAATTCTTATTCCTTCAATTAATCTTGAAAGAGCAGAAGGGGAGAGCTGGTCATTAAACGGCAGCTTTTTATTCTCCGTAAACCCTGCTCCTAAAACTACTATGTTATAAACAGATGTATCTTTGGAAATTTTTGATGTATATGGCGAATATTTATTTTCTAATTGTGAAATTAAAAGTTTTGGTATTAAATAATTTGTCGAAAGAAAGAACCAGCAGGCAGCTAAAATAAATAATGGAATGTAAAAATTTTCCTTCTTCATCAGAAGTGCTGCAATTCCAATAAAGAATAATAACCAAAAGATATTAAATGGATGAAACCAGTATTTGATCAAACTATAATCAAATTTAAATTTGTTTCAGATCACTTTCTTTCATAACAATTGGGTATGAATCCACATCTCTCAAAAATATCAGATCATCAGGGAATTTATAGTTTATTACTTCCATTTCTTCAGGGTTCTTTAAGAATAACGCGGTCAGCGTATCCAATGGTAAATTAGCGCCTCCTGCAGCAATTGAAGATGTAAATGCAACATGTCTTATATTTATCTCAGTAATCTTTGGATTTCCGTCGGCATCTTCTTTGTAATCTACAGTAAAAATACCGTTAAGTGAAGTATTATTTTCCTTCGCAATTTTTTCGATAGCTTTGATAGACATATCTACGAGACCGGGCTCATTTAATAATCTGCCGAATGAAGTATTACCTGTTATTCCTGAAGGCGCAACTTTCGCCATTATATACTCAACCCGTTCTGCGCATGCTGTTCTCAATAATTTTCCGTTGAAGTATAAAAGTTTGCATGCCATGTTTCTTCCGGGAAGAAATTCAGACGCAATGAATTCTTTAACTGCAGGATTAATAGAAATCCACTGTTTTAAAGATTCTTCACTGGTAATTTTTAAAGAACCTAATCCGCTGGAACCTTCCGTTGCTCTTATCCAGAAAATTTCTCCGACAGTATTTTTTAAATCATTATAAGAGTATTCTTTAGGATTTAACTGAAAATATTTTGGAATATAATCCGTCCCTTCAAGACTTAAATGTAAAGTATGCTTATTGATAAGTTTCACAGCCAGGTTATAATCGGGTAAGTGAAATTTTATTTTCTTTTTAAGTTTTCCGGAGTTTTTTGCCCATTCTAAAACTTCGACTTCAGGTAATATAATTGCTCCGTCAATATTATTCTCCGATATTAAATCGTTCATTTTATCCCAGTAATTTTCCGCATCTGCTCTGGGAACAATAAATGTTTTGCTAAAAAATTCTTTGTCATATAATCCATAGCATCGGGGATTACAATCTGCTCCGATAAATTCAAACTGCTTGCCTTCTTCGCCGCCGAACCATTTTATTGCTCTTACAAATGAACGGGGAGTAGGTCCGCCGATTCCTGTTACTAAAATTTTAATCATTACTTTTTATAAATATTTTTCTAAATCGTGTTTCAGACCTTTTTTAACCGGAAGCTGCCATAAAAGTTTGCACCAGTCATGATTACCTTCAATTATATCCGGACCATCATTTGTAATTGCCAGGTCCCAGCCAATAGATCTGTTTGTTTTATTTGAGAGAGCGGCTTCTTTAACTAAATTTAATGTTTCACTCCAAAAAGGAATTTTAAATCCGAGTATCTTTTCTTTTGTAATTGGATGAACTATTTCATCTGGTTTTGTAATATCGCTGTAAACACCGGGACCGTTAACAACTCCGGTATTTTCATCTATAGGAGCGGCTATGTTTCCTGCCGCTAAATTATCAACGCTTGAGTTAACGGATATTCTGAATCTTGCACCTAAAATTTCAACTTCGTCTTTGCTATTCAATTGAGTTATAATTCTGATTGTATTCAAACCTGAAGGAGAAATTTTCATAATGTCGTCATGCTGCACAACAAATTCTTCCACCATGTTATTTCCCGTCTCTATGAGTCTTTGCCTTAATTTTTCAGGAGTAAACTCATTGGTGTTTCTTACTTCAATGCCGATACCGCATTGTCCGTCAGAACTTTTTAGAACTATTTTACCTGATTTATTTTTCAGCACTTCGTTTGCTGCATCAGGATTTTTCTCAATATTTGAGAGCGAACAAAACTTATGCTTTATGAATTTCCCATATTTCTCTAAAAAAATAAGTTTGTTTTCCAGAACAAATCTGGTTGACTTGGGATTCATCAACAGCTGATATTCATACATAAATCCTGTTCCTGCAAATGTATTTCTTTCCTTATCATTTAAATTAATAAAATGAAACTGAAAATATTCAAGTATTGATATATTATATTTTAAACTGCTTCGCAAAATATCTGAATATAAACTCAGGGAAGAAATTGAATTTTCTTTTTTCACATGTGCGGAAAAAGATTTAAACATTTTTCTGTTTAACTTTCTAATGTAGTAAGATAAATATAAAACTCTTTTGATTATCATTATTTGTTAATTGTTTCCATTGAACGGCTGCATAGGTCTGTCACTGCTTTGGTTTACACCCTCTCTTTTAATCACTTTTAAAACTGTCTGGAATAAAATTTTCATATCTAAAAAAAATGACAGGTTATCGACATAATAAACATCGAACTCAAATTTCTCTTTCCAGCTTATGCTGTTGCGTCCGTTGACCTGCGCCAAACCTGTTATACCCGGTCTTACTTCATGTCTTCTATCCTGTTCTTTACTATATAGCGGGATATACTTGAACAATAAAGGTCTTGGTCCAATCAAACTCATATCACCAATTAGAACATTGAAAAATTGAGGCAGTTCATCTATAGAATACTTGCGGACAAATGAACCAATTTTTGTAATTCTCTGAACATCAGGTAGCAGATTTCCATTCTTATCTTTTTTGTCATTCATAGTTTTGAACTTGATGACTTTAAAAGGCTTTTTATGTAAGCCCGGTCGCTCCTGAAAAAAGAATGCAGTAGATTTATTGGCTGCTAAAAGTATTAAAGTGAATAAAACAAGAAAAGGTGAAAGAACAATCAGAACTATCAAGCTTAAAATAAAATCTAAAACCCGTTTAAAAAAAAATCTGTACATTAACTATCTGTCCTGATAAATTAAATCACCTAATTTATTGGCTGACATGAATTCAACATCAGGCCATCTTTGGGTAATCTTTTTTAGCAGTTCACCAAGTCTGTTGATGCCTAGCTTTCTATTATCTTCACTGATGTAACCGCAAAAATTTACACGATGTGAACTGATTACTGCGGGTTTATTCCAGCGGAATGCAGATTCAATTTGTTTCATTGTGAAGTTAACCCAGTCAATACCTGTCTGGTAACTTGGTTCAAAAACTACATTTCTCACCATGAACATTTGGTTCAAATCATTTCTTTTACCCGTATAGTTAAAAACCCTCTTAAACTTTTCTCTGTCACGATGTTCTCTTTTAATAAATGCCGCATCTAAATACTTAACACCTTTTTCACTGAGAGATTTATGAATGACCGGGTGCTCTGCACCTCCGGGTGCATTAAAATGAGTGGAAGGATAGCCAAAAACTTTTTCAAAATTATTTAATCCATCTTTTATTATACCGTCGAATCTTTCATTTTCTTTGAAGTCCCAGAATTCAAAAGCTGCAGTGTAAGAAATAGTAGCATATCCGGAACCGGAAATGCTTGTATAAGATCTGTTCTTTAAAGCCGTCAATACTTCATGATCTTTTTTCTTTAACTTATCTTCAAATACTTTTAAATTCATATGCTCCCTTCCGTGAAACTGAGGTTCCATCAAACCATCTGCAATCCCTTCTTTCCATAAATTCCAGGCATTAGCATAGTTTTTTAATTTTGAAAACGTTTCAGGCAATAGCTCATAATAATAAGATTCAAAATTATTTTCAGCCATCTTTTCGTAATTTATATTGCAAGGTACTGCAAAAGGTGTGAAGATAGCCGGGTTTCCGTGTTTATCTTTAACAGATGATAGAGTATTATATAATATTTCTAAATCTTCTGAAGTTTCTAATGTATCATAGGCATCAAAAATTGAAAGTACTTTAAGACCTGCTTTATCCATATTTTCTCTTGCTGCTTTTGAATCTACACGAACATTCCCATAATCATCAACTGAAAATACAACAATCTTTCGTTTTGTTTTCCATCCAACAATATTTTTCAGATTGGAAAACATATTTTGCTTTAAATCCCCTATAAAACTCATTATGTTTTTTTAAAAATGTAAATTATTTTGAATAACTATTTTTTCTTATTGAATACCGAAACTGTTTTCTCTAAAACTTCATTTAGTTTATCTGCTAATTTTAAACGGTCAAATTTTTCTTCAGCAAGCTTTCTTGAATTAATTCTCATTTCTTCAAGCTTTGATTTATCTTCACTAAGTTTTATTAATGCATTTGCAAATGCTTCAGGGTTATCAGGCTCTACTGCTATTCCTAAATTATATTCAGTAATCATTTCAGCCAGCCATCCGGGATAATTATTCAGAATTGGCATTCCCATCGAGATGTAATCGAAAAACTTATTTGGAGAAGTCCCAAAATAAAAAGCAGGGATATTAGCCAGCAGCATCAGCCCTACGTCGCAGGCTTTAAGATAATTCACAAGTTCTTTTTTAGGAACAGGACTTAAAAAAACACAATTATCTAACCCTTCGTCCTGAGCTCTTTTTACTAACTTAGCCTTTAAAGCGCCGTCTCCGATAAAAACTAATTTTATATTTTTACCTTTATCTGATTTTTTTAAAACAGCTGCAGCATTAATTGCAGCCTCTAAGCCATTTGCCAGACCATGTGCGCCGGTAAATACTGCAAGGAAGTCATCTTCTTTTGCTCCCGGTATGATATCTTTTGAGTGTCTGCCCGGCGTAAAAATATCTAAATCACATCCATTAGGTATAAGATAGACAGGTTTATCTTTTTTCTTTAAAACTTTTCTGATTCCTTTTTCAATTCCCGGTGATAGAGCAACGCAGGCATCGGCAAGGTTGTATGATAGAGATTCAAGTACTCCCATTCCCCACAGCACAAATTTATTTTTCACAACTCCCATTTCTCTTGGAAGCTCCGGCCACAAATCTCTTACTTCAAAAACGAAAGGTTTTTTCTTCCCGAATAATTTCATTATTATTCCCGGAATTCCCGCTGTCAATGGAGTCGAAGTCGCATATACAATATCGTAATCTTCGCTGAAGACTAACTTAATGCTGCGAAGCGAGAATTTAAAAAAGACTAACGCCCGTTTGAACAGGCTCAGTTTATTATTATACTTCAGATTGAACTCAATTAAATCGATTCCTTCGTATTGTCCTCTTCTCATTCCATTATTATAGGGAATAGTAATCGGTGATTTTAATCTTGGTGATTCAGAAAATACCATTGTAACTTTATTTCCGCTATCAACAATATGTTTTGCCATCCCATACGAACGTATTCCTGAGTTTCCTTCAGGAGTACAAAAATATTGGTGAAAGTATAGAACTCGCATTTAGTTTAAACTTATTTTAGTAATAATTATCGAATTGTTTGCAGAAGATATTAATATTCTTTTAGCGGGCTGAAAGTTCCAATAATATAATGAGACCTGATGGTCCACTATTTCAACTGACGCATTTTGCGAAACCTCAATTTTACCCCATGAAAAATTTATGATGTTTTTATCTATTTTAAAATCATCAGGATAAAAATTAAATCCAAGTTTAACCGACTTTGCATTTCCGGATAATTTATCTGTTATTGTCCAATCATTATCATTCCATTCAACTTTTCTTCCATGAGAATTTCCACGGTAATCAGTATAACTCCCTCCCCAGTTGCCTGAATATTTATCTTCTGTTTTTATTTCTCCTACTGTACCGGGCTTAATCCATTTTGCAAGAAGAAATTTACTTATGCGCGGCATTTGTTCAGCTCCATCAAACGAAGCTGTATTGTGAGCATGTACTGATTTTAAATCAGGACCTTTAAAATCTTTTCCGGGATTATAAGAGTATGAACCGGAATCTATCAATATATTTTTGCCTTTGTACCATAAATCAAAGTGAAAAATATCATTCTGATTTGGTCTGAATCTGAAAAAAGGAAAACGTAGTGCTGCCCATGATTGTTTTCCTTTCATTATTACATACCCTCCCTGAAAAACTTTAGATTCTTTAGTGAGAGTTACTTTTTTTAATTCTGATTTATTTATTCCAAGCCAGTAGATTGGTTCATCATAAGCTCCATCTTCAAAGCAATATTCATTTTTGTAAAGTGCCTGATTAGTTTGTAAACCGGGTCGAAAATCTCTATAGTCACATGAATGTATATTTAAAACCATAGCTCCGTCATTCGAGCCAAGATTGGGGCAGTCACCGGATTCATCAATCATAGATGCCATCCACTCTCCGGCTTTTAATGCTTTTGTTTTGAATTCAATGCTGAACTCATTAAGCTTCAATTTCTCTCTCCAGAACTCCACATAAGAAAGTGTATCTAAAAGAACTCTGTGGTATGTGACTGAATGCTGTGAAAAACTTCCGTCATTATAAATTAACTGAGCAGCTAAACCTTCTAATAAACTCTTACCTTTATTGGCAATTTTTAAGTATTCGGATTTTTTTTCACCGGATACTGAAGCAAGCCAGTTTCCTCCTATGTAAAGAGCAGCAGCTTCGCTTGTACCATGGTTATTCCTTTGTGAAGTAGCATATCTGATGTTAGCATCAATTCTGTATAAGAATAACTCAATTAATTTTATTAATGAATCTGCAGGGGTTTTATCCTGCTTAAAAATGACTGCAGCTAAAAGTAAATTAAACAACTTGAAAGATGTTTCCTGACCGCATTTCCAGTTAGGACCGGAATTATATTTATTTTTTTCAGTCCAGTCGAAAATCCAGTTGTTTAAAGTATCTAAATATTTTTCATCGCCGCTTACAGCATAGGCTCGTGATAGAACGCTTATCCAGTCAAACTTAGAAGCTTCCCATATGTTTTTAATATCACCAATGTTGTTATTAAAGTCGGGCAGCTCTGTCCAATGTTTATTATGCTCGGGAAATTCTTTATTATTGAAAGGGTTTAGAAACCAATTCGGAGGATTCCCTAATTTCTTTGAATGAAAGGAATAGTATTTTAAATTCCCCTCAATTAGACCATCCGCTTCTTTAAAAAGTTTAATTTTCCAGTCAACGGGATAATTTTCAACTTTAGCTATGGGCTTATAAAAAAATTTATCAAAAGTAACTGCCTTTTGAGGAAATTTCTTCTTTAATAAACCTTTCTTTAGTAAAAATTTATATTTTGTAACATACAGTACATCAGTTACACCCAGCTTTAAAGACGTTTCTAAATACCATAATAATTTTTTCGGGCTCATCTTAAAAAAACGAAATATTGAGTTTATTCACTTACGTCTACCCATCTGTTTTCTTTTAAACTTTGAATCGCTGCAAAAGAAGCCTTTGTAACATTTACAATTTCATTGAAAGGAATTAACGGTTTTCCGCCTTCCTGTATTCTTTGAATAAATTGATCGAACTGAATTTTATGACCTTTGTTAATTGCTGTTTTTAAATTTTTAAATTTTTTATCACCATAAGCTGTTGTTGTTCTGAAGTTATCCATAATATATGTCTTCTCATGTGAGAAAACTTCAATTCTTTCTTTGCTGTATTCTTTAGAACCGTTAGCAAAATAATTTATTACTGCATTAGTGCCGTTCTTAAATTTAACCAGGATACTTGCATTATCTGTGTTTTCTTTTGAAATCTCTCCCATTGAATTCATACAGACTGAAACAATTTCTGATTGAGCAATATAAGTACACAGATCCAAATAGTGACATGCTTCACCAATTATTCTGCCTCCGCCAACTGCCATATCATGCACCCAGACTTTATCAGGAATAAATCCTGCGTTCATAGTTGCATTAATATTTATAGGTCCCGGATTTCCTCCCAAAGCTTTTTTAATTGCCTGTATATGCGGTGAAAATCTTCTGTTGAATCCGACTGTTAAAGAGGTTTTTGTTTGCTGCTTGCTGTAAGCTTCAAGTACTTCATCTAATTGTTTTTCATCTAAAGCTAAAGGCTTTTCTACAAATACATGTTTCCCTGCATTCAATGCATCGACAGTAAATTTAGCATGAGTGTTATGTCTGGTTGTAATCATAACCGTATCAACTTCCGGATCATTTATAATCTCATTGTAATCAGTTGTGCTGTGAGAAAAATTAAATTTCTTTGCAAGTATAGTTCCATTCACTCCGTTTTGTGATGCAATGTATTTGAAGTTAGCTTTACTTTCTTTCATAGCAGGAAGCATAGTCATCTTTGTAAAATTACCGGCTCCAATTATTCCTACTACACCTTTTTTACCCTTAAATTCAGCATCACCTATTTTAATTGTATTAGGATTTTCATTAACATTATCTTTTACAGGGTATTTTAATATAGAAGCAATTGATTTACTTGAACCGATTTCCCCGTAAATTTTCAGATAATCATCAAGCTCTATAACTTCAGTTACCAAATCATTTACATGTAACTTACCCTGAGATATTGCATTCAATATCGCTGTGAAATTTCTCTGCTCAGTCCAGCGTACAAAGGGAAGGGGATAGTCAATCCCTTTTTGTTCATAGTTCTCGTCGTATCTTCCGGGACCGTATGATGCAGATACCTGAAAAGTTAATTCTTTTTCAAAAAATTCTGCTCTGCTTAAATTTAATCCTATAACACCAACCAATACTATTCTTCCTCTTTTTCTGCTCATCTGTGCAGCCTGAGAAATTATATCATTTGATTTTGCTGAAGCTGTTATAATAACTCCGTCTGCCCCATAGTTATCCGTGTTTTCAAGCACAGCTTTTACAGGGTCATCACCTTTTGAAGTGTTGACAGTAATTACTCCCCATTTCCTTGCCATCTCACACTTTTGTTCGTCGAGGTCTATTCCAATAACTTTGCATCCATTAGCTAAAAGCATTTGCGCTGTAAGTAATCCAATTAACCCTAAGCCTATAATTACAATGGTTTCACCGAATGTAGGAGCGCATAATCTCATGCCTTGTAATCCGATTGCACCTATGACAGTGAAGCAAGCTTCTTCCTGTGTTACATTTTCAGGAATTTTAGCGCAAAGATTTTTCGGAATATTTACATATTCGGCATGTTTACCGTTTGATGCAACTCTGTCACCCACTGCAAAACCGGAGACACCTTCTCCAACAGCAATAACTACACCAACATTACAATAACCTAAAGGCAAAGGCTGCTCGAGTCTTTTGAAAACATTTTCAAGAGTAGGCATTAATCCGTCAGTCTTTATTTTATCCATTACCTGCTTGACTTTATCCGGCTGCTGTCTTGCCTTTGATACTAAGTTTGCCTTTCCGAATTCAACCAGCATTCTTTCCGTCCCAAGTGAAACTAAGCTGTGTGTTGTTTTTATTAATAATGAACCTGCCGATACTTTTGGTGCAGGAACATCTATAAGTTCTGTATTACCCGTTTGAAATGATTGGATTATTTGTTTCATGTAAAAATATTATTTGTATTAATTTTATAAATCAAAATATGTGAATTGATACTCTTTGTTAAAAAGCAGAACGCATTTGTAAGATGTAATAATAATTTTGAAATAAATTACTTTCTAATTATTACAATCATCATTGTTTTTTGATACTGGCCAGGCAGGAAAGCTGTGAGTTTAGAATAGTAAGGCACTTCTCCGTTGAAAACAATGTCAAGAATTTTCCAGCCCTTTTGCTGTAATTTCTGAATTTCACTTTTAGATTTTTGTGTAAATATAAATTTTACATAAGAAGGCTTTTTAAAAAGTTTGTAAGTAATTCTCTCAACTATTCTGAATAAACTTTGTTTATTTGGAATGGAAAAAATGAAAATACCTCCCGGTTTCAGAATCCTGTTTACTTCATCAAGTATAGAATCAAAATCTTTTATATACTCAAGAACACTTGAAGATATAAAATTATCGTAACTGTTATCTTCATATTTAGAAAGAAACTCTTTGGATATATATGCTTCCGTAAAATTCACTGAAGTTAAGTCACCGATATTTTTTTTTGCTATTTCGATCATTTTTCCGGCGCCGTCAATTGCATCAACATGGTTACCCATCTTAAGTAATTCTTTAGTCATTAGCCCAGGGCCGCAGCCAAGTTCCATTATCTTTGAATTATCCGAAAAATATTTTTTGAATAAATTTATCCAGACAGAAAGTCTGTCTTTAAAGCTGTTTTTTTCTTCATATCTTTTGTTAAAGACACCGGCATTCAAATCATGTAATTTTACTGCATCCATATTAATAACTATATATTAGATTTGTTTCAAAATGTTAACTCTTTATGCTTAACAAGTAATTCTCAATTTTGCTGAATCTTTCTTTATGGTCTCCGTATTTTTGGAGCGTTGTAATTCCATTTTTTAATAAGACTCTTTTTAATGCTTCATTATTCAGAACTTCATTAATCTTCTTTGCAGCACTGACAGGTTCTTTGGGATTTAAATAAACCGCTGAATCTCCGCAAATACTTCTTGCAAATCCTTTATCAGCAACCAACAATGGTTTCTTTGCAGCCATTGCTTCAAGATATGTGGCTGAAAATGTTTCTACCAGACTTGGAACAAAAACTAAATCAGTATCTTTATATATCCCTACTACTTCAGAATAATTAAAGCTGCCGCGTGTAACTACATTTTCTTCAACGTTATATCTTTTAGAATTTCCCACGATATTATTCCACATTGAATCCTTATCTATCGTTAAAACAAATTCAAAAGGTTTATTCAAAATCTTTTTCAATTCATATGCAATTGCCGGAATGAATTGTAAGCCTTTATGCGAGTGAGAAGGAGCGGGGCATATAATCCTTATTTTTCCGTTTTGTTTTTCTTCCAATGATTCCAACTGTGACTTCATGTTTAAATCATAAGCATTGCTGATAACAGTCGTTCTTTTTCTATTTATAAATGCCCTTTTGCAATATTGATTTCTTGCTTCATCTGTCTGAAAAACAAAATAATCAGCCCATCTGCTGCACCAAAGCTGTACAATAGTTTGAAGTAAAAAACTTACTGCTTTTGAAAAACTTCCTCTTAGCATAAATCCTTCCCAATCTGCATGGGTAACATAAGGATTACTTAAGCCCTGCACATGTAAAGATGAAAACTTTACGTATGCCGGACCTGCCATTGTAAAGACAAGTTCAGGAGATATTTTTTTTACTAAATCAGATAACTTTTTTCTTGCTGATTTATCTCTCGCTGGTGTACTTTCAAAAACATGAAAAGAATCATTTGTTTGTATTCCCCATGCTTCAAGAAGATTTTTGACTTCTTTAGAAACAGCAAAGTTCCACTCAATCTTATCACTATTCATCGCCTGCTTTATGAAGAAAGCAGAATTTTTTAATCCGCCTCCGACTATATTAGTAGAGCAGTTAAATAAAAATTTCCTTTTCGTCATTAATAAATTCCTGTTGTAATGTTATTATTTTTTATCAGCAAATAATTTTATATCCTTTTTCTTCATTTTATTTGCATAATCCCTTATATCAGTAACCACTGCTGCAGGGTTTCCCATTATTATACTGTTATCAGGGACATCGCCCCTTACTACACTTCCCGCACCAACAATAACATTATTGCCAATCTTAGTCCCCGGCAATAGAATACAATTCATACCAATGAATACGTTATCACCAACAGTAATTTCTTTTAAAACGGCTGTATCGGTTTTAGGTTTTTCATTAATAGAAATTAAAGCTGTCGTTAAACTGTAATCATGTGTCAGGAAAGATACATTTGAAGATATGGTTAGCCTGTCACCAAGTGTTACAAAATTGAAGTTATCAAATGAAGCGCTTTTAGAAATAAATCTTGGTGTTCCGTTGAATTTTATACCGGCTTTGCTAAGTAACCGGTTATAAAATTTCATATATAATCTTGAGTTGAAATAAGCTAAGTAGCCTATTAAAAACTTTTGAATATGAAAAAATATTCTTGAAATAATTCTTTTCCAGCTCATTGTGTTAAGAATTTATAGTATTGTTCTCCAATACCGGAAAGCGAAAATTTTTCGCAGTGTGATTTTGCTTCAAGCCCGAATTTTTTTTGTAGGTTTTCATTGTCCATTAATTCCTGAAGTTTCTTTATAAATAATTCATTTTCACCCATAGGTATTAAAAAACCATCCTTATCATTTATAACTAAATCAGCAGAGCCGGCAACAAAGTTAAAGCAGATAGGAGCCAGTCCCGCAACCATTGCTTCTCCTAACGCGTTTGGGAATCCTTCTGAGTTTGAAGTGAATGCAAATATTTTCGCACTTTTATAATATTCGCTTAAATCTTTTTGGTTGCCCGGTAAAAAAACATTTTCTGATAGGTCCAGCTTCTTTATCAATTCCAGTAATTTAGGCATTTCAGGACCGTCTCCTAAAATAATAAGTTTCCAGTCCTTGTAATTAGTTTTCTTGAAAAATTCTATAAGCACATCAAATCTTTTTGTATCAATCATTCTTCCTACTGAAAGAATTACATTCTGTTTTTCAGTATTTTCCGGAATATTGAAATTCTTTAGTGGATTACCAATTACCGTTATGTTTTTATGTTTAGTTATCCCGAACATAATTTCTTTTGCAATTTCTGTCTGACATATTATTCCGTAAGCAGTTCTGTACAATACTGCTCTTAAAAAATCATGGACTAAGCCAAGGCTTCTCGGACGGCATCTGTCAGAAACGAAAACTTTCGGCTTAAGAAATAATGATGAGAATAAAACAAATGAATTATACTTTATGCCAAAACTTAATACACTGTCAGGATTTATTTCCTTAATTTTTTTTCTGATAAAACTTAAAGTTTTTAGTTGTGCAGTAACCCGGTTGCCGATAACATTGAAATCAAATTCAGGTTCATATATTCTGATATTTGCAGGCAGTTCATAAAATCTTTCTTTCTTAGTCATCAATAAAAAATGAACTTCAACATTTTCTTTTTGCGCGAAATAAATTGCAAGTTCAGACATCACGCGTTCCATGCCGCCTATAGTTAAAGTCGGCAATACAAAACACACTTTATATTTTTTTTGAGGAGATTTCAGCTCAATCAAATTTTAATTTTTTCTCGTAGTTCTCAAGCCATACTAATAATATCAATGCCTTCCAAAGAATTACTCCGTTATCAGCTATATCGTTTTTGTGCTCTTCAAGCATGTTAAGCAAGACATTTTTATCTAAAAGATTGTTAGGATTTTTATATCCGGATATTTTTGATTTTGAATATTCATACATGGTTGTCTTCAGCCATTTTTTATAGGGAACATCAAACCCTCTTTTAGGCGCATTTAATATAGATTCCGGCACTATACCTTTTAAACTTTCTTTAAGCAAAAACTTCTTATCACCTTTTTTTATTTTATAAGATGATGGTAATGAAATTACATATTCAGTCAAATCATTATCAAGGAAAGGAACCCTCGCTTCTATGCTGCATTTCATCGTTGCTTTATCAACCTTCTCAAGGAAAGTATGCGGTAGTAAGATTTCAAAATCTGTATAAAGCATTCGCTGTACTAAGTCTTTGTCACTGAAAATATCATTCTTGGTAACGTATTCCTGAAAAGGATTTTGCAGCGATAATAAATTGAAAAATTCAGGTTGAAATATTGATTCAGGCTTTCTCTCCAGAGTATTTTGTGTCATAAAGAAAGCCATTCTCATAGCATCAGATTTTTGATTTAAAGCAACTGACATACGCTTTAAACGCTGTTTAATAAAACCGTTTCGTGAAAAGGTGCTGGATATTTTAGTCGCTAATTTCCAAAAGGCTAAAGAATTTAATAAGCTATATCTTCTGTAACCTGCGAATAATTCATCTCCTCCATCTCCCTGTAATACTACAGTTACATCCGATTTACATTCCTTGGCAAGCATATATAAAGGTATATTCGCCGCATCAGCAAAGGGCTCATCATATTGCAAAACCAACATCTCAAAGATATCAATTGAATCAGCTGAATTTATTTTAAATTCATGATGGTTAGTATTAAACTTTTTTGCTATTAAATCGGCTTTGGCTAATTCACTTTTATCGCCAATATTAAAATCATATTCAACAGAGTAAGTGTTTAGTTTACCGTTTACGTGTCGTGAAGCAAAAGCTGTAACTGCGCTAGAGTCAATTCCTCCGCTTAATAATATTCCTATAGGTACATCACTGGCAAGCTGCTTTTGAACAGCCTTCTCAAGTAAATCCTTTACATTAGCGGCGGACTGGTCGAATGAAGATTTATTGTCTTGTTTAATATCTTTAGCAATAGACCAATAAACTTTATCAGTCTGATTAAAATTATTTAAATCAATTTCTCGTGTAATCCCGGGCTTAAGTTTAATCATCCCGTCAACCATTGTCTGCAATGAGAGTGTATTGCCATACCACATATATTCCGATAACCCCTGAAAATTCAATTTAAAGGAGTCTAACCAGTTCATTATTACTTTTGCTTCCGATGAGAAAGCTATGCAGTAATCATCTTCAAAAAAATAAAGTGGTTTAACACCAAATCTGTCTCTTGCAAGAGTCAGAGTATTTTTAATAGTATCGTGCATTGCAAAAGCAAAAATCCCGTTCCATTCTTTAACAGCATCAATCCCTTTAGCATCAATTGTGTTGAGTATTACTTCTGTGTCTGAAGTTGTGTGAAGTTTAAAATTGTATTCCGAAGCAAGACTTTTGTAATTATATATTTCACCGTTATAAACTATTACTTTATCCTTGTTGTCATTAAAAAAAGGCTGGTTAGAACGTTCTTCTAAATCTAAAATACTTAATCTGTAATGAAAAAGCGCAAGATTGCCGCTGTAATATTCTCCAAAATTATCAGGCCCCCTATGAGACATTAATTTTGTTGCATCTCTGAATTTTGTGAAATCGTAATTTTGTCCGGACTTAATTATCAATCCTGCTATACCGCACATATTATGTTAAAATATATTTATTGAAAAAATTATTTATAATATTCTTTGAACCATTTTACATATTTCTCAATACCTTCATCGATATCAATTTCCGGTTTGTAACCAACTGCTTCAGAGAGAGCGCTAATATCTGCATAAGTTTTATATACATCTCCCGGCTGCATAGGTAACCATTTTTTTACTGCTGTTTTACCCGTGAACTTTTCGATTACATTTATAAACTCCAGTAGATGAACCGGTTTATTATTTCCTATATTGTAAACCGCATATCCCTGTGAGTTCGGTCCTGCTAACACGACTTTTTGAATTCCGCAAACTATATCATCTATATAAGTAAAGTCACGATATAAATCACCGTTATTGAAGACTTTGATTGGTATTTCATCCATAATGGATTTCGTGAATAAGTAAGGAGCCATATCAGGTCTACCCCATGGACCATAAACAGTGAAAAATCTTAGTCCGGTTGAAGGGAGTTTATGCACGTGATTGTAAGTATGAGCCATTAATTCATTACTTTTTTTAGTAGCAGCATACATGCTTACGGGGAAATCTACTGAATCTGTTTCTGAGAATGGCACTTTCTCATTGTTACCATATACAGATGAGCTTGATGCATATATTAAATGCCTAACATCATTATTTTTACAGCATTCAAGTATATTCAGAAATCCTATTATATTCGAATGTACATATATTTCAGGGTTTGTAATTGAATATCTTACTCCGGCCTGAGCAGCTAAGTGTACAACTGTATCGAATTTTTCTTCCTTAAAAAGCTTACTGATTTTTTCAGTGTCAGTTACATCTAATTTTAGAAATCTATAATTTTTGTATTTAGTGCTTTGAATGGTTTCAGATGAATCATTAATATCAATTCCGGTTTCGGACAGACGGTCAATTTTCAATTGTGTATCATAATATCCATTTATATTATCTAATCCGGTAATAGTAACATCCTGTTCAGATAACAATTTTACAAGATGAAATCCTATAAACCCTGCAGTGCCTGTTATTAATATTTTTTTAGGAGTATAATTCATTAATAAATTTTATAATGTTAATTTATCACATCCATTCTTTGTACCACATCTGAAACATCAATAATCTCCAGATAAGAGAGTTGTAATGCAGCTTATCATTTTCAAACATTTTTACAAGATTTGTGATAAAGTTTGTATTAAATAATCCGGATTCAGACAGTGCTTTTTCATTTAAATAAATTTTTATCAGATAACTTAAATCATTTTTTAGCCAGTTATTGATTGGCAATGAAAAACCGGATTTAGGTCTGTTCATCATAGATTGCGGAACATATTCATGTAAGATATCTTTCAATATGCGTTTCCCTATGTGACCGTCAGATTTATACTCAAATGGTATCTGAGCAGCAAACTCAACTAATCGATGATCCAATAAAGGTTCTCTGCCTTCCAAAGCAACAGACATTGTTGCCCTATCTACCTTTGTAAGTATATCGTTTTGCAAGTACATCTGAAAATTCGCAGCAAGCACAATTTCCATAGCATTTTTATAACCGCCGCTTTCCTGATAAAACCCGTGTGTATATTCTTCGAAGCTTTGATTGAATATACTTTTTCTATAAGATTCCGGAAGGCTGTTCATCATTCGGAATAAATCAATTGCCTGCTGATTGTTATCCGTATTTAGTGCTTTCGAAACACTGTTAATTTTATGTGTTAGACTTATTTTTGAATCAGGAATTAATTTTTCAGCTATCGCGAAAAAGAACTTTGCATTTCCTTTGAATTTAGGAGGAATTCTGTTAATCAAATCCATCTTTTGCCAGAGAGAAACATAACTGTAATATCCGGCAAATAACTCATCTCCGCCATCTGCCGATAAAGCAACAGTAACTTGTTCTCTTGCAAGTTTACTTATTAGCATTGTCGGTATTGCAGAACTATCTGCAAAAGGTTCATCGTAATAGTAAGAAAGTTTTGGAATTATAGACTGTGCTTCAGTTGTAGTACAATAAAATTCTGTGTGGTCAGTTCCTATATATTTAGCAGATGCCTGAGCAAAAGGTGCTTCGTTATTACCTTCACTAAATCCTATTGTAAAAGTCTTAAGCTTTCCTGAAAGTTCTCTCTGAAGTAATGCAGCAACTGCAGTGCTATCATATCCGCCGCTTAAAAAAACTCCGACCGGAACATCAGATACCATTCTGTATTTAAATGCTGATTCAAGAATTTCATGAAGTTCTCTTTTCGCTTCGGGATAACTTAATTTTAGTTTATCTTTTTTGTAAAAATCTCTTACATCCCAATAAGTACTATTTTTTAATTCTTGATTCGATAATCTGAGATTTAAATAATGACCGGGTTCAAGTTTAAAACAATTTTTAAAAATTGAAAATGGGGAAGGAATATATCCGAAATCAAAATATAGAGACAAAGCGCTCAAATCAATTTCCTTCTTAAAGCCTGGATGTTTATGGAAAGATTTTAGTTCAGAGCCAAAGATAAAAATGCCGTCTTTAAAATAATAATAGAGAGGCTTAACCCCGGCTCTGTCACGGATCAAAATAATTTCTTCTTTCTTTTTATCAAATAACACAATTGCAAACATCCCAATAAATCTGTCAACTGCTTTTATACCCCATTCATCATAGGCATGAAGAATTACTTCCGTATCGGAACCCGTATTAAATTTATGACCAAGCTCAACCAATTCCTTTTTTATTTCGAGATAATTATAAATCTCTCCATTATAAGTGATACATAAATCCTTAAAATGCATTGGCTGATGACCGCAGGAAGAAAGGTCAATAATTGATAATCTTGTATGCCCTAAGCCTATTTGAGCGCTGCTCAGATTAAATATTTCTGAGCCGCAATCATCAGGGCCTCGATGGGCAATAGTTTTTACCATTTTGTCTAAAACACCGGAGGGGGTAGTATTATTAAAATCTATGTAACCGGTAATTCCACACATATTATTTTTTATTCTGAATTAATTCTCCAAGCTGAACTGTGCTCAGAAATTCTACTTGAGGCCATCTTTTTATGATTTCCTGTAAAAGTATTTTAAACTTTCTTAAATTATTTCCTCTGTTTTCAGGGGAAATAGTCCCTATAAAATTAACTCTGTGAGTTGAGAGAATGCATGGAGTTTTTAGGAAAAATGCTTCTGAAATATTTTTTAAGCATTGATTAACCCAATCAATTGACTCATCAGAAGAGGGTTCAAAGTGAACATTCCGGACTAAATATTTCTGATTATGAATATTACTTTGTCCGGTGTAATGAAAAATAGATTTGTAGTTGTTTTTATCTAAAATAGGTGAAACCTGATTTCTCTGTCCCTGAATGAAATCTACTCCTGCACTTTTCAAAGATTTTTCAATATCTTTATGCCAGACATAATTTGGAGCAATGAAAGATTTTGGGCGATATCCGAATATCGTTTCAAATATATTTATTCCGTCTGTAAGTGCGTCTTCCACTTCCTGTAAATCTTTAGAAGAATATAAATCTAATGCGGTCAGATAGTGGCCTCTTTTAGAAAATTCAGAATCGGTTTTCAAAGAAAAAAATCCGTAATCAAATCCAATTTTTGTTTGCTGGTGGTTAGATCTTAAAGCATGCATCCAGGTTCTGAAATTGAGATGCTCCCTGCCATGAAATTGCGGAAAAAAGAGTTTGTTTTCAATTCCGCTTCTCATAATCTCCATAGATTCCTTAACTGAGGGATTCTTAACAGAGGACTCTGTTAAAGTTTCATAGAAATAATTTTCAAAATTATGCTCTCTGATCTTATCGAAATCCGGATTTGCTACTAAATAATTAGCAGTCATCACCGGGCTAACGTTAGTTGAATTTTTTACAGAACTTAATACTTCAAACAACATTTCTAAATCTTTTCCGGTCTCTAAGGTATCCAGTCTGTTGTAATGCGAATCCAGCTTAAAACCTTTCTTATCTAAAATATCAAATACTTTTTTGCAAGGCATTCTATTTGTGCCCCAATCATCCGATTCAATTACTAATATCTTACGGCTTGTTTTCCACCCTAAGAAATTAGTAAATCCATTTTTCAGAAATTCAGAATTTAATTGCATGTTTAAAATTTTGTGAAAATATTAATGTCCGACAATTAATTCTGAAAGACTTATACTTGATTGCATAAAAATAAGAATAACCGGGTTTCCCACCAGTAAAAGAGGGTCTACGAAATAGAATCCCGCGCGGCAGGAAAGCAGAACGTGTATTATTAATAATGGCAAAGTGATATATCCCAGTGTTTTTAAAATTCTGTTATGTGGGTTTAATCCTGCTAATATTGCAAGCCGCAGCAAACTGACTAAATAAAATATATAACAAAATCTTCCGATAGAACCGAGATTAAATGTAATTAACGAGATACAAAATATTATAACATGAAAAGGTTCAAGCCTCTCGATAAATTCATTTTTTTTCCACTTAAAAAGACCTGAATATTCAAGAAGGAATATCCCTATAAGAAAGTATAAAAAACCGACACCGTCAAGTTTAACATACCAGTTAGCAACATCATTCTGATCAACTACATCCGAGTAAATATCAACATTAGTATAATTATCGGTTATAGAATCAATCCTTGTCTCATCAAAATTTGAGGTGAGGTTTTTTATAAAATTAAGAGATGTTGTAGCAGTTGTTAAAGAAAAGAAAGCTACCGAGACTAAGATTAAAGTATATGTTAATAATCTGGAAAGCCGAACAAATCTGTATATCAATAATAAAATAACGGGTACTAAAAATGTATAATGTATAAAAACAGAACTGAATGCTATAAAAAAGTAGACTATATCTCCCTTCTTAATAAATTTTATTGCATAAATCATAAATAAAAACAACGCAGTCCAAAATCTTATCCCCGTTACACCTACATAGAACGGCACTGTCAGTAATAAAGCCGCAAAAAATATTTTTTGAATTTTAGATGACTTACCTTCCAGTAAAGAAGCAGCTTCCAGAATAAATTTCAGAACAAGATACGTATAAATTACTGAGACAATACCCCAGAACCATCTTGGATTATCTGTAACTCTGCTTAGTAAAAATTGTAAGGTTAGTGCATAGATATCAGCCTGAGTAGTAACCGTATTTGCATTATAATCTGCCAGTCTGTCAGATGAATATGTGTGTACCAACAGGTACCAGTAATCCGCATAGTCATATTTGCAAACTTCCTCATAACTATCTGCGTAAGAAACAATATCGCCGTTAAAAGCATATACGCTATACCCGAATAGAAAAGCAAACATAAGAATTACAAAATGGTAATTTTTATTTAGTATTTTCTTCGCAGCATATAAAAACCCGGCAAAAGGCCAAATAAAAAAGAATATGTAAAGGGATAATTTATTTCTGGCGTTTCTTATCATCTGATAGGTTTACTATTCAATAGTTTTTTAAATAAATTAATCCACTCATCAGCAATTTTAGAAGCATTGAACTTTTCAACAGCTTTTTGTCCCTCAATGGCTATTTTCATTCTTTCAGATTCATTTGTCATTAATTTTTCCAGTTCTGAAGCATATTCATTTATATCAAATGGTTTGATAACTTTACCTGTAGAGCCATTTTTTATTATTTCATTTAATCCGGTAAAACAATCGAAAGCGAAGGGGACAACTCCGTATGCCTGAGATTCAACTAAAACCATTCCGTAGCCTTCAAAAGCAGAAGTCATACAAAAAAATTTTGCTTTTTCCAGCAGCGCTTTGGGGTCCTGAAAACCATGGAATGTCACTCTCTCTATGTTTTCAGATTTGATTTTTTTCTCTAAATCATTTCTTGCCGGTCCTTCACCGATAACTTCCAGTTTCCAGTCGGGATGTTTTTTATAAAGTAATTTCCAAATTTCAAGTAATAAATCAGTTCTTTTTTGCTGATATTCAATTCTTCCTATATATAATAAAATATTTTCTTTCTTATCTTCGATACCCGGTACAGCTTCATAAGGCGCAGGATTGGAAATAGCTACTACTTTATCTTCAGGTAAATTTTTTACAAAAAACTTAAGCTCTTCTATAAAATTTACCGAAAGCAAAGCAAGTTTATCGGAATTATTGATTATAAATTTAAAGTATCCGGAATGTTTAATCTTAAATTGAATGTTTAGTAAAAACCATCCGATTGGATTATTAATAAGTTTAAAAAATCTATGACTGCCATAACTTTTCGTAATTATATGGCGGTAATTCTTATAAAGACATAAAATACAATTATGGTGTACTGTAATTATTTTTACTTTTTCATTTTTTGCAGCGTTCAACCCTTTCAAAGCAGGAACATTAAAGCCGGCCTGATTAATTATAATATCTATATCGTACTTATTGAGTAATTGTTTTATAAAATTTGTATTCTCCGGTGCAATAAAATTGGTCTCATCTGGAATAAAAAAGTGACGAATGCCGTTAAAGTCTGTCAGCTTTTCATCACCTTTTTTTAAGGACATATAATATACATTACACTCTTTTTTTAAAAACTCCTTCGTTAATGCATAAGTAACAGTGCCAACTCCTCCGGCATTACGGCTAAATTCAGATGTATTTACAAATAAAATATTCAATTAAGCATATTTAAATTGTTGACACCGGGAGAAACTAACTGACTGAACAGGTTTTCCTGGTCTGAAATGTTTAATTTGCTTTGTAAGTCTTGTTTCGTGTTAATTGATATATATTCGTCAGCAAAATTTCTTAAATGTTTAGAATAAATATTATCCGTGTAATGAATAGTCGTGTTTTCCGGTGAAAAAAACATAACATATTTTTTAAAAAATATTGCATCTAAAAGGCTTGTAGAAGTATCACACATTACAATATCGTATTCATCCGAGGTTAGTATAGTATATAAATCACCTGTTATCTTATTAAAACCTGTAAGAGGTTTTTCCATCGATGATTGAAGCGGATGCTCTTTAATGTTTACTGTAAAATTCATGCTTTCCAGATTATTCTTAAACTCTGTAAGTTTTCTAAGACGCTCTCCTCCCATAGGGGATATAGCAATTAAAATTTTGTTGCCAATATCTTTTTTATATTCAAAACTATTTCTGTCATACTGATTGTAAACCGGGTTACCAATTACATAAAATTTTGTTTTCTTTCCCTGATTATATCCCGATAAAACTTCTTTGAAATAATCACTCCAGCAGAGCATAACATCGCACTTAGTGAATCTGTGCGACATTTCTGTAATAATACCCGCTGCATAAATTCCGTGCTGAACTACAACATATTTTGAATTTCTGGATTTTTTACACCATACGTAAAATAGAGTATGGTACTTCATAATCCAGTTAACATCTAAAATATATTTTGGGGAAACAATATTAAGAAATATCGCCATCACTCTGTATCTTAAGCTTGAATTTCTTCCGAAAGGAAAGGTAAGCTTCCAAAGCAAGGTATATTGTGCAAAAAAATACTTTTTTTTAGTTTCGTTATTAATTAAAGGTAAAGTCTGCCTGTGGCGGGTATATAAGATTATTTCTCGTCCTGTAAAAAATCGCAATAAACTATTTAACATCGTTCAATTCATCAGTTATATCAGGTGTCGCTTCGAAACTTAAAGGAGCAACAGTACGGGAATATCTTTTAAAATTCAAAACATCAACAAGAAAAATAAAAATATAAGCTACCATCATTGAAATCGGAAAAATCGATAAACTGTATCCGTTAAGCTTTACTAATACAAAAAGTGAAATGAGCCATGCTGCAATACCTGTAACAAATGAAAAAAGCCTGTCAACATTTTTTTGTATTATCATATAGACATTCGAAAAAACAAGAATGTACCCGACACATCCTGCTATTAACGACCATTGCGCAGCAGGAACACCTTCAAAGTAATTCGGAAAAAATTTTTGAACAAAAAATGGCAATACTTGCCATCCCACAGCAGCAATTCCTGCGCTGATTAAGATTGAAAAAATTATCATCTTCAATGGGATTTTCAGCAATTGCATAAAGGATGCTCCTTTAGCCCAGGCTGCAGCCATTTTAGGAAAGCTGTTACTGCTGATTGCATTTTTAAGAACACCCATGGCATTATCTACAACTACGGAGAGAGTAAACAATCCCAGAGATTTTGTCCCGCCTAAAGAAAGTATTGCAGTTCTCTGAAAGATCGGCATCAATCCATAAACATTTGCCACCCAATAAATCGGCATTCCAACTTTCATAATAGCAATAAAACTTTTCTTATTCCATCTGGGTCCAACTTTAAGAGGGCGCCATTTGAACGCAAAATAAAAATCAACAATACATAATAAACCGGCACGCATACATAATCCGTAAAATCCAAATTTCCATACAAAAACTATACTTGCAAAAGCTGTAACTGCACCTATGATTTCAATGGCAGAAAGTTTGTTAAAATCATTATTGGAGCGGTAGAGGACTTTAATATACTTGGTAATATATAGAGCCTGAAATGAAGTTACTCCGATGACTAAACTGCCTGCGGCATATTCATAGTTCTTTGTAAAAAGAAAATAAATACAACCAAGAATTCCTAATACCATACAAATACCTCCTAACATCAATCCCCAGTAGTTTGAAACAGCTGCCATTTCCTCAGCTTTACTAACTTCATTTCTTCCCATAAAAAAGGGAAGTTCTCTGCTCAATCCGCTCGGTACGCCTGCCTGAACGAGAATTATATAAGAAGTAATTATATTGAAAGAATTGAATAACCCAAGGCTTTCCGGTAATATCCAGCGGGCTACTAAAATACCCGAAGCCATCAACATAACACTGTTGAAGATGCTGGAAAATCCCATGAAAGCAACAGTCTTTCCTGAACTCGCCTTTTTAGTAAATAATGTTCTTAGCATTAAGTATTTATTTGCAATCGTCTGTGCAAGACTCAATCTTTATATTTATCCGAACTAAGTAGATTTAGTATCTTGTCAAAAATAACTTTATGACCTTTTTCATTCAAATGATGATGGTCTTCAATAATACCGTCTCTTGGAAAATCTTCATTAGAAATATATGTAGAATTTCTTCTTAATATCTCGTTGTATGTATTAATTCTTTTTGTTATACCAGGTACTGTTTTTTCATATTCATCACATCCCGGAAGAATACCGATAGTAACAAATGGAACATCCGGAAATACGTTTTTAATTTTTACAACTGTCTCTTCAAACTCTTTAGGATTTGTGTAAGAAATATTTCTATGCTTTCTGAAAAAATTTGTGAACGGATTTACCAATCGGAATATTCTTAATTTAATTACAAGCTGAAGTTCTAACTGACTTAAAGCTCTCGGTGCACAGTCTACAATACCTGAGTGCAATATTACCAGATCTGGATTTGTTAACTTATAATAATTTAAAAGAAGAAATATTTGAGTAATGGTGCCGCCGCCTAAACCTACGTGAATAAATTCAATATCGGGGCGTGCTTTTTTAAGTAAGTTCACATAGGTATCTTCCCATTTTGCAACACCGGTCTTATATTTTCTGGGTAATGATAACGAATCCGTTAAAAATAAAACTCGCATAATCTATAATATAAACGAAAAGGGAATTACTCCCTTTTATTTCCCCCGTAGAAATAAAATTTGTGAGGATGATTAAAATATTAGAAAACTTCTGACTCCTTAAAACCGTTATTGTTTAACAATAAAATTAAACAATAATACTAACAATGATGGAAGTAAATTGTTAAGGTTTAAAAAGATGTTCCCATTTTAATGGAGTACCTGCTTTTATAGCATTAGAAGATTTTTTGCCTAAGACATCTGCAAAAAATTTCGGCAATAAACCATAACCGGGGCGAATTACTCTCAGATTTTCTTCGGAAAATACATCGCCTTCGTTGATATCTTTCGAAACGTAAATTGAACGTTTGTACATTACATTCTCTTTCTCGACTTTTTGTATCCCGTACTTTATTTCACCTAATGCCTGCCATGCTCTTTCAGTCTCTATAACTAAACTTTTCATTTCATGAGGCTCCATAGAAAATGCCGAATCAACTCCGCCTTCTGCTCTGCTTAATGTAAAATGTTTTTCTATCATTACTGCTCCTAAAGAGACTGCTGCAATAGAAACTCCTATACCCATGGTGTGATCAGATAAGCCGATGGGACAAGAATACAAATCCTTCATATGAGGTATAGTTTTCAGATTTGTATTTTCTGGAGTGGCAGGATATGTACTTGTGCATTTTAACAATATTAATTCTTTGCATCCGTTATTTCGTAACACCTGAATGCTTTCGTAAATATCTGCAGGAGTGGAAACTCCTGTAGACATTATAACAGGCTTGCCTGTTTGCGCTACTTTTTTAAGCAAAGGGTGATGGGTATTTTCAAATGATGCTATTTTATATAACGGTGTGTTGAGTGATTCAAGTAAATCAACAGCTGTCTCATCAAAAGGGGAGCTGAAGCAAATCAGTCCTTTTTCATTTGCTCTCTTTATAATAGGTCCATGCCATTCCCAAGGTGTGTATGCTTCTTTATATAACTCATGCAATTCTTTTCCATGCCATAATGAACCTTCCTCCATAATAGTATGAGCACCCTTCATAGTAATTGTATCGGCAGTATATGTCTGCAATTTAACTGCATGTGCGCCGCACTCTGCTGCAGCATCAACTATTGCAAATGCTCTATCAAGAGATTGATTATGGTTACCCGACATTTCAGCAACTATGAAAGGCTTATGATTTTTACCTATAGTAATATTTTCTATTTTTATTTCATCTTTAAACATGGTGATTTTCCGGTTTTAAATTTCCAAATTTTTTTACTTCATCTAAATCGACATTAAATAAATAATCTATAAAAGAAAGATGACTAATGAAATCTTTGAAATTGACCTGATTGTAAACAGGATGCGTAAAATCCTGATACGAAAGTTCAATATTATGTTCAGGAAAAATATTATTCTCATCGATATATAATTTTGAACCAACGGGCGAAAGATATTTATCAGCTCCAAGTTTTTTACAGACATCAATTATTCCTTCAACTTTTTGTCCCTGAACATCCATTTCGCTTGAGAATATAAAATCTTTGGAAATGGAGAGATACTTCATCCCAAGATTTATTAACTCAATATTTAAATCCAATAGGAACTCAGTATTTTTTTGGTAAATATTTTCTAACTCAGGAAATATATCTGAAAAATTCTTTGAACGTGCATAAGAGTGCTTTATAGAATTTAAGTGTTTTGCCGGAATACTTCTGGAATAATCAATCTTTACATCTTTCACTCTTCTTTCCAATCCCTTTTCATGCTTTACCGCCATTGTAAGCATAAGCTCGCCTTCTTTATTCCTTATTCTGTTACGCTGCTGCCACGATTGTTTTTCAAACTGAACGTGGTCATAGATAACGAACTTATCAACATTTCTTATTAAATCAAAATATCCCAGCCATGGTAAATATGTTGGCTGCATTATTGCGCACTTCATCTTTTCTTATTCTGTAAATTTAAATATTATTTTTCTCTTGTACCGATTCTTTTCGCAGGACTTCCTACATAAATTCCCCAAGGTTCGCAGTCTTTGCCGACAAAGCTTCCTGCTCCGATTACGCAGCCTTCACCTATTTTCACAGGCATGATTGTACAGTTAGCACCTATGTAAACATCATCGCCTATTTCAAGTCTGCCGCCTTTAACTTTTGAGTTCTCACCCATACCGTCAACCATCTTCATTCCTTTTTCATGGGAATAAGTTGCTGATAAAAATACTGTACCGGGTCCTGTTGAAACTCTGCTTCCGATTATTGTTAATCCGCCGCCCCATACTACTGTGTGAGGTTGTATATCTGTGTATTCACCGACTATCAATCCTTCACCTGCAAAAATAAATGCAAAGTCACGGACTTTTGTGTGAGCACCTAATTCAACTACATGTGGAAATGCAATTTTTGCCATAGGATAAATAACAACGCCCTCGCCGCATGATTTTAATTTTGATTTAACGTTTTCACCCATTAACTCAAGACCTTCTAATTTTAATTCAGACATAATAGATTCTCCGGTTTAATTTATTTAAAAAATAGATTTGTTTTTTATCCTTCTTTTAACATTGTCTTTCTCTTTTCAACAAGGTATCCAAATTTATTATCTTTACCTTCTTTTATATAATCATGAAGCATATCTTCAAATGAATACTGCGGGCTCCAGCCCAGCTCTTCTTTTGCTTTAGTTATATCATATACAAATGCATCCATCCCATTGTTTTTTTCAGGACGCTCAATTATTATTGGTTCACTGTCATCTCCCCAAAAAACTTTAGCAATTGTTTCTGCTTCTTCACGCAAAGTCAAATATCTTCCGGAGGTAATATTATATAATCCTTTTGCAGTACTGCTGTTAATTGCTTTTACAAACGCATCAATTACATCTTTTATATAAACTATATCTCTTCCCTTATTAGCATCGCCCCATAGCTCAAGCGGCTTGCATGCTATTGAGTTATCTATGAATATCTGAAAACCTGTCTTAATTGGTTTTCCGTCTTTGAAAATTTCAGTATGTGGACCAAAGCCATAAACAGGCGGCAATCTGAAAATTATACTGCTTAATCCGTATTGCGCTGCATAATGAAGGACACAATCCTGCGCAGCTGTTTCTGATATACTGAACATAGCATACTCACCGGTGTATTTTATACTTCTTCCGTCTTCTTCTTTAATTGCTTTATTATCTACCCAAAGTCCCTGTGTGTTTCTGTGTGAGCTTGCGTAAATAATTTTTCCTGTATCATTCTTTTTACAGTAATCAAGAATATTTAGTGTACCTATCACATTAACATTTATGTATGTCTTAGGATCGTAATTCTTAGCGCTTACATTTGCAGGCTGAAATGCAGCAAGGTGAAGCACAGCGTCAAATTTTTCTTTTGGCAGCTTTTCAAATTCTTCCTGCTTTGTGATATCTACATAGATATAAGGAATATTTTTTCCTTTGTAATACTTTTCTCCCGCTTCGTTTATATCGGTAGCGGTAATATCATAATTTTGCTTAGAGAGTTCATCTATCAGATATGTACCCATAAAACCTGCTGCTCCAAAAACTAATATCTTCTTATTCATTTTATAAAATTTAATCTCAGTTTAAAATTTCTGTAACTATTTCATTCTTTCCTTTACCGACTTCCATAGATGTAATTAATTCATCCTGAGGATAAATGAAAGATTTATTTTTCATAATGGAAGGAAGTTTTTCCAACTCATTTTTATCGAGAGTAGGTATGTGACCCTTCCATGCGTTATATTGAAACTCATTTTGGTGAAAGCACAATACGGGAACTCCGACTAATAGTGCTTCAAAAAAAGAGAGTCCCGGAGATGCAAATATCACGTCCTGAACACTCATTGTTTTAGCTACTTCAGTTAATCCTTTGAGAATATTTACCTTTGTTTCTGATTGCTTATTGTTTTCCAGAACATTATTCAACTCATCATAATTTTCAAATGCTGAACCAAGCACTATTGTAATATTATAAACTTCACCGGACTTAAACAGGGCATCTGTAACATGAGTAGATAAATTAGCCTGATCGGCACCGCCGAAAATTAGCATAATATTTTTGACAGGTTGTTCTCTGTTTGTTGTCTTAGTGTATTCGTAAAATTCAGATCTTAGGAGCCAGTATTTTGGTCCCCAGAATTGTACCTGTCCAGTGGTTTTATCTTTAGAATATATATTCTGAAAGTTACTTCCCATGCCGGCCATTACTGTTACATCGGCATATTTATTAGCATCGGTCAGATTTGTTAAAATGACGAGCTTAACCTTTAATTCTTCTTTTATCTTTTGAGCAAGAGAAGGAGCAACATCCAGCTTATCGAAGATAACTCTATCCGGAGATTCTTTTTTTAAGATTTCAAAAATTGCTTCATCATCTTTGCAATAAGTAACTCCGCATCCGGATTTTTTTAATAAATCAATTACATGTGTATCACTCTTAGTCAGAAAAAATATTTGCAGTGAACTCTCAGCTTCTTTCAGGAAGCTTACCAATGTAATTGCCTGATAAACGTGTCCCATTCCAAGCGTGTTGTTGCCGTCTGTAATGAATGCAATTTTCATTACTTAATCTTCGTAACTTCATTAAGCGTATCAATCAATTCTTTATCAACAACGTATCTTTGAGTAATGTGCTGATTTATTTTTGAAAGATCTGTCCTATCAAGTAAAGCAATCACTTCTTTTGTGCCGTACTCAGGATCTTCTTTACTAAGTTCAGCATCTATCTTATTAAATAATTCAAGATCTTCGGGGTAATCTAAAGTAAGTCTGTAATCTCTTACCCACTCCTCAGGTAAATTAGTAATGTGGAGTTTGAAATGCTCAGGATTGTTTTGGAAATACCATGTCATGTATTCTGAATAGTCCGCTCTCTTGAAATGATTTTTAACTTTATGAAGTGCCTGAGTATTTATCACTTCCACATCTGCACCTAAAGCAGATTTTACAGCCGCAGTGTAATCTGCACCCGAATTAAAATGCTCATGTAAAAGATAATCTGCAAATTCCTGAGATGTAAACGGGCTGTCAGCTGTGACTCTTATAATAACATCAATGTGCAATTTATCAGCTATATCAAGATATCTTTGTATTACATCATCAGGGTCTCCCTTGTGAAATATTACATCAGATCTGTAAGTATGGTCTTTTAATTCGGCATCTTCTTCTAATGTTGATGTTGCAAGTATTACATGATTAATTGATGAAATATTAAGACAGCTTTTTATACATTTTTGCACAGAAGGAAGATTGCCGATTTTTTGTAATGCCTTTTTAGGCAGCCTTGCAGATTTTAATCTGCATGCTATTATAATTGCTATCGTTGCTTTTTTAAAATCTTCTTTTAAAAAAGTATCACCTGCTTTTTTAGGAACTGCAAGGATATGAAAAGATTCAACAAGCTCTTTAATTTGCAAAGCATTCAATCCGGGTTTTCCGGAACGTTTGAAATCCAAATCAGTTGAAGTGTTAATCAATTGACCTGCTTCCAGACCGGATTTACAAATCGGTACCTGTATTGAATTTCTTAAATACTCTTTTTCCTTTTCGTTAATGAAAGGACGGTTTTTTAAATCTAAATAATTTTCAAGATTGGCTGTAAATTTTCTATACCTGTCGATATCTATTGCTGAGAAATGGTCGTACTTTGTTTCTAGACTGCTGTGCTTAATATGTTTTTCAATTACATCAGCGCCGTTTAAAGCAGCTACAACAGGAAGCCAGATAGAATCTTCGCTTTCTCCCGCAGCATGGTCGGCAAATACAATTCTGTTGGGGAAAATATTTTTTAATGTCTGAATTTTTACAAATCCCGAATCTAAAAGGGAAGTAGGATAAGCCTGGAATCCGACTTCAAGCAAAATTTCTTTGGGTTCTAATCTTTCATTGAGAGAATTAATTCTTTCCTGTATCTGCTCTATTTCATATCCGCTTACATTGATTACAAGATTTATATTTTTGAGTTTATGTTTTGATAACTCATTCAATAAAACGTCATTGTATAAAACTGAAGATTGAAATTTTATTCCCTTCACAACATCTCTGTTTTTTACAAATACTTCAACTCCGTACAGATCAAATAAGTCCAGCCAGATTTCTTTTGTTTCATTAGCTTTTGATAAAATCTTTTCCCATTGTTCGGGAGTAAACATCAATTCTTTGTAAATAGGATATCCCTCATAGTCTTCAGTTGAAAGCATATCAGGATGCAGCGGTTGAAACTTCATGCCGTAGCCTTTGTATTCACTGAATTCTTCTATCAGTGAAAGTAGATAATCAAAATTTCCACCATGGGAATTTGCGACTTCTAGTATATTATAAATCATGTAGTGAAAATTTTTTTAAATTGCTGTCCAGCCGCCATCGACGACTATATTTTGTCCGGTTATAAAAGCTGCTGCGTCAGATGCAAGGAAAACAAATGCCCCTGCAATGTCTTCGGGCTCTCCAATTCTTTTTAGGTGTGTCTTGTTTGCAAGTTTATCAACAAAAACTTTATCCTTTTGAACTTCTTTAGATGGAAATGGTCCCGGAGTAACTGAGTTAACCCTTATGTTTTCTTTTCCGAGATAACTGGCATAATATCTTGTTAATTGTAATAAGCCTGCCTTCGCCGCTCCGTAATGCGGAGGATTTAAATAAGCAGGGGATTCGTCGTACACTTGAAAATCAGGAGCAATAACTCCATACATTGATGAAACATTAATGATTGATGCAGGACTGCTTTTCCTTAAATATGGAATTATATCTCTTGTGCACCAAAAGGCGCTTGATAATGTTCCTGTAACCCCAGACTGCCATTCTTCATCCGTCATTGTTTCAGGATTTTGACCTTCAAGGTAGCAAGCATTATTAACAAGTACATTTATCCTTCCGTGTTTATTAAAAACTGTTTCAAATCCTTTTTGAATTGATTTGCTGTCAGATATATCAAATTCCTGAAAGGAAACATTTACTAAATGTTTTTCATCAAGCTCTTTTAAGATATCATCGTATTTTTCTTTGCTTCTGCCCGCTACAATTACTATAGCATTGTGAAGGAGCAGACCTTTTACTATTGATTTGCCGAGATGTCCATATCCTCCGGAAACAATTATTACTTTATTCGTTAAATCTATAGTGGGTGGATAATTCATTTTTAATTTTGCGGCCAGTTAGATGGCAATAATATTTTTTCTGAAATTCTCAAATCGGTACTGAAATTCACGGAGGGAATTTCCTGCTGCAGTGAATTTATATTTTGGGATAGTTGCTCTGCATTATTTACCCCGATTACAACCTTATCAATATTGTTATTGCTAACGCAATGATTTAAAAGAAAGCCTGCTTTAGAATTTGAATCAGGAAAATTTGAGTTTAGTTCTTTAAGGAATGGAACAAGCTCGCTAAAGTATGAATTAAGTTTGTTGTAATCCATAAAAAAAATTCCCTGTAAAAAAGCAGAACGTGTATGTATTTCCGTTCCGTAACTTTTTAAGATAGGGAAGTAAGGTTCGAACCTGTTATCTATAATATTGAAAGGAATTTGTATCAGATCCGGAACCATTTTTTTATCTAAAAGCATTTTAAGCTCTTGAGGAGCATACATAGAAGCTCCAATTTTTTGAACCAGACCTTCTGCTTTTAACTGATTTAAAATGTCCCAGAGTTCAGGATGCTCAAACAATGTGGAAGTACTGTGAGCAATATATCCGTATAAACTTTTTTGCTTTAAACTTTTGAGAGATTCATCCAGAGATTGTCTCAGTGTCTTTTCATCATTAGTATCAAAATATTTTGATACTATATTATAATCGTCTAATTTAAAATTACCGAGATTCTCTTCGCTTGTTCCATAATGTCTTGCTGTATCAATAGTTCTTATCCCGTTATCAAAAGCTAGTTTAAGAATTTCACCTATTTCTTTGAGAGAAGTCTGACCGTAAGTATTACTTATACCATATTTAAATCCAAATTGTACTGTGCCTAAAGCAAGTTTGGAAGTTTTTAATGCAGGGGTCATTTTTTATAGAAATCAAATACTGTCTGTATTACAAAGTTTTGCTGCTCGTTTGTCAGTGTGGGATACATAGGAAGACTCAGGCAATTCTGATAGTAGCTTTCAGCAAAAGGCATATCACCTTGCTTCCATCCGAATTTTTTATAATAAGGCATTAAGTGAGTCGGAACGTAATGTACCTGTGCAAAAATATCATTCTCACGCAGATAATTATACAGACCTAATCTGTCTTCTGCTTCTATTATATATAAATGATAACCATGTCCTTCAACAACACCTGACTGGCCTTTAATGCAGCCGGTGTTTTTAAATGCTTCAAAGTACTGCGCTGCAATTTCTCTTCTTCTTGCAAGACCTTCATCTGCTCTCTTCAACTGTGAAGTACCAAGCGCTGCCTGAAAATCTGTAAGGCGGTAATTGTACCCCAGCTGCTGCATTTCCATGTACCAACCCGGGTAATCATTTGTATTCTCTTCATTATTAAAAAAACCTGATGCTTCGTTCACTGAGTTTTCAAATAAATCAACATCTCTTGTAATGCCGTGAGATCTTAACATTAAAAGGTTATCGTAAAGCTCTTTATTGTTAGTTGTTATCATTCCGCCTTCACCGCAAGCTATATGTTTTACAGGGTGGAATGAAAAAATTGCAAGATCAGCAAAATTACCGTTACCACAAAATTGTTTTGTATCGGCGCTATCGGTAAAATATCCTCCCGGGGCATGACAAGCATCTTCTATTATCCAAAGATTATACTCTTCGGCAATTCTCTTAATTTTTTCAAGGTTAACGGGTCTTCCGGCAAAATCAACGGGAATAATTCCTTTAACTGAACCTTTTGGTTCGCTTTCTAAAATTTTTCTTACAGAGTTTTCATTTATTAAATATGTCTCCGGGTCTATATCTGCAAAAATAATTTCACCGCCGCAATATCTTACACAGTTTGCAGAAGCAGCAAATGTTATAGGTGTGGTAATTACTTTGTCTCCGGGTTTTACATTAAGAGCTAATGCGCACAAATGCAATGCAGCTGTTCCGTTAGCCACCGCTACAGCATACTTAGCTCCGATATATTCTGCAAAGTTATTTTCAAACTCAGCTATCTTCGGACCTTGTGTCAGATAATCTGATTTTAATACATCTGTCACGGCATTAATATCGTCAGCAGTTATGTTTTGTCTTCCGTAAGGAATCGGGCCGGAGTTAATTATCTTTTTATCTTTAAGTTCACTCATTATTAATTTTCAAATTCTGATTCAACATGTTTTTTTATTAAACTTCTTATTTGTTCTACCGTCAGCCAATCGTCGTTCTCACCTGAGTTGTATTTAAATTCAGGTTCTACTTTCTTTGCGCTGAATTTCGCTATAAAATCATCCACATTCCATCTTGGTGTAGATGGAATTATAGTATAATACTTTCCTAAATCGTAAGTATAAAATGAATCTGATGTAGTAATCATTTCTTCATGAATCTTTTCTCCGGGTCTTATTCCTACAATTTTCTGTTCGCAATCAGGACCTATAGCTGTGGCTACGTCCGTTATTCTGTACGATGGTATTTTCGGAACAAAAATTTCTCCGCCCCATGCGGTTTCAAATGCATGAAGCACCATATCAACACCTTCAGCAAGACTTATATTAAATCTTGTCATGTTGGGATCTGTTATAGGAAGTACTTTGTCTTTTTGTTTTTTAAGGAAGAAAGGAATAACAGAACCGTTTGAACCCATTACGTTACCGTATCTTACTACTGAAAATGTAATCGGCTTCCATCCTTTTATATTATTTGCTGCTATGAAAAGTTTATCAGAAACAAGTTTGGTTGCTCCGTATAAATTTATCGGAGCTGCTGCCTTATCTGTTGAGAGCGCAACAACTTTCTGTACATTAGCTTGTAAACATGCATTAATAAGATTTTCTGCCCCTATGATATTAGTCTTAATGCATTCATCCGGATTGTATTCTGCAATAGGAACGTGCTTCATTGCAGCAGCATGCACAACGTAATCTATGCCTTCAAGAGCCCGTTTCAATCTGCTGTAATCCCTTACATCACCTATAAAAAATCTTATCATAGGATATTTGTCTTCAGGATAATCCTGAGCCATTACAAATTGTTTCTGCTCATCGCGGGAAAAAATTACGAGTCTTTGTATATCAGGCCATTTTTCTAATATAGTTTTTACAAAAGCCTTGCCGAATGAACCGGTGCCACCGGTAATTAATAATGCTTTTTTTGAGAACATTTAGGTGTAAATTTAATTGAAATTTTTTCTGATAGTTTGTTCAAACTAAGAAAATACGTGAGATAAGTTTGATGTATTACTAATGAATAGTGGAAAAAGAAGAGATAAGGCTTATACCTTATCTCCCTTTTTCTTTGAAGTCACACTCTTTTGGCTTTGTGAGTAGTAATAATAATATTCGTAATAGTATCCGTAGGATGCTTTATACTTGAAATTATTTAGTACTACACCTAATAAGTTATGTTTGTTAACAGAAGTTAATCTTTGATAGGCGCTGTAGAACGCTCTTTTGATTGTTTTATTAGATTGGGCAACAAGAATTGTTCCATCTGTAATATTGTAAAGTATTTCTGCATCTGTAACGCTGATAAAAGGCGGTGAGTCAACTATTATTACATCATAAATTTCTTCAAGCTTAGCCATGAATTTCTTCATTTGTGTGGAACCAAGAATTTCAGACGGATTCGGAGGAATGGTACCTGCCGTAATCATAAATAAATTCGGTATATCAAGCGGTCTTGTAATTTCTTCCAGTGTACAGTTAGAAAAAAGATAATCACTCAATCCCGGGTATCTTTCTAAATCGAATATTGTATGTGTTCTAGGTTTTCTTAAGTCACAGTCAAGTATAAGTGTCTTCTTATTTGCAAGAGCAAAACTTCCCGCAAGATTAACAGACACAGTCGTTTTACCTTCAGAAGGTATCGATGAAGTTATCAGAATAGACTTAAGCGGTTTTTCTTCAAGTTTTGAAAACTGCAATCTTGTTCTGAGCGCTTTGAAGGATTCGGAAATATTTGATTTGCTCTTTTCACCCATGAGGAATTCCCGGTGAGGCGAATTTGAAATGTCAAGTTCTTCAATTGAAGGAATCCAGCAAAGAACACTGACACCTTTGTTTTCTAACTCTTCAGGAGTTTTAATGGTCTTATCAAATTTATCTAACGCAAATGTGAATAATAAACCTAATGCGAGCCCGACAGATGTACCGATAAGTATTAATCGTATTCTGTTCGGTCCGATAGGTCCGTAATTATCTGTACCCGGGTCAATTATAGATGCATTACCTAATCGTGAACGTTCATTTATAAGCGCTTCCTGATATTTTCCTTCTAAAGTTGTGTATAGTTTTTCCGCAGCTGTTTTATTTCTTTCAAGCTTTGCGTATTCTATAACATTGGATGGTAATTCATTAAATTTAGCATCATATCTTCTGATAATAGACTGTATTGCGTTTTGTTTAGTTCTTAAAGCACGTAAATCGATTTGTGATTTCAGCAAGTCATTAGATAAATCGGCTCTGTTCTGAGGCGTAACAGCGTCAACACTTTTTCTTAATATTTCAATCTGTCTGTCGTATTCATTCTGTAAAGCAGCTTTTTTATTATCAGCATCTTTTTCAATCTGTGCTCTGACTGTTGCATTTTTTACATCGGAGATAGCAATCTGTTTTTTAATTTCTATGTCAGCAAGTTCCGCCTGAATTTTATCCAGCAATGGTTCATTTATCTTTGCTGTAATATAATTATTCAAAGCAGGGTCAATTTTAGAGTATTCTGCAGTAAGCTGGTTTGCTTTTGTCTCGGCAACTTTAATTTCTATATCGGTTGAATTCTTTAATGCCTGAAGCTCGGAAGAATTTGAGATAAGATTAGTTACATTTTGCTCCATGCTTACAATACCGGTACGTTTTTCGTAATCTTCAAGATTGCCTTCAGCTAAGGATAGTTCGTCAAATTTTTTCTTTTTCTCTTCTTCTAAAAGTTTTCTTATTGATGTTAACTGTGCTCTGCTCATATCCAGATTGTACTGTATATATGAGTTTGCCATGGTATAAGCTATTAACTGATTTTCTTTGAAATAGCTCCCTTTTACAGATATTTCAAGATTATCTACACCTTTTGGGTTTGTAACATCTACAATTTTTGAGAGAAGTTCACGAAGTGCCAGTTCATTGATTACAATTGTATCTTTTTCTTTATATCTTACAAGATGGCTGAAAGATTTGTAAACTTTTTCTTTTCTTAGGGTATCAAGCAGGCTCTGAGCAGCCATGTTTCTAACAATATAGCTTTTAATTAAAGCAATCTGATTAGAAATGTATGTTTTCTCCTGACCGAATTCCTGCATTCTGAATTCATCTAAAACGTTTCCTTGCGGCTTTTCTATTTTAATCGTGACTTTAGATTCATATATGTCTCTTAAGTTTTTAGAATAAAGAAAAGTTGTTAAAAAACCCACTACAATAAGAGAAATAATCAGATACTTATTCTGTAAAAGAATGAATAAATACCTCCTTACCTCTTCAGAATTTTCGCTGTCTAAGGTGGAATTTATTTTCTCGTTTGTATTATTATTAGAATTATCCATTTAATATTTTAATTGTTACTTGTTATTATTTAATGCAATAATAACCGAAAGTATTGAAGCTATCGGTCCGATTATTATTAATCCATCTTTAAAGTAATCCCAGAAACTTTTTTCAACTTCCAGAGGGATTACTATTATATCTCCCGGACCTAATAAAGGATTATCAATATTAAAATTAGATGTATTTTTATCAAAAAATTTCTTAAAATTATATTTCAAAACCTTAGCAGATTCATATTTTGATGAAATATTTTTTGCTTTCAAAAGGGTTACATCTTCAAGCAATTCACTGTAAAGCGGCAGACCTGCAAAAGTTATTAAATCTATCAAAGTTGAACCCTCGGGTACAATGTATTTACCGGGTGATTTAAAACTACCCCAGACTGTGACTTCGAAATTTATCTTAGTAGGGTCTGAGAAATCATAGTAATTAATTTTTTGCTTTAAAACTTTGTTTCCTATCACTAAAGTTGTATCCTGGGAAAAGGATGCATTAGAAAAAGTAAAGAAAACTATTACAAATACTATTGAAAATCTTAAAATTTTTATTGGCATAAAATATTTTTATATCGCAATGTAAAATTGCAATTATTTACGACACTATTTTATTGTTTTTACAATACCGTAGAGCAAAACCTATAGCTCCGCCAGTTCTATCACAGATATAAAAAATTGCGATAAAAAGGAATATTAAATATACATAGAAATAGCCTCAATTTCAATATAGTAGAAGGGCTAAAAAAAGCCAAAAAATTTGATTTTTCAATGAATTTCAATATTTTTTAATTAAATTATAATAAGATATTTCGAAATTGCAGCAGTACCAAAAACTGCTGCAATTTAATTGAAATAAGTTATTTGAAAGTAATGGTTTGTAAATTAGATTTTAAAATCGTGAATTGTTAACCTTGTTTAAATGGTGGATAGTGTATTCGTAATCCAATTCAGTCATTTTGTTGTGAAGTGGCAGTGCAATTGAGCAATCGTTTGCTTTTTTTGCATTAGGGTAATCTTCAGGTTTAATCCCGTATAGTTTTGAATAATAGTTCAGCATATGTACTGCATGTGTACCGGGTCTGGTGGAAATTCCATTATCTTGCAAATATTCCATTATTTTGTTTCTGGTAACGGGAGATTTGTTCTCATCTACCATTATAACAAAAGACTGCCAGCCGTGTTTATAATCGTTTGAAAATGAAGGAGTACTTATCCAATCTATAGCAGAAAGCTTTTCAATATAAAATTCAGCCCACCTTGCCCTTTCATCTATAAATTTATCCAGTTTTTTTAACTGAACTATACCAATCGCAGCCTGTATATCGGTCATTCTGTAGTTAAATCCTAAAAGATTAAAATCAGGCATAAGATAAGGCTTTGGTCCATTGTATCTTTCTTCTTCTGAGCTTGAAGCTCCATGATTTCTTAATTTTCGTAGTTTATCGGCAAGTGAATCATTATTTGTTGTAACCATACCGCCTTCACCTGTTGTTACAGATTTTCTCGGGTGAAATGAGAAACATCCTAAATTTCCCATACTTCCCGCGGATTTACCTTTATACGAAGCTCCGGATGCGCAGGCGGCATCTTCAATTATTGGTATATCACCTGCAATTTCCAGAATTTTATCCATTTCAGAACACAGTCCGAACAGATGCACAGGTATTATAGCTTTAGTTTTATTTGTTATTTTCTTTTTTAGATCGTCGGTATTAATATTGAAGGTACTTGTATCAATATCAGCAAAAACTACTTTTGCGCCCTGATAAAGTACAGCATTAGAGGTGGCTACCCAGGTAAACGCCGGAACAATTACTTCATCGCCGGGCTTTATATCTAAAGCCGCAACAGCAATGTGCAGCGCTGTTGTTGCGCTTGTGACTGCAACTGCATGTTTGACCTGATGACGTGCTGCAAAATTTTCTTCAAACTCCCTTACCTTTGGACCTTGTGTCAGCCAACCGGAATTCAAAGGTTCTTTAACAGCCAGCCACTCTTCTTCACCAAGTACAGGTTCCGATATTTTTATTATTCTTTTTTCTTCAGCCATTCTTTAAAAATACTTATTTTATTTCAAAATATATACGGTCTTTGAAAATCAAATAAAACATTGATTTTGAAAGCGGGAATTTTGAAAAGCAGAGTGTGTTATTAATGTGAAAAAGAATTATGAGGACGGAGGGAAGATGAAAGAAGGTAATTAAACCTGACAGGTTTTTAATCCTGCCAGGTTTAGTTTCTAATCAAACTATTTTACTAATATCATTTTTTTAGTTTGGGTAAATGATGGAGTTGTGAGTTTGTAAAAATAAACTCCACTTGGAAAATCGGCACCGTTAAAGCTTGCAGTATAAATTCCGCTGTGAGTTACCCTGTCTACAAGTGTTGAAACTTCTCTTCCGTTAATATCATATACACTAAGTTTTACATACTCCTTTTTTGGAATATTAAATTTAATTGTTGTAACCGGATTAAAAGGATTCGGATAGTTTTGATTTAGCTCATACTGTTTGAGTATTTCAACCGGGTCTGAAACAGAAATTACTTTTGCATTAAGTTTTCTTTTAAAAATTCCTCTGCCGTAAGTAGAGATTAAGACGTAATCTTCTCCCTGTGCTGAGTCTATCAATTTCATTTCCTGTATAATCATTCCTTTCGGAAGACCTTCGTTCCATGGGTACCAGTTTTGTCCTCCGTTAGTTGTAATAAAGCATCCCCATCCCTGAGTTCCCACTATCATCCTGTTAGTATCAGAGTAATCAAGCTGAATATCTGTCAGCGGATATTGTGATATTCCGTTTGAAGGTACCTTTGTCCACTCGGGATTTAAAACTCTGTCTGCAGACATCTTGTATATTTTATTTGTAGAATCAATACTGCCTCTTACAATTGCCAGAAGCAGGAATGCTGCTTTAACTTTTTGAATTACTTTATTGCCAATATTAGGAGATATATCAAACCATGCCTGGCTAATTCCTGTATATAATTTACCAGTATTAGATGTAGTAGAATCCGTTGTAGGAACAAATAACTGGTTTGTTAACGGCATGACATCAAAACCATAGTCTAAATATCCCGTTGCAGTCATCGGCATATTTAAATTCAGCCAGTTTGCTCCGTTATTGGTAGACCTCCACATACCTTTGCATATAGGAACAAATATCTGGAAATTATTCGGAGTACGAGAACTTTTAATCTGATTGTACCATTGCCCGCATCCTCCTGTAATATTGTTTGTAACACCGGTCCATGTTAATCCCGAGTTAGTACTGAAGCTTGGGTAGAACGGAACGGGATTATTTGGCACTACTCCGACTGTCGAGTAATATAAGTTTTGATCTGTAGGATGTATTGCCGCTCCGGAACCGTCACCATATTGTGTGTGATTCCATGTAGCTCCTCCGTTGCTTGTCACTACTGTTCCGTTATGTTCCACTCCTGAAGCCAGATAATTATTGTTGCCTTCGCTATAATCAAAATATACTGTCTCCGTTATCGGGAATGAATTTATATTTGTGTTATACGTCACTCCGGCATCGGATGAAACCGCAAGCCCTCCGTCATTTGCCAGGTATAAAGTAGTTCCGTTTTCGTTCCATTCAAATGATTGTATATCTGCATGTACATTGGGATTTACAGTGCCGGGCTGAATTGACGGACTTGTTATTGCAGTCCAGTTTGTTCCGCCGTCACTTGAACGGATTAAATAAACACCACCCGCTAAAACTTTATTCGGGTCCCGCGGACTTACCGTAATTGAATTTGCATGAAAGCCTTGTCCGTTTAAAATATCAAATTCCGTCGGAGTGTTTAATCTGTTCCAGTTTGTTCCACCGTTAATTGTTTTATAAACACCCAGCAAATTATTGTTGGTGCTGTTTGCAATTAAAGCATACAAAATATTTGGCTGGTCATTACAAATTGCAAGAGTAGTATTTCCAAAATTAGCTGTTGGCAGCCCTGAAGTAGATGCCATTGCATTCCAGGTACTGCCCGAGTTTGTGGTTTTGAATATATTCGTAGCGGCATTACTGCCCCACACAGCAGCGTAAAGAATAGTGGGGTCAAGAGGATTTATTACTAAATCAGAAATTGTAGTCATGCCTCCAATATTAATAGCCCGCCAGTTTGTTCCTCCGTTAGTAGTCCTCAGGTAATTATTAAGCTGTCCTGCTCCCGATATATGAACTATTTCCGGGTAAAGAGGATTATAAAGGACTTTTGATACGGCAGCTAAATATAAAGAATTATTTGCAGGTAAAATGTTTACCCAGTTTACACCTTTGTTTGTCGTTTTAAATATTCCTGTACCGTCTCTTCCTCCTCCAATTTCTCCTGTACCGACGTAAATTTCATCCGGGTTAAGAAAATTCGAAGCAAACGCACCTATCTTTTGAGAGGTGATATTATCTGTTAAGCACACAGGTTCTCCTATGAAAAGCTGCTCCCATAATCCTCCATTAGCGCTTCCAATCCTGAAGTATCCCTGATTGGTAATTTCAATGTCTAATATCTTACCGCTGAATTTTGATCCCGGCACCTGAGTCAGCCTGTTGAATGCGCCTTTCGGACCCATAGAAATCCATGGGTCAGAGGCGTTATCAACCTGTGAATTTTTTAAGGTGCTTTCATATTTTTCCCATAAGTCTGCTGTTTCCTGAACGGAAAGTTTCACATAGGCAGGGTTTTCTTTTTCTTCACCTTCGCCCTCGGCTTCATGTTCAGTTTTCTTCTGATTATTTTCAATATCATTTTTTTCATATCCCTCATCACTGTCTATATCAATTTTTTTAAATATTGTAGCATTGGTTAAAAAAAATATGAGGAACAATAATACCAGAATGGAAGCGGAGTTATATATAATTTTCTTCATGGGGATATTATTAAATTTATTATATTTTAATTTGCCGCTGCTGCGGGAGATAAGCAGCAGCGGCTGAGAAATTTAACCGGCTTACTTAACCAGCAGCATTTTCTTTGTATCTGCAAAATCTCCTGCTTCAATTCTGTAATAATAAACACCGCTCGGCAGATTGATACAATTGAACTCAACAGAATGAATTCCTGCTGTCTGCACTTCATTTATCAAACTGTTTATTTCTTTTCCAAGTACATCAAATATTTTTATTGATACATTGCTTTGGACCGGCAATGAATAATTTATTATTGTAGAAGGGTTAAACGGGTTAGGATAATTTTGTGACAGATGAAAATTATCTGCAGCTGAATTTGAATTACCCGTACCTGTGAAAACAGTTCCCGAGCAGCCGCCTGTCACATAGCTTCCATTACCGGCAGGGCCACTCCAGATTACAAGACATGAATCACCATTTACATTTCTAAAACTTGGACTTGCGTATCCGTAATAGTTTGTGCCGCCAACATTTGTTGGATTCATTTGCACGGTGCTTCCCATTACACCTGCATTAAAAGTCCTGCTGTTTACTGCGCTGAAATTTTCTCCTCTTCTGTTGTTATATGCGAATAAATATGAACCGTTGGATCTTGGTCTGCCTGCAACTGAAATTCCTGTAGTAGTATCGGAAAATTCATCAATATAGTTTGCATCAAAAATCGGAGCTCCTCCAGTAATGTTTGATGTGTAGAAATAATAGGGGTCCCAGTCTCCTCCGCCATATAATCTACGCACTGTAACCATCGCTGAATTATTCTGATATCCTGTACTTGCAATTCTTGGACTTTCTTTCAAAAACCCGGGGTCAGTTGTATTAAATAAAGTGGGAGCTGTAGTACCATATGTATCACTTCTTGTGAAATGAAGTGAAGTGCCGCTGCCGAATAATCCGGGAATTCCGCGCACAACCGTAACAGTATACAAAAGGTTTATATTGCCAACTCCGTTAACGCAGGCAATATCTGTTTCAAATTTTGCAGAATCAGGTGATATCCCGGCTACATAATATCCATATTGTCCGCCTGCATTACTTTGATAACCTGAAAGAGCCGATATAGAAGACGCATATATATCGGGAATGTAATACAATTTTGATTTAAGATTTCTTCCGCCTGCAACAGAATCTAATGTCAGAGATAAATATATATATGTACTTGTTGAAAATACGGCATTATCGCTGGTAATTCTGGCATTTGAATATACATACGTTGGCGAGCCGGCAGCGCTCAATATTGATACCATGTCTCCATCCTCACGGATTCTGATTACAGAGATTGACTTGTAACCTGACAGTGTATAAGACATAGCAACGAAAGCATAAGCAGAATCACCTTTTGATACTGCTTCTGCATCCACACCGTTATAATCTATTTTTAATTCTGACTGAGAAATTCCGTACATTAAATAAAAGGTTAAACCGTTATTAGTAGATTTGTATATCTTAAGTGTATCGGGAGTTGTCGGACCGCCGTAAACGCCAATTGCTGCGAAAATAATTCCATTAATTCTTTCTCTTGAGATAGAGTTTGCTATTACAGTTGAACTCGTTATTCTTGTAAGATTTAATACTTCGCCGGGATTATAATTTTCTGAACCTCTGGAAAAATTAAATGCATCGTTTGAGGACTGTATTTTCTGCGGAGAAGTAAGTTGATTAAGTTTTTCCTGCCAATATTTAGTGGATACTAAATCGTTAGCAAGTCTTGCATCATTTAAATTCTTTACAACTTCAGTAATCCTTGCATCAGGTACGGAACTGCTTGTAACTTCCGTGTGAGTTATTCCCGGAGTTTTATTTTGTTGAGAGAAAACTGATTGGGAAATCAGAATTAAGAACATTGTAAATATTATTTTTTTCATATTATTATAAATTAGTTGTTAAAAATTTTGCTTTTTCTTTTACATCACTATGCTGCTTCAAAAAAAAGTCGCATGCTGTTGAGATTGCCTTATCTGAATCAGCATTAAGCAGTTTTTGTATTTTCGCAATCTGCTTTTGTGTCTGAGGGAACAGTCTATATCCCCGTGCTTTTTTAGTTTGTTTTTTCATTTGGGAGAATTTGAATTATCTTTTCGTGCGGACGATGTTTTGGGAGAGTGCACGCAGCGTGCACCATTTGTGCACATCCGCAAATTAGTAAATATGCACTGCGGTTTGCAAAGAGAAATTTTTAAAGTTGCCACAGCAAATTTTCTTATACACCGCATCTATTCAAAATAATAGATTGTTTTTTTCTTTATTTAAAAATACATTACCGCACGAAGAAACCCCAAGAAATTGAACGAAAAAATCATAAGTGTATTAAAAACCTTTAATAGTTCTGATATAAAAGACTTCAAAAAATTCATCTTATCACCCTACTTCAGCACTGGAAGAGACCTCACGAAGTACTATGAATGCATTATGAAGTATCATCCTGATTTTGAAATCAGCAAAGAAAAATTTCTTAAAAGTTATTTCGGTAAGCTTGATGACAAGGAAGGAAAACAATCAAAAATATTACGCACATTGAACTCCGATTTCAGCAAGATACTTGATGATTATATAGCAGTAGACTCCCTGAAGAACATGAATTTCTATTATAACTATCTTCTCATTGAAGGATATTCTCACCGGGCGCTTTATGCATTAGGTGAAAAGAAAGCAGAAGAAACTTTGTTGATGGAAGAAGATCTGGACTCAGGATTTATCCGTGAGATTCAGATGATTTTGCTGAAAAATTTAATATTTCATTTTAAAAGCCTTACAAATAAAAATCCGGAAATATATGGTGTAGTCGAAAGTCAGAGCGAGGATTTAATTACATTCTTTGTTAATATTTCTTCACACCTGTTAAATAGTCTGAAAGTGAACTCTGAATCTTACAATATACAAAGAAAAACAGAGCAGCTTTCACTTCTGATAAATAACATCGAGCTCGATAAATTTCTGGATAATCTCCGCCCCGATTATCCCAACTATAAAAAAATAAAACTTGATATTATTTTGTTATGCACGATGCTTAAGAATAAAAAATTCGAGCATCTGTATATGAAGCTGAATGAAGTTTATATGGATACATTCGATACCCTTGACCACAGACATAAGATGAATTATTTCACATCGGTTTTAAATTACTACACCGCTAATCCTTCGGAGCAGACAATTCAGCTTAAGTTTGAGTTTGTAAAGTTTGGACTCTCGCAGGGATTGTTTCCATCGGGAGAAATTATATATATCAACGCAGGAACTTTCAAAATGTTTATGCTTGCGGGACTTCATGCCGGAGATATAGACTGGACTGAAAAGTATATCGAAGAATACGCTGAAAAACTAAACCCAGATTTCAAAGAAAATATGCTAAATTATTCTTACGCATATCTTAATCATTATAAGGGAGATTACATTACATCATTGGATTATATTTCAAAATTCAGATTTGCAAATGAAGTGTTTACCTATGATATGAAACTGATGCAGTTAAAAAATTTTTATGAGCTTATGAAACAATCTGAATCTTATCTTGAAAATATTAATTATGCCATTGATGCCTTTTCACATTATTTAAAGGATAACAAAAAAGTCTCTGAAAATTACAGAAAATCAGGTAAGGATTTTATTGCAGGAATGAAACTGCTGGTAAAATTCACAGCAATGCTTTCCGATAAAGAAGAGAAAAAAAAGGAAATGTATGATCTGGAAAAATTTATGTCGGAAACAAAAAATGTCTGGCTGATAAGTAAAATAAAAGAACTGATATACAACAGATAAAAATTATAAAGTGAGCGTCATTAAAAAACGAAAGCCCGATAAGTATTTAATTTATCGGGCTTTTAAATTGGTGGAGAATAGCGGGGTCGAACCGCTGACCTCTTGCATGCCATGCAGTGACAAACGATTTTGTGCTATTTTTAAATTTCAGTAAATAATTCTTTGCTTTATAAAATACAAAAAATAAATACTTCGATTCTGTTCAATTTTGCACAAATTTACAATATATGGAATAATTTACTCTATATAATAGGGTAGATTTTCTTGTTGCCATAAAATGACTTTGTTTCCCTTTTGTTCCAATCTTGTCAAAAACTGCTGACAAACTGCTGACAGAAAATCAAATTCTAATTATAATAAATTTTAAAAAGGTAAATACTAATTATTATTCTAACTATGAATCAAAATAAAATTGAAAACGAAAAATTTCCGGAGTTAAGATTACTTTCACTAAATGAAGCAAGGAAAAGACTTGGCATTAGAAGAGGTAATCTTTTAAAACTAATCAGAGATAAAAAACTAATTTCTAAAACAATTAATAATAAAATTTATGTTCCTGTTCAAAGTATTATTTCTTACGTTACTAGTTTCGATATGGACGAACTTGAATCTGATGTGTCAAATAAAATGAATAATAATAAAGTCGGGGAAAGGGAGAATAGACATTCTTCACTATATCAAATCATGAAATCAAGAATTAAAAAATAAATATGGCATCATTATTTGTATACAGAAATAAACTGCATATCGAGTACAATAAAGCTGGACATAAGGTAAGAGAAAACTTGGCACTCATTCCGAATGAACGTAACTGGGAATTAGGTAGAAGTAAACGCAAGGAGATTGAAGCACTTTACGAAACAAAGAATGAAAATTCATTATTAAGAAAATTAATACTTAAAGAGCTTGAAACCTCTGAGCTTACCCTCTATTCAGCAATTGAAAAATATCAGAATCATTTATCAAACAGCAGTATCGAACATCAGAACATGTTTATAAATGCAATGAATAAATTTTCAAAAGTAGTTGAACCGGAAAGAAGAATCGATAAAATTCGTTCTTCAGATATTACAAGCTATCTACGGTTACTCAAAGCTACCGTTAGTAATGCTACTCAAAGAACAAATTATACTTACATAAAAATGTTTTTTACTTATTTGTTTAAGGAAGACATACTAGATAAATCTCCTTGCAGAAATGTTCCAGGTCCGAGAGAAATCGAAAAAGAAATTATTGTGTTTTCAGATGATTTGCTTTTAAAAATACTTGAAGAAACAAAGCATTTGGATTACAAACTATACATTTTGTTTGTTTTCCTTTCATTAACTGGTATGAGAGTGATAGATGCATTAAATTTAACTTCGGATAATTTTGTAATGAAGGAAAGCTATATAAAGCTTAATGTGTCAAAGACAAAATTATTCAGAACATTTCCGATATACGAAGAACTGAGAATATTTATAGAAGAAGAAATGAAACCGCTGCTAAGTTTAACAAAAAACCAGAAGTTATTTGAAGGATTTACACGTGGAAGTATTGGTCAAAGATTTCGCAGAATGAAGAAGCGTTTTGATATACCAAACAACTATACAATTACGCTCAAGACATTCCGTAAGACTCTTGCAACAAGAATGTTAAACGCCGGAGTTCGAGTAGAATTCGTAAGTAAATTGCTTCATCATAAGAAACTAGCAACAACTATGAAATACTATGCATTACCAGAGATCGTAAGCATTCAAGCTGAAATCGAAAACTCTTCTATACAAATCCTTCCTAAGATGATTCAAGAATAATTGCCCGGAGAAATTCCGGGTGATTATAGATTTGTTGAATTTGGAATTTATTTCTTGAAACTATGATATTAAATTTTTATTAAGTTAAAAAATTATACTTGACATATAATTAGCATAAGATTAATTTTACATTGAAATAAATATTTCTTATAACCCACTGATAAGAAATTTCTATAAAAAATCCGAGACGGCGAACCGGTAAAAAATTTAATAATATTTAGAAGAATTTTTTATTCATTATTAGAATAAACACATTTTTTTTGTTATGAAAGTTTATATTTTCATCGTTCGTTTTTATTACTATTTAAGATTATAATAATAAATAGACTATTATGAATTCATAGTTATAATAAACTCCATATACTTTAATATGAGATAATTTAGGTAAGGTAAATTTATCTCATTATAAACTAACAATTCAAAAACTTAGTGGCACAGGTTTTTTTGAATCCTGGTTTAATGGATTCATTTAAATTTTATATTTTTAAAGTGCTATCTATGCCGTCAGAAAACAAAAATTCATTTTACTCGAAATCAACAATACAATTTATTCTGTTAAATTTTACAGAATTTAAATCTGCTTACTTAATTTTAGTTCGTAAAATAGGTCAAAAATAAATTATGAAAAAGTATTATTTGTTTATTTATATAATTTGTTTACTAGTAACTACAAAAGCTTTCCCTCAACTTGTTCAGGATTTTAGAGTTAACAGTGATGTTACAAATTTTTCGCAAAGTAAATCTAGAATAGGATCTGATCTTTTGGGAAACTTTGTTATTGTATGGAATGATAATAGAAGGAACGATTCTTCTGATGTCTATTTTCAGAGATATTCATTTAATGGAACTATACTTGGAAATAATACAAAAATAAATTCACAAACAATCTTTGCCTATGACCCCGAAATTGTAGTAAAGCCCAATGGTAATTTTTTTGTGATTTGGAATGAAAAAATTGGCAACAGCTACTTCTATAGAATAAAACATTTCAATAAATATGGTGATTCTATTTCAACAACAAATAATTTTAAAGATAATAATTTAAATGTAATTAGAAACTATAAGATAGCTATAAATACAAACGGTTATTTATTGATAAGCTGGTTAGAAGTCAATCAAAATTGGGCATATTCAGCAATAAAATATCAAAAATTTGATTCGGCAGGAACCAGAATTGGCAATAATATCCTTGTAACTGATACTACTGTCAATAAGGATTACAATGCATTATCTGTAAGAGATGACGGCAGTTTCATTATAGCTTGGTCTGAAAGTAATGGAAGCGGAGCAATAAACATTTTGGCACAATTATTTAGTGCAGGTGGAAGTCCTATCGGCGGCAGATTACAAGTAAACAATAATACAGGTGCATTTGATAGTTATACTAATCCTGTTGTTTCTTCGGATAGTGTGGGAAGATTTTGCATTGTGTTTTCTTATTACAATCTTGGGTTCAATTCAAGAAGTGTTGTATATCAATTATATAATAAAGACGGAGTAAGAAAAGGCGATAATACTTTATACGGAAACCAAGGAGTAGAAAGATTTAATCCAAACGTAAAAAAATTAAGGAATGGAAATTTTATTTTAAGCTATAATAATGACTTGAACGGAATAACTTATATGCTTAGGGCAGATTCATCAGGGAATTTCATAGGGAATGAATTTGCAGTTTCAAGCTTGTTTCCATTTGAAGAACAATCATTTGCAGATTTTGTTTTTTCGAATGAAAGAATAATAACTACATGGACTGATACCAGGCTTGGAAACCGAGATATATTCGGTAATATTCGATCATACAACAAGCCGGACAGCACAGTAGCAATTCATAATATTTCAAGCGAAATTCCTTCTGACTACAAACTATATCAAAACTATCCAAATCCTTTTAATCCTGAAACAAATATAATGTTCGACGTAAATAGGTCAGAAGATATTAAAATTATTGTATATGATTTACTTGGAAAAGAAAAAATAAAATTAATGGAGGGGAATTTTACTCCGGGAAGATATTTAATAAAATATAATTTTTCTGCAATTGGCAGTGGTGTTTACTTTTATAAATTATTTATTGGGGGAACATCATTTGAAACTAAAAAACTAATTTTATTAAAATAAAATAAAAAAGAATGAATAAAGGACCGTAGTAAAATTTTTCCTAAAAAAACAATTTTAAAATCACAGGGACAGCCCCTTAATAAATTACACGCGCCAACGGATAATTATTAATTTTATATACTTTTTTGAAGTATATAGAGCTGCCCTATTTTATAACACTAAAAACATTAAAATATGAAAAAAGTTAATTATATATTGGGTATATTTTTATACGCAATATTGATTATTTCTAATTTAGCTTTTGCTCAAAATACAGAAATAGATAAGTGTTTTACAAACGTCAATTCAATTCAACAAGAACCTGAATATTTATCTGCAAGCTGGAAAACCTCACAGACAATTCAACTGGCAGTTATTTATTTTGACTTTCCGGACGGAAGACGCAGTGACAATGGTGAACAGCCTATATATACAAGTGATTTACAGTATGTTCCGAATTTTGACGCAGCCGGTGAAATAGGCTTAACAAACGATTTATCGCCCTATGTTGTTTCGGGAAATTCTCATACGCTATATACAAATGCAGCTAAATATTCATGGCAGGATAGATATAACATGTTTTTTGATATAACAAATACTTACCAGGGCAGTGCACATCCTGATTATCAGACCCATAACAGTATGTATGGCGACCAGGCATATGGAAGTATGAGACAATATTGGAAAGAGGTTTCATCCAATATGCTAGATGTAATACCGGCGACTACTCATCCAAATTCCGGAAATGATTATCAGGGAATTGTAAATGACTATATAACTTTACCAAACGGAAAGCAAATAATAAAGTATATTACATTAGATAAAAATAAGTATGGACCGGAAGCTACATCGTATATGCCGGATTATTACTGGTATACATATACAAATCCCCCTATTGCAGATGATGTAAGCAGACTTCAACTTATGCAGGAAGATATGATTAAAAAATTGAAATACATGTATTCACATGGGCAAACGCCGTTTGATTATACAAGTTTTAATGCAGCAGGTGGTAAATGCATTTTTGTATTTGCCGGTTCATCATATAGATTTAAAGGTTTAGGATTTTCTGACGGCATTATTGTACGAGACATGAACGCAAAACCGGATGAAATTGCATGCCGAATTGATGGATTTAGTAATATGGCACATGAGTTTGGACATAGTGCATTCGGTTGGGGACATACAGTTTCAGGCAGATATGATTTAATGAATGTTTTTATGACTAGAGATTTGAATTGTCCTTCACATCCAAATCCCGTCTATAAACTCAGAAAAGGATGGCTAGATGCAGTACCTTATGAACATTCAATGACAGAAACAAATTTACCACCGATCGAAACCAGCAATAAATGCGGCATTGTTACGATTTACGGTAAGCCAACAGTTTCCCCGGATCATCTGGCTGGTGAATGTTTTATATTGGAAAACAGAAAAAGAATTGGATTTGACAGGCAAATAGTAACCGATAACATAAATGATTTTAAAGGAGGTTTATTAATTTGGCACTACTCTCCGTATACTCCTCAACCTGTTTCTTCGTGCTCAGGAGAAGATCCTACAATAATAATAAAACCAGCAGATCCTACTGTTCTACTCAGCCAAATGTGCGGGAGTATAGGAAATCCACTTCATTTTTTTGCTCATGCTGATGTTTCAGGAGCTTATAAATCATTTCTTACTCAAAGGACTTTTTCAGGAGAAAATCTCAAAACAGGTATACAACTGACAAATATAAATCAAAATGATTACAGTAATGTTAACAGCGGAATAAGCTTTACTCTCCAATATACAATTTCAGAGCCACCTGACTATCAACATGTAGTATATAACAGGGGAAGTGTTCCACAGATGTATTCACTTTCTGATAAAGTTTACTATCATGAAAATGACCCAAATGCTAATTATATATTTTACGAGAATACGGAAATTGAAGGTGTTGCAGGAAGAAGTTTTGTATTAGGACCATTTAAAAGTAGAACACATGATAATAATCCAATATTATTCAAAGGTGCTAACTATGCCAATACAAGTGAAAGTTATATTAATACAGTTGCAGGAATTGAATGTAGAGGAACGTCTCAGTTAGACTCTATTGTAGTTGAAAATATAAAACTTCAGAATACCAATGGCAATATTAGGGATTTTACTATGTTTAACACCGGTGGAACTAATCCAATAGTTCTCAGGAACATTAATGTCTCAGAGACAAATTACTCTGATCCTGATTTTTACGATATTGCCTTGGTACAAAACAGAAATTATTCAAAAATAGATTTATCAAATTGTAATATCTACTTAGCTTCCACAGGTGTAGGGGCTGAAATTGATAATGATATTTCTTTACATTCAGCTAATTTGAAGGTTGGAAATGTTTGGAAGTTTAAAAATAATTCCGGAATTGTTCTTGACAACTCATCAATATATAGTGTGGTTGGCGGCGGCGGAGTTACTTTATCTCCCAAAAATGTAAATGAAACATGGAAGGGAATACAATTGACCGGTGGAAATATTATATTTAGTCAAGTAACACTTAGCAATGCTTTAACAGGAATAGAAGCAAATTATATTCAACATATGGATATAGAAAATTGTGTTTTTAATAACTCCATAGCTCATGATATAGTAATTCAAAATGCTCATCCGGATTTATTTCAAGTCGATATTTTAAATAATACATTTAATTGCAATTCAAATTATCAATATACATCTATTGGCTGCTCCGACGTTGACATCGCACATATTCGAAATAATACTTTAAACAATATTGGTCAGTTTGGTATAGCAATGCTCAATTGTCCTTACGGGGATATCTACGGAAATACAATTACAGGAGCAAATTCAAATGACGGCTATTCGACTGGAATAGTTGGTTACGCTTCCGGTGGGTCATATAATTGCAATTCAATAAGTAATTGTATGCAATATGGTGTTCTTTTAGATAATTCTCAACCTGTTTTGTATAGTAATCAAATGGAAAATAATGGAGTAGGATTATTTTTGACTAACAATTCACATCCCTTAATGACGCCAGGTTACACAATAAATCAAACCTATGAAATAGGAGGGTCAAATCATATTTTTAATAGTGCCGGACCTGAAATCTATTGTGATAATGATAAAAATTATAACAGTGATCCTATAATTAACAATGGACATAATATCATTGAAGATTATTTACATTCGGGAGGAGACCAACCTGATACCCTTATCTTTAACTCGGAAATATATGTAACACCTCCTATGATTTATTGTAGCGGAAATGCTTGGGGCGGTAACCCTAGTGGAAGATTAGTTCCGGCTTATTCATTTAGTTATAAAAATTATGCGGATAATTTTGATTTCACTCCATGCGGTTTCGGAGTTATAAATGAAGATAATTCTGAAATTCCACAATCCGAATTATTATTAGGTAATTTTATGGTTTCCAGAAATCAAAATAATAATAATGCTGCTTTAGGTTATGCATATGATTTATACAATCTACAGGATACCAATTTTTCTAAGGTTGTAGCACTAAACAATATTTTTTATACATCGGTAATTAATAATTCTGATTTGTCAACTTTAGAATCATTCTATTCCAATATTGCTAACAGCTCAACAGATACAATAATATCAAAGAGATCTCGTGACCTGAAAATAGAAACTAAAGTTGAAGAAGAATTTTTAACTCCGGCTGTAAATGATTATGAAAATATAATAAATACATCCGGTGATGATAAAGAAATATTTTATGCTAATCTAAACAAATCCCGAGTATATAGATTAATAATTGACAGTTTGCTAGCTCATTATCATGAAGGAGATAATTTCGAAAATATCGGGCTTATGAACCTTGTAAATAACGCTATAATAAAGGGCATCAATACCAATCTAAAAATTAAATCAATTGGAGCAAAAATTGATGTTAAGAACTCTGTCATAACAAACATCTTTCTCAATAAATTGAAATCTCAGGTTACTTCAAAACTTTCTGAGTTAGATAGATTAAGTAACAATGAAAAAAAGATGATGTTATTAAATAATAGATTAGTACAATTGGCAATCCATAACTATAATGCAAACATTGGTTCGATTCAA
>JAFDZP010000006.1 GCA_018266835.1 Bacteroidota bacterium | reverse complement strand
AAGAATGGTGCTTGTGAAGTAATAATTATAAAAATATTATATAGGTCTAAAATTAAATGAGTTAGGGAAAAACTTCCTTAACTCATTTTTTATAATCCAAGTGTTAATAATTAATAAACCTAATAAATTTAATTTTACTTTAAGTGTAATTGATAATTTTAAGTTATCACGTGTTCATGTTTAGATAATTAAAAGTAAATAACCCTTCTTTGATTTGTGTAAAAACACTTATTCTAAAACTAAATTATAAACTTATTGTAAAATATATTATTTATTATATAATATTCAATATTAAGGGTATTATTTACATAAATTTTATAATTGCATTCAAATATTTTAATCAAATTTGTTTTAAGTTTTTATTTATCTGTAGATACTTAGGAATTATTGATAACTTTAAATATACTCTTCAAAAAATTTAATATATCTTCTTTTACTAACCAACAGAGAAAATATAAAAATGTCCAAAAATAACCCAAAAAATACGATATCTGTTTAAATTAATTTGTTTTATTATCGATTTCACCAACAAATGAGTTTTTTTTTCTCAGCACATCCTTATTTATTTTCATATATTTCTCCCATAGTTCCTAACATTACATTTTTTGGAATGTTCAGCCTCATTTTAAGATTATTAGAACACTATTGATCTATAATTTTATACTTCTGAAAAACAATCTCTTTAATATTTAACCGAATTTAAAATAATTTAATTTATACAAGAAAATTAAAATAAAGAAAATTAAAATAGATCTTGGATTTAAACTGTTGGTTTAAAAAATCTCGAAGAAAAAACAAACTTTCGCGTTATTTACTATTAAATTAATACTAACTAAATTTGTATTGATTAATCTTCAAATAAAAATAAAATATACATAGATATCATATTAATTTTTAACCTATTCCTATAAATGAAGCCCCAGCAAATTAATTTAGGTCATTTAATAAAATCATATCGTAGCAATTTACAACTAAGCCAATCTGAATTAGCTCAATTATTAAACATTTCTTCTCAATTATTATATAAATATGAAAATAATTTAAGCCTTCCTTCAGTAAACAGATTTTTTGAAATCGCGGTTTTATTAAATATTCCAATTGAGAAAATTTTAAATGAAACTTATGGTAGGAACAACAATTCGCGTACGGGTTATGATAATAATACGGATTATGATAATAATAAAGAGAAGACTAATTCAATACTTGGTTATAAAATACAAAATGAAGCTAACGTAAAAATTTTCAAAAAATTGAGAAGGAAATTTTCTAAAATAACCTGTCCTGATTTCCAATCTGAATTATTTGAAGCTAACCAAAAATTACTAAGTAAATCTTTAGAAGAACTGAAATACATAAATAAAATTTTAAAATAGACTATAGTTAATTAATAACTAAATACTGTAAATGATTTTTGTCAGAGAAGTTACTTACTAATTTGAATTTTTAAATTGCATGTTTTTTGGAAAATCTCAGTCAAGTAATATTCTTTTCTATTTCGCCAAAATAACTGAAAAATATTTCTAGCTTACCAATTGTTTCGGGTATTGTTAAATAATAAATGTATAAATTTTTTTAACCTTAATCTTATTCTTATGACAAATTTACTCGATTTAAAAAATAAATTAATATCTAATTCTAGTATTGGACTTGATGATGTAAAAGAAATTAGGGAACTAATTTTTGAAGATGGAAAAATTGATTCAGATGAAGCAAATTTTTTATTCTATATAAATAATAAATTCTCTTCAGCAAATAATCATACTTCGTGGTCTGAGTTATTTATTGATGGAATTTGTTCTTTCTTACTTCAAGATGAAAATTCACCGGATAACGTGGATGAAAAAGAAGCAGATTGGCTATTGAAACATATAGAATCAGATGGAAAAATTGATCCAGTTGAAAAAGAACTTTTAAAAACACTTAAAAATCGTTCCAAATCTATTCCGAAAAATCTTGAAGATTATATTAATAAGAATGTGTAAAAATTTTCACTTGTTGTTTTTTTTCGTAGTATTACTAATGACAACCTCTTGTAACCGAGATAGTAAGGAGTCTTTTGTGAGTAATTTTGAAAATTTTGTTACAGAAACTGAAACTAATTTTAAAGAATATACTGAGTCAGATTGGATTAATGCAGATTATACTTTTGATGAATTCACTAATGAACAATATCTTAATTGGAAAGATACAATGAGCCCCTCTGAAAAAAATAAGTTTAATAAACTCGTTGGAAAATATAATGCTTTAAAAATAAAAAAAAATATTGGCGACTTTAAAGAAGACGTTAAAGATATTTATAATCAATCAAAATCTACTTTTGAAGAATTGGTAAACGATTCAACTTTATTAAAGTAAATATATAGTTTAAATGAAGAATGTAAATAATAAAAAATTATATAATCTATTTCTAATTCTATCTGTGGTTTGTGTTTTCTTTATAATTAGTGGTTGTGGTTCGAAATTACCACCAATTGATCAGGCTAAATTGACTGATCTACAAAGTAAATACATTCATCCTATTACGACAGATAGTGTTGATAAAAGAATTGATGTTTATATTGACTATTCATCGGGAATGTACGAAGCTATTAAATCAAATGAACCATTTATGAACGAGCTACTACGTATGGTTAATTTTCCAAGTACTAAATATTATAAAGTTGGAGCATCAAGTCCGGCTGAAGTTGATATCACCACAGCACCATATGTACCTTGGAATTTAAGCAATTATAAAGATCAGATGTCTAAGCTTGATGAACCAATAAATCAGATAATTGAAAATAAAAAAAATAGTTCGGTATTTATCACAGATTTTGAACTTGTGAAAAATCCTGAAAAAATTCTTGAGATAACTCAAAACGGTAAAATTTTTAAATCTCAAATAGATATTTCACCCTGGGCAATTACTCAATTTGAATCATGGCTTTCTGATGGAAATGAAATTGATATATACGCTAAAAAGTTTAGTAGAGATAACTTTTGGGTTTCTCCAAAAGAAAAGCAGGAACAATATGTATATACCATATTATTTACACCGAAAGGGTTAACAAATACAAAAGATAACTCTTCGTTGCAATCAAGAATGTATGAAAGTAATTTCAAAAATATACCTGATGACTTTTACCATTTTTCATTTGCTACTGAAGAATATAACATTAAGCAGGAAAATTATAACAAAGAAAACGGAGGTTTAACAAGTTCTTTAGCTCCCACTCAATTTTTTAACAGTTTCAAAAATAAATATGAATACTATGAGTTAATTAATAAAGATTTATTGGATTTTATTACTAACGAAGATCAAAAGGATAAAAGGCTTATAAAAGGTTTATTATTTGAAAATAATATGACCAATTACCCAGAAGCAAAGTTAAGTTTGAATGTGTACGATGTAACATCAACTTGGAGTGCTTTTTATCAATACACAACTCAGCAGCCACCAGAGATTGAAAAAAACGAGGAAACTGGGGAGAAAAAAATAGTAAAAAACGAACCAATAAAGTTTGATTACCAAACTTCAGAAGTTTTAAATGGGATGTTTGATATCGTTTACAATAAAGAAAATAAACAAGTAGGTTTAAAATTGAGTAAGGACTTTGTCGGGGTAAATAATACTACTTTGTTTCAAGTTGATATAGTAGTGAATAAGGGGAATCTGTTTTTAGATCCTGATATTGAAAAAGTCTTACAATGGAGGGATTCGAGGGGCTTTGATGTGACATCACTTCTTTCAAGTATTAAAGAAGCAATGCAAAGAGTAACTAAAAAAAATAATGCTACGGCTATATATACTTACTATATTTTAATAACTAAATAAAAATAATAATAAAAAGTGAAATCAAGAATCTTTAATGCATTTTACATCTTTTTACTTTTCATAACGACGCAAGTTGTTTCTTCGTGTGGAAAATTAGTATCTGTACGCACGCCGCAAGATCTAGATTCATTATCCATTCAAACATATATCATTGGTGCTATAGTAGGATTAGTTATGGTAATTATTGCTGCTATAATATCTAATGTAATTAAATTTGAAGGAGGTGCAAATCCTAAGGATCCAGGTAAAAGGAGACGTTGGTTTTGGATTTTGATGATAATTAGTTTTAGTAGTTTTTATTTGTACAATAAATTTCTTGTTACGCCTACAATTTCTCCTAATTTGTATAGTAAGTTTCAGACAACAAGTCTTATTGGGTCGGCTATAGCACTTGCTACTTTTTTAATTGTAGGATTTGTAATGAGTAAAATGTTCTCTACTGGTAAAATAGGAAATTGGTTCCCATCAAAAAAATAATAAAACCCAAAATAAGCTAAAATGTCTGATAAATATTTCATAATTGGAATTGGAGGCACAGGAATGAGATGTATTGAAGCATTCACTCATCTATGTGCTATTGGAATGTTTGATAATAAAGAAATCGATATTCTGTCTATTGATACTGATACGAATAACGGAAATAAGGGGAGGAGCGAACAATTAATAGATAGATATATAAGGATTAAAGGGGGGAAACAAGGGAAACCAACTGCTAACTCTTTTTTCACAGCTAAATTAAATTTATATAAATTTGCCCCAGAATATTCGGGGAGTCGATTGACATATGAGTTGATAAGTAATCTTAATGTCGGAAAAGATGAGGTTAAAAGAGAAAACAGGGCATTATCGGATCTCTTTTTCGATAAGGAAGTTCAAGGATTTAATTTAGATCATGGGTATCGTGCACAGACTCATTTAGGTTCACATTTAATGTACCATTGTATTATTGAGGCAGCAAGAAATGTTAAAGATGGCAAAACTCGGAAAGAGGATAGAGAAATTTCTGAGTTTCTTGATAAGATTTATCAAGCCGGAGAAAATGCTCGAGTATTTATTCTTGGATCAGTTTTTGGAGGTACCGGAGCTTCATCAATTCCTATTATTCCTAAAGCACTGCGTGACGCTATTAGAATAAAAGACAAAAATGCTGAGATTCATCCAAAAGCTATGTTTGCATGTAGTCTGTTAACAGAATATTTCAACTTTAATGTACCTGATGGAAATCAAAAAAAAGAACAAAAAATAATAGCAGATTCTAATAATTTTTCAAGAAATAGCCAAGCTGCTTTAATGTTTTATCAAGACGATAAAACCGTAAATTCAACTTATAAGAGGATGTATCATATTGGGTGGCCTAAAAAAATTAATTTTTCTCAAGGGGATAATTCTAATAAAACAATTACCGGAGGAGGAGAACAGAAAAATCCAAGTCATGTTACAGAGTTACTTAGCGCCTGTGCAGTTTATGATTTTTTTAATTTACCACAATCAGATGAACAACAAGAGATTGTATACAAGTCGGCAAATTTCCTTAATAATTCATTTTATTTCGAATTCCAAGATTTTTTAGGAGCTGATAAATCGAAAGAATATATGAATAAGTTAGGTTCATTTATCGCTTTATCACATATAATTCTAAATTCAGAAAAAGGTGCTTTCGTGGGACAAAATGGTACAAGAAATCTAGTAAATCAATTTAAGAAAAATAATATTCCTGATTATATTCACTTGCCAGATGAAGAAACGAAGGATATAGATGATTTTATTAAATCGTTTGCATTTTTTTATGATGATAAAAGTAATGTTATCCCCGGATGGATTTTTCAAGTACGGCAATCTGTTGATGGTCCTTTTTTATTTAATTCTGATTCGTTTAGTATGGAACAAAATAAATTAAAGGAGTTTCACTTTGGAAAATTATTTGATGATGAGGCTCATCAATTTGCAAATCATAAATTTTCAATTAAAGCGAAAGATAGAAATCCATATGAAGCATTTCGAGAAACTATCCAGACAGATACTAAAGTAAGACCTGATTCGCAAAATCAAAAAGTGGAAAGGGATAACGAAAAATTTTTAGCACATACTTATAATACTCTTACTAAATTATTTAATATTATGGGAGATAAGGTATAAAATTTTATGTCAGACAAAAAAAACTTAAAACCAATTGTTATTACTACAAAGGCTTCACAAGCCCCCGGTTCTGAATTTATTTGGAATAAATTGCAGAATAAGGAAGTATTTATAAGCGGAATTGTAACACAGGAAGTCAACATAGAAAATAGTGATGAGCTTAGCAAACTAATTTCTGGTATTCCAACTCCGTTTGCAAGGTCTGCTATGTTTAAGTATGCTATAAATTATGTTGGGCAGAATGATGGTGAGTTAAGTGGTTTAATGGCTTTTTACAAAACACTACAAAATGAATGGAAAGGATTGATTGCATGTATAGCCTTGGATAATCAACCTATTTCAGTGGAAAAAATTTCTTTGCATTATTCAGATAATAAGAATTTAGATGAAACTTCAAATATATATGAACCCAAAGGGGCCTTTGGAAATATGCTGTTTGAAGAAAAAGAAATGTGGTGTGATCAATCTGAACTAGAGGACTCTTCGAAGAAAGTTAATCCATTTATCAATGTAATTAGATATAATGGGATTGTTATCGGGGCTACATCTCCTGAATCATTGTTATTTACAGCGCCAGTATACAATATTAATATCAATAAAGGATTTTATAGCCAATTAACAAAGAAGTTTACCGATCCGTTGAAAAGTAATTTATCTTTTGAAGATGTAGAAAAATTATATGTATATGTAAAGCATATTGAAAATTCTATTGATAACTACAGAAATCAGTTTATTAAGTTAAAGCCTGATGTAATGCGAATTTCAGTTTTTCTTAATAATTGGTTAACAGAAATAAAACAATATGCAGCAAGTAAGGAATATAAAATCGATGAAAATGCCGTTGTACCTAACTTGAATAAATTTAAAGCTCCTTTTGATAGATTATTCAATTATCAAACAACTCTCTTTGGAAAAAACGGAATAATATATTCAAATTTAAATTCAGCAGAAATAGAAGGGGCTATAGAAGTGGAACTGGGAGAGCTTCTTCTTGATCCTGATTCAGCCACAGTAGCAGAAATTATTTTTGATTATCCTTCCGATGTTAATTTAACAGGTGTACACATGTTAAAAGCATATTCTGATAAGGGTGATAAGTATTTTACATTACCCCTTTCAGAAAAAGGTCTTATGATTTTTCAAGACGAAATTGAAGGCTTATTGCAAATTGGAGGAAATGTAAAATCTCAGTTATCTGCTGTTTATGAAATGTCTAACAAAAGCCTGCAAATAACTTTACAAGTTGATGTAAATGGAAATACAACATCGTTTACAAAAAATTATCAAAATCCAATTAAAATAAATGGTCAAAAAATAATTTGTTGGCCGGATTTTGTTTCTAAAATATGGAACAAATACTATCTTTATTCTGAAATACCTCATAACAATACTGATATAAAGGCATTTCCATTACGAGCAAATAAAAATGATTTTTCTTTGCAAACTATTATCACTGATGGAAGCTATCGTTTTAAAAAAATTGCAGTTAACGGTAAAAAATTACTTAGTAATGACAATGCTGAATTACTAATAGAATATGATGTTAATAAATTAGGATCGACGGATTTAAAGTATGAGATATATGAGAGTAATGATCCTTATAAAGGAGTTGAGTTTCAAATTAATAATAAACTAGCGGGATACTTAGTATTTAAAAATATTACCTCTGGGAATCCTAATTCCTTAAAAGATTATCGTTCTCTTAAAACTACTCTTAATCCAGCTCGTGTCGGTTTTGACTTCGGAAGTAACAATACTTGTATCAGCTTTGCAGAGCAAGGTGGTCAACCAGCCTTAATTAAATTTAAAAATAGAAGAAGATTTCTATTAGGTATTGATTCTCCAAGTAATACAAAACTAGCAGCGATGCCTAATGAAGTTTTTTTCTTTCAAAATGAAGAAATTCAAAGTAATCAGATTAAATCAATGGTTATGATTCATGATGAAAGAAGAGTAAAGCAAATCGAAGAAGATCCGAAAATTATTCTTAAGCGTGAAGTAAAAGGCGGCTTTCCGGTATTCGAAAAAAATATACCAGTAGAAGCAAGTGCTGAAACTACTTATACTTTGAAATTTGATAACCAACCCAGTCATATTAAATTTAATATGAAATGGAGTAGCGATGAAAAAGAAAACGCATATAAACAAGGTCTGCTTAAGTTACTTTGGTTGAAAACATATGCAGAATTATTAGATATTGAGAAATTTCCTGAATCACTAGTATGGGCTTATCCATCATCAATGAATAAGCAAATTCTACTAAAATATGGAATTTTATGGAATGAAGTTGGACAAGTTAATCCTCTCAAATCAATTGATAATTCAGGTGTTCAATATAATAATGCAAAAGTCGCCCAATTTTCCGGTTCATTTGAGCAAGTTTCGAGTCTGAATACTGGTTTCGGAGGTAGTTTTACCTCTTCTCCATTTAAAAGCGCTAATGGTTTTGGTTCAGGTCAAGGTAATTTAAATAACTTAGACTTGAAAGCTGAAACTGAAGCTGCCTCTGTCTGTAAGCATGCCTTGGGAGTTGGATTTCAAACTGGAGGAACTGGTTTAATAATTGGTTTTGATGTTGGTGGTTCAACAACAGATATTCTCTGCATTTCTACAAAAAAGGATAGAAATTCCAAAATTCCTGATGATTTTAAAGATACTTTAATTAAGCAAAGTTCAATAAAATTTGCGGCAGGAAGATTGGCAGATTCAACAAGTAAGTCCAAAAAATTTCAAGACGTGTTAAAATCTTTTTGTCGCAAAAAAGATTTGCATATTCATGGAATAACTGTTCCACCTGAAAGATTAAACAACAATACCTCTACATATTACTATAATTTAATAGTTGACTATCTTACTAATGAAGAGGATTTAAATGAATTTTATCAAAACTTGGCAGCTGATTGTCCGGAATTATTTACAGTGAATTCTTTTATGACGGGATTAATTATGTTTTATGCAGGTCAATTAGCATATAAAATAAAAACGACAAGAGATGAAAATCCTGCTGATTACTTGGCTTCATTTGATCAAATTATGATTGGTTGTTTTGGAAAAGGTGGCAGAATGTTTGATTGGTTAAGGGCAATGAATACGCAAGCAGCAAAGAGTTATTATGAAACTTGCTTCATTGCGGGTTATGGAAATAAGGCTTTAGAAGATATAAAATATTTCGAAATAAGATACTCCGATTCAAAGTATGTTAAAGCGGAAGTTTCATTCGGACTTTCAAGATATAATGACATTCACACTACATCTGAACAAATTAGTGAGCTAATTGGTGAAGAAGGATATGCATACAATGGTGCCATAATCGATCAACTAGATTCGGTTGAACCTAATTATATGAAAAATTTTGGAAATCAATTCTCGACACCTAAAGAATTTAAAAGGTTTAGTGAGTTTGCCAAAATCTTTTACAGTTTTAGTAAAGAGTACTTTGGATTTAATTTACCTACAATTGAGCAGGACATAAATAATATGCGACTTAAAGCATATATTGAAAATATTCCTGAATTTCAATTAGCCAAACGTTCACAAGAATTTGATTTTGAAACACCGGTTATTATTTTGGAAAGTATGTGCTTTTTAGATACAATCCTTACTCCTAAATTATTTGGAAATTAAGTTAGAATGAATACTGCGTTAACTATTACATTTTTTGAAGATTATTTTATTTGCTCAATTAATCCAAATGAGAATTTATGGGAAATCTTACAAATTAACGGTACAGATAAAAATTTATTATATTTTTATCTAAGTAGTAATAAAATAATAAATGATGATTCAGCAAAGGAAAGATATGAAGCAAACGATAAAATGGTTTTTGGTAATTTCTACGACTTAATTTCTAACAACAAAAAGACTTTTAATAGGTTTGATTACGAATGGTCTTCTATTGATTTACTAAGTGACATTTTAGAACAGATTAAAATGAATTTCAGAAATAGAATGAGTGTTTTTAGTGACTTTGATGAAGATACAAAAATATTATTGAACATTTCCTTTGTGCCGGGTATCGATTATAAAGTAAAAGAAATTATAAAAAATTATTTTGAAAATAACGATTTTGTTGTCCGTGAAATAGATTATTATGAAGCTTTTCTTGCGATTCTTGTGAAGAAAGGAATGATACCCAATAAAGTCAATTTATCACTTGTTGAAACTTACTTTGGCGATTTATACCTAAATTATATTGAATACAGCAATCAAATACTAAAAAAGCAAAGCGAAGTACTTATTGGAAAAGGTGTGGATCACAGAGTAGGAGATTTATCAAGACTTTTAGTTGTAACTGCTGCCAAGAAAGTATACTCCAGGATACTTGGAGATGAGATGTTATTGGAAAATGAAATAAAAAAATTTCATGTTAAGGCAAGGTCATATTTGAATGATTTTTATTACAATGAGCTGGATAAAATAATTGAGTTAACTGATTCTCCTTCTACAAGAGTCATTATTGATTTACGTGATCTTGAAAATATGTCCTCTGCCACTTTTCTTTTTATTAAAAATAAATTCGAATTATTCATTTCAAAGTATTCAAATCTGGCCAGAACAGAAAAAATAATATTGAATGGGGATGTTCTCTCATCAAAAGAATTTGTGCTGTTTTTTGAAAAAAACTATGGTGCAAGTAAAGTTGTTAAGCCATACTCTAATTTTTCTCAACTTCTGTCTAAAGGAATATTTGAAATCGCTCCCAAAACAGAATACCAAGCAGGAAGTGATACATCTTCAACAGAGATCGAAATAAAGATAAAAGTTTCATCAGGTTCAAAAGAAACTGAAACAATTGTTTCCATACCAGCAATGCCACCGTTACCAAAAACTATTAAAACTGATAATTCTAAAAATCCTCGTATTGCTCCTCCACCGTTACCTAACAATATCAAAGCAGTTAAGGATTTGAAATCTAATAGCGTTAAGAAAATACTTCCTCCACCATTAAATATTCCCAAGAAAGAAGAGAAGGTAATTTCTAATAATGAAATCAAAAAAGTAGTAAATAAAATACCTACAGTTCCACCTTTACCATCAAGTGTAAAAAAAAAATAACTTAAAATTAAGAAAATTTATTATGGCAATTATATTAGAAAAGAAAAAACCAATCGATCTTACTAAACAAAATCCGGGACTACGCAATATAGTTGCAGGTCTGGGGTGGGATTCAAAAGAAATAAATGGACAACCAGTAGATTGTGATGTTTCATTATTCATGCTTGGCGAAAACAATAAAATTCCTGGTGAAGGTTTTTTTGTTTTCTATAATAATCTAAATAGTGAGGATAATTCAATTAATCATATGGGAGATAATCGCGATGGAGATGGAGATGGTGATGATGAAGTTATCAATATTGATTTATCAAAGGTTGATGAGAAAATTGTACAAATATTATTTACGGTAACTATATATGAATCCGAAGCACGAGGTCATAATTTTGGTAATGTTAACAATGCTTTTATACGAATATATAATAAATTAAACGGCGCTGAAATATGCAGATTTTCATTGACCGAACAGTATTCTGATTCTGATTCATTATTAATTGGAAGATTGTATCGTTCAGAAAAAGAATGGAATTTCGAAGCAATGGGAGATGCATTTTCAGGAGGTCTATCTACACTAGTTAATCTTTATAATTAAATATAAATAAAAAAAATATGGGATTTAACTTATCAAAAGGTGAGAGGTTTGACCTCTCCAAAGCAGCACCTGGATTAACAAAAGTAAGAATTGGTTTAGGGTGGGATCCTAATGATCAGCCGGGAGGACCAGATTTTGATTTAGATGTTTCTGCATTTGCCATCGATGATACTTATAAAATTTTATCAGATAGTTATTTTGTCTTTTATGGACAGGTTAAAATGGGAAATGGAATAGAAGATGAACATGAGAAAGGATTGTTTCGACCAATTACTGAAGATAAATCCATTTTAGGGGCAATTGATGATCCAGATGGTAAAAGGAGTGATGGAGACGACGACGAGGATATGATTATTAATTTAAATAAAGTAAATCAAAAAATACAACAAATAATTATTTGTGTTACAATTTGTAAATATCCGCATGATAACAATAAAGACAAACGAACTCTAGATTTAAATTTCGGAATGGTAGACGATTGCTATATACGTATTGTTAATGATTTAACTGGTGAAGAAATTGCAAAGTATCAATTAAAAGAAAAATTTGGAAGTGAAGATGCAATTGAATTCGGTAGGTTATACAGAGCAGGAAGCTCATGGGAATTTGAAGCCATGGGAAGAGGGCATCAAAATAGTCTTCAAACTTTAGTCGATATTTATACTTAAACTTTAATCAATCATTATGTCATTTGATCTCAATAAAAGTGGAAAGGACAATAATAAATTTGACCTTTCCAAATCGAAAAATTCAGATTCTCCTATTCAACAAAATAAATACGAAACTTCTCCTATTAGTCAATCTCCTAAAAAAAAGAGCAGTTTATTTCCTTTAGGAATTTTTGCAATTATATTGATTATAATTGGAGTTTGGTATTTTTCAAATAAAAATAGTTCAGATAAATCAGTGGTAAATAATACAGAAAAACAAAATACTCAGGACAGAAAAAATACTAACGGAGATGAAAATAAAACAGATAAGTTAAATAATGATAAAGAAATCACTTCAAGTAAAAATTCTACTGATTCTAATCTCAACAAAAATAGTTTTAAAGAAAAAGAAGTTAATAATACAAAATCAAACGACACAAAATCAGATAATACAAATTCTAATACTAATGATAAAAATTCTAGTCCTGATTTAAAATCACAAAAAAATAAAGTTGAAAATAAGATAGAGTCAGAAAAAAAATCCAAAGATACTTATACAAAAAGCTCTGATAACTCGAAGAATAAAATTCCTGCGTTCTTTAATAGTAGTTCTTCCTCTCCAATTTCAATAAACCATAGTATAGTGAAAGACATTATATCTCAAATGCAGAAAAATTCATCTTATAAATTAGCTATATATGGATTTTCAAGTAGTGACGGAAAACTTAATATTAATCAATCTTTGTCTGAGAAGAGAGCAATTGTGTTTAAAAAATATTTAGTCCGCAAAGGGATTAAATCAGATAGAATTACTTCTTTTGGTAAAGGAACTGAAAATCCAATTGGTTCAAATGATACACCTGAAGGGAGAGCAAAAAACAGAAGAGTCGAATTAGTATTATCAGAATAATAAAATTTATTACTGAGATAAATTCTTAATATAACTTATTCAATAATTTTATTTAATAAATAATGATAGTTAATCCTTATTTCATTGGAAGCTTTATATTGTTAATATTTATCATGCTTACGCTTGATCTGGGAGTTTTCAATAAGAAAATACATAAGATATCTAACAAGGAAGCAGTTGTTTGGAGTTTTGTATGGATTGGTTTAGCAATGATTTTTGGATTATTCATTTACCTTTTTTTAGGTGTAGAAAAATCATCCGAATTCTATACAGCTTTTTTAATTGAGAAAGCACTATCAGTAGACAATCTATTCGTATTCATTTTAATTTTTAATTTTTTCAAAGTACCAAATGAATACCATCATAAAGTTCTTTATTGGGGTATTTTAGGTGCGATTGTTCTAAGAGCTATTTTCATTTTTTCCGGTGCTCAGATTATTAATTTCACTTATTTACCCGATTTTACTTTGTTTGGTGTATTGATTAAAGAACTTAATATCATTTTAACATTATTTGGTTTGTTTTTAATTTATGCCGGTGTAAAATCAATTGGGGCAGATGATGACGAAGAAAAAGATTTCTCAAATAGTTGGGGTATTAAAATAATAAAAATGTTTTTCTCTGTAAGTGAAAAATACCATGGTAGCAGTTTTTTTACATTCGATAATGGGAAAAGAGTAGCTACATTGTTACTCCTTGTTGTTGGTGTAATTGAAGTTACAGATGTTTTGTTTGCTGTTGATTCGATTCCTGCAATTTTTACTGTTTCCAGAGATCCGTTTATACTTTACTCCTCTAATATATTTGCAATTCTTGGTTTGAGATCATTATATTTTCTATTAGCAAATTTTATGCATTTATTCGCATATTTAAAATATGGCTTAGCTTTTATTTTATCTTTTATCGGGATAAAGATGGTAATTGTACCTGTATTCCATATACCATCGCCAATTTCATTAATTATAGTTGCTATTGCATTAATTATAGCTGTTGTCGCTTCAATTATTTGGAAACCAAAAGAAGCTCAAGTTGAGTAAAGTAAGTTTAATATTTTTTAAATGTTCTTTCTGTATAATAACCTTAAATTAATTTGTTATATTTACTTTTTTCTTTGAATTATAGAAAATTGATTTAAATTTGATGAATTAGCAACTATAAATTCCAATTATTAATATAAATTTTTATTTTTTTTAAAAAAATAATTGAATTGCTTACTTGCCAATAGGTGAGTGTAATTTTTTAATAAATTATGTAATTTCCACTTGACATAATATAAAAAAATAATAATTTTCACTCTCACTTCAACCCTTTGATTTAGAAGGGTAAACAACTAACCGTTGATGGCGAAACGGTAAAAATTTTTTCTTCCTGGCGGATGAAAAATTTTTATGCTTTTTGTATTTCGCTATACCACTAACATAATTCGATACTATAAACTTTAAGATTCATTAAATCCCAAAGTTCGTTCCTAATTTGGAATGAATTTTAATTAATCTTTTCCCCTGAAAGTTTATGAACTCTATTCCGAGTTATTCCTTTGTCGTAAACAATTTTACGATATCAGCCTCTCAATCTAAATACCGAGTGCTCAGTATTTCCTTTACTATTACTACAAGTATTCTATTGCTTGTTGTTTCGCAAATAGGTTTTGCTCAATTCACATATACAAAACCTAACAAACTCTCTAAATTAAGATCTTTACCAACAGCCCTAGGAAAAATCCAATACACAATAAAGCTTCTGATGAATACATCTCATTTGAGACAGTATAAGATGTTTATTCTCTATTTATTGTATCCCTTTTCATTTTCTGCTTCCATCAATGAACATACCAAACTTAAATTCTTCAAATTAAATACAAAAGTTATCTCTTTATTAAAATTAAACAAAAATTCAAATGAATGATAAAGAATTAAAAGCGTTTCATGAGAATTGCAAAATAGTTGATATTCATTGTCACCCAAGTTTAAAGATGCACTTATTTGGGGCGCATTTTATCGAAAGAAATAATCCTGATCATCCTCAAAGAAGTACAGGATTTGATCCTTTCACCACTCAGGTTACTTACCCTAAAATGGTTTCGGGTGGAATGGATGTTATTTTATCGAGCATATACCTTCCTGAATACGGATTTCTTGAGTTTAGTGATACTGTATGCTTGCTAAAACCTTTACTAAGTCTTTTCTTCGATAGAGTGGTTTCCGGAGTTGAAAAAATAGGGGATCCTTCATATGCTTATCTCCAGACTAAGGATATTTTGAAAAATTTTGAAGACCAGGTAAATAAAATTAATGATACATATAAATATATTAGAATTCCGAAAAACGTTGCTGAATTTGAAAATGCTTTAGCAATTGATTCAAAAATAGTTTTGCATTCGATAGAAGGGGGACATAGCCTCGGAAGATTTAATAGCGGATCGGCTCCAATGATAGAAAGAATCGATTCATTTTTAGATGAAGGTGTATGCTTAATGACTGTGGGACACTTTTTTAGAAATGATATTACTGAGTCAGTGATAGGGTTTCCACCATCTATGAGCAATTTGATGAATTTCAAATATAGTTATGATAATGAAAAGGGTTTATACGAGAAGGGTCCTGATGTTATTTCGCATATGTTGGATAAAGGAATGATTGTGGATATGGTTCATTGTACAAGAGAGGCAAGAAAAGAAATATTTAAAATTAACGATGATAGAGGTGATAATAAAAGACCATTGGTTTTTTCCCATACAGGTTTAGAATTTTTCACCTCAATGCATGATATTCAGCTTAATGTTACAGACGATGAAATAAAAAAAATACAAATGTGTAATGGTACAATAGGAATCATCTTTAATAATTATTTATTAACCGGATATGAAGATCCCTCAGGCAGTAATACCCGCTTTGGCATTCAATCAATTGTTGATTCCATCCAACATGTCAAACATGTTACGGGCTCTTATGATAATGTTTCTATAGGAACAGACTTAGACGGATTTACTGATCCGCCCGATGATATTCCTGATATTTTGGACATGCCGAAAATAACGAAGGCATTATTGGAGGTCGGAATAAGCGAAGAAGATATAAGAAAAATTCTTGGTGAAAATGCAATCAGGGTTTTAAGGGAAGGCTGGCGTTAGGTATAAAAATTAAATTCAAATTTATTAATCTAAAAAATATAAATCATGCTCGTAATAATAAGTGATTTACACATCTCGGATGAATCAACCTCTACCAACCCGCACCCTACGGCGTTTAGTAAAGTATTAAAAGAAGAACTTAAAGGGAGAATAAATCAGAGTGGTAAAAATCTTGTTGAATTTCATCTGGTCCTTCTCGGAGACATTTTTGATTTTGTAAGGACAGATTACTGGTATTCAAAAACTACCAATTATATAGAAAGGCCATGGAATGGAGACTTAAGTCGCTACACTGCTATGAATGAAACAGGTATAGTTAAGCAGCATTTTATAAACATATTAAATAGAATATTTGATAGTGATAGTGCCAAAGCACTAAGGAATACTATTCAGGAAATTAATGAACTCATGCCTCTAAAAATAACTTACGTAATTGGTAATCATGATAGAGCAATAAATAATTTCCCGGTATTAGAAAAAATGATTAAAAGCTTTTTCGGAATTGATAATATAACATTCTCAAATTGGGTAATAGACCCTAACTATGGTGTAATAGCCAGGCATGGGCATGAATATGATTCTATTAACCATGGCTTTGAGTTATTCAAAGAAGAATTGAATATCGATGATAATGGAATTAAAAAATTTGATGGAATAGGCAGGTTTTCAGGAAAGGATGCAAAATTCAATGTTTATACAGTACAGACTTTTGGCGAAGTAATTACGGCTGAATTGATGTCAGGTACTGTTTTTCAGGTGGACAAACTAAATCAAAAAGTCTTAACAGATAAAGTTAAAGAGGTCAATAATGTGCGACCTTTAAGTCTTGGCCTGGAATATTTGTCCTTACTTGGAGAAACTGACGAAGTAAAGAACAGTCCTGACCCAGCTACAAAAGATAAGTTAATAAAAATTCTTAAAGGTCAAATATCGGCATTAGTTAATTCAAAATTAGCACAAAAACATAAATATCATCTTTTCAAATTTGCACAGGATCTTCCATTTAGTAGTTTTGAAGGATTACGCGATTGGCTAAACATAGCAAATTTTTTCAGTGATTTATGTGGTTCAAATGGAGAATTCGAAGATGATTTATATAAAGGAGCAATACAAGATGCGAAAAATAATCCAGGAATAAATTATTTCATTTATGGGCATACACATATTGAAAGACAAGACACTTTTAATTCCGATTCTAAAAATAACGTTCAGATGTACGTTAACACTGGAACTTATCTACCATTAATACAAAGAGCGCAAGATGAAAAAGGATTTTATGAGTTAAATCAAATGACGATGACTTTTTTATATAAAGCTGTAGAAGATAGCGAAGGAAATGCTGACGGCAAACCAACTATCGATATCTGGATAGGTAAAAAACATAAAAATTATTTATTAAAATAAAGTTAATATTTATGATTTCAGAAGAACAAAAAAATAAAATCTGGCAGGTATTAAGTGTATTTGAAACTGGAAAAATTCAAGGTGACTATGCCTCTGTAGTTGTAATGAACGATGGAGCCGAAAATTCAAAACAAATAACTTATGGTAAACATCAAACAACGGAACAGGGTAATCTAAAAATTCTTATTCAAATGTATATTGACAATGGTGGGGAATTCGCAGATGAATTTCATTCATACGTCGGAAAAATTGGTAAAACTCCTTTAGCTTCCAATATTGCTTTCATAAACCTACTTAAAAAAGCAGGCGCAGACTCGATTATGCATTCAACACAAGATGAGTTCTTTGATAAAATTTATTATAAAAAAGCGGCTGATTTTTTTACCGATAACGGATTTACATTACCTTTAAGCATGTTAGTAATTTACGATAGTTATGTTCACTCCGGCAGTATAAGACCAGATATAAGAAGTCAATTTCCTGAAGTACCACCTTCAAAAGGTGGAAACGAGAAAACCTGGATTACTCAATATGTTAATGCAAGACATAATTGGTTAAAAAATCATTCAAAAAAAATATTGCATAAAACGGTATATCGTACCGAATGTTTTAAAGAACAAATCGCCAATAATAATTGGGACTTATCTCAATCAATAAATGCTAATGGTACAATAATTAATTAACAAAAATAATTAATTCAAATGTTATGACAAAAAAAATAATATATATCATATTTTTATTTTCGTATAGTACTATAATAAGCCCTACATTTGCATTTACACAAATTCCGACTAAAGGCGGTTCTTCAAATTCAATATCTCAAAAAACTAAAACAGTAATTGATACAACGATAAAAAAGATACCTGCTGAAATATTCTCAACTGATAAAATAAAAGATGCTAAAATTGACGACCCAATTAAAAAAACTGAAGCTATTAATGAAACGGAACCAATAAATGAGCCTTCAAAGACTGCTTTTGTAAAAAAAGTATACAATGTTGACGGAGAAAAAAATGATGCGGGTGTAGGAGATTGTATTTTTATAGAAGTCGAAAACTTGCCGGCACTTTTAGATGCTGCAAAAAGAAATAGCTTAGGTATAATTCTTTTTATCGATAACATGCCGGTTAAAAAATTATATGCAATTTATCCTGGTGGCGACATAAATAAATTAAAATTCAACTTAGACAGGAAAGAACCCGGATATGAAACTTGGTATACAGTGTTCAGAAGCCCAACATCACTTCATAAAAATGTGATGATTAGCGTTGGCCTTGAAAATGGAGACGCTATACCAATTCATAAAGATGCTGGGAAATTTTCATTTATTGTAATTAAGAAATGGAAATTTTACACAGCTATTGGATTTATAATTTCTATAATTCTGATATTACTTTGGCTTAGTAAAACAAAAGGTATTCTCTGTGAAAATGTTCCACAATTTAATCGTCCAGTAAGCATTCCTTATAGTTTGGCGTATTGTCAAATGGCTTTCTGGTTTTGTATTGTTATAAGCTTTTATCTGATACTTTTTCTAATTCTTACAGATCCTCCAGTGCTAACCTCTTCCGTACTTGTTTTAATAGGTATAAGCTCTGTAACTGCTTTAGGAGCAACAGTTCTAAATCAACAAAATAATATTGCTCCAATTGAAAATCTAAATAAACTTAATGCTGAAGCTAAAACTCTTGAGGACAGAATTAAAGAAATTACAAATATTGAAAATCAGAGTCCCCAACCGATAAACATGGAAGAACTAAAAAAAGAAAGGGAAGAAAAAACAACAAGATTTACGGAAATATCTATTATAAAATCTCAAACTATTTTTCCTACTAAAGCTCGAGAAAGCAGAGGATTTATAATGGACATGCTGACAGATTCAGACGGATCTATTGCTTTTAACAGATTTCAAATTGCTGTTTGGACAATTGTTTTGGGTTTCATTTTTATATACAATACATGGAAAGATTTATCCATGCCTGATTTTGATCCAACTTTACTCGGTTTAATGGGAATCAGTTCAGGAACTTATCTTGGATTTAAATTTCCTGAAGCAAAAAATAAATAAGGTAATGCAAGGTCTAAAAAATTTTCATTTTAAAATATTTTTTTAAATTTAATAAAAAAAATTATGTTAACTCCAACTTATTTTACCAATATAGCAGAACACTTTTATAATGTGATTAAAAAATCTAAAGAGTTTATGTCTGATTCACTGGTAACAGACACCTCATTATTAGAACCGCTATTTGGAGAGAAAATAGAGAAGTTATCTGAAATTATTCAAGAAAAAGGTGGTCGAATTAAAAGAATGGAAACATTCAGATCTGCTGTAAATCAAATTAAAGCTTTCCAGAGTCATCATTCATCAATTAAAACAAATGGAATGCATTATTACGGTATTGCTCAGGACATTCTTTGTTTAGATTCTAATGGAAAAATTATAGAAAAAGGTGAAGCTAAAGAATACACTTTGCTAAGAAATGAAGCAGTTAATTTAGGATTATATGTTATAGGCACTTGGGATGCCGGTCATATACAAGGTATTCCTGTAAGTTTACAAAATGCTATGCGGGAATATGTACTTAATTATAAGTCCGGAAAATATCCTATGCTTGCATACGGAATTGAAAACCATTACGTAATGAATTTAAAAATTGCATTGGCTAAGCTTGGATACCGTGTAAATCAGGATGATATGTTTTTTGGAGAACAGACTGATGAAAGTTTAAGAAAATTTCAATTGGACAATAAGTTAAAGGTTGATGGAGTTGCCGGCGAACAGGTTTATACTAAAATGGAAGCATTAGGATATAATCTTCTAACGATGTGAGTATTTTTTAAAAATTAACCCCCTTATTTATGTTTTATACAATCGCAGCACCAAACACACCAGACTTTCTAAAAACTAAGGCAGATGCCATCTGTACTTTAGGAAATGCATCCGCAACAATAAACTCAGCAATCGATAAACTAAGAAATAATGAATCATATTGTACAGGTTCAATATTTTTGATGGCCGGAGATTACGATATAAATGATTCGATAAAATTGTACGATTGTCTGGAAATATCCGGAGCTAGTATGCAGCAGACAAAATTAAATTTGAAAACTGCTGTAGATTGTTTTGTTTCAAATGGTCAATCCAGTTATGTACGTTTAAGTAATTTTCTAATTAATGGAGAAGAATGCGAAGGATGTGGTATTAACGGAAGTTTTAAACAATCAACATTTGAAAGAATTCGAATGATCAATATGAAGAAGTCCGGTATTAGAATACGGCCATCAGATGAAGGTATTGATGGGATGTTGAATATAATTCAATACAACGATTTAAATGTTGTGAGTGAGGATTCAGATGTATTTGGAATTGATATAAACGAAAGAAACTATGATACCTGGATTATTAATAACAATATAGGTTCAAAGAATGCCAATATTAGAGTAAGCGGTGGACCATTTAGAATAATTGGCAATCACTGTAATGGCACTCCCGGATCAAATGATCAACCACTTCACAATTTGGTCACAGAGCTTGGATTAAATTCAACTATTATTTCTAACAATATTTTTGAAAATGCCAGAGCAGAGGCAATTATTCTTTCGAGAGTTGATAACGATGATGATGCTTTCCGTGGAAACAATATTAACATTTCAAACAATCTCATACGCTCGGAAAATTTAGATTCAGATGAAGAATATTCAATGATAAAATTTGAAAAGGGAAATGGTGATCAACATTTTAACGGAATAACAATTACCGGAAATCTATTTGAGCAAAGATTGACAGAAAATAAAAATAGCTATAAACACTCTATCCTTCTGGATTATGTGAAGAATGTTGTGGTAAGTGCAAATGTAATTAATTTAGATGGTAAATCTGGTGACAACATCTTACAAACAAAAAATGTCTCGAATGTAATAGTTTCAAATAATTCTGCTAACAAATAAAAACTACTTAATAATTGGTTTGAGCACAAATGGAATCTAAAAAAGAAAATAATACCAGTATACCTCCAAATCCTTCACGAACATGCGACGTCGTAATGAAGGGTGGAATAACCAGCGGAATTGTTTATCCTAAGGCAATTTATCAGATGGCGACTGATTATAGATTTGTCAATATTGGAGGCACTTCCGCCGGTGCTATTGCCGCTTCATTGACAGCAGCAGCGGAATATAACAGAAGAGAAAATCAAAGTTGTTCAGGATTTGAGATTTTAAATAATTTGCCGACACTTCTTAGCGAAAATGTTAATGGAAAATCCCGTCTATTTTCTTTATTTCAACCAAATAAATCAACCAGGAAGATTTTTAATGCAATATTTCATATTGCCGGAAAAAAGAACAAATTCAGTAAAGGTATATTCTCAGCTTCCTCTCTAATTTATCATTTCCCATTCATTAGTTTCTTAGCGCTCATACCCGGTGCTTTAATGATGTATTTCTTGTGGAATAAAATCAATGATGGCTTATTTACGATTACGATAACTATTACTGCATTATTAACATTAGTATTAATGTTAGTATCAACTTTAATTTCATTTGGAATTACTTTTAATAAGATATTATCAAAAAACTATTACGGCCTGACTACAGGCAATGCTGAAAAAGTAGATGATAACGCTCCACCTTTAACTGTATGGTTAGCAGACATGATCGATAAAGTCGCAGGTAATAAAGATCCACTAAAACCATTGACATTTGGAGATTTAAAAAATGTAAAAGATAATAGAAAGGATTCAATTATACTCCAAATGATGACTACTAATGTCACATGGCGCCGACCTCATACATTACCATTTACTGACGCGTTGTTTTATTTTGATGAATCGGAGTTTAAAACATTTTTTCCTAAAAGGGTTGTGGACTGGATTGTATCAAAATCGAATAAAGAAAGTGCAAAACACGGAAAAATCCCACTTCCGGATTTTGATGACATGCCAATTGTTGTAGGTGCCAGAATGAGTTTAAGTTTTCCAATTTTAATAAGTGCAGTACCGCTATATGCAATAGACTATACCTTAGCTAACAACAAGAAGGGTCCCCAAAATACAACTCCAGAAAAATGTTTGTTTTCCGATGGGGGAATTTGCAGTAATTTTCCAATACATTTTTTTGATAGTCCTATTCCAGGCAGACCAACATTTGCATTTAATTTAGATGAATTCCATCCAGAACATCCTCAACAAAAAGATGAATCTAAAAATATTTACTTAACCAATACCAATGGTGACGGAGTAAATGACAAATGGTTCAGATTTGATGATTCATTGTTGAAATTTCTTAAGTCACTTATGAATACGATGCAAAATTGGACTGATCATACTCAGGTTAAAATGCCGGGTTATAGAGACAGAATAGTGAGCATTCATTTATCTCCGGATGAAGGTGGTTTGAATTTAAATATGCCTGAAGAAGTCATAACTCATCTTAGCGAAAGAGGAATGTATGCAGGTGAATTACTTAGAGATCGATTTACCGGAACCTCAGGTCATCCAATGGATTGGAATAATCATAGATGGATAAGATATAGAACTACAATGTGTATGCTTGAAAACTATTTAAAAAATATTGAAAAGAAATTTGAAGAGTTTGATCCTAATATTGAAAAAGGGTACGAAGAATTACTTCATAGAGCAAATGGAGAACCACCCCAATGTTATGAATTTACTAACGACCAAAGAGAATTTGCGATTGATGAAATGGAAAGATTAAGAGAGTACATACAAAGATTGAATGAACGAATGTACTCATACTGTAGCGGTTCACCAAGACCTGCACCGGAATTGAAAGCGAAACCAAAAATATGAAATATTTCCATAAATTAAATAGAGTATTCAATTTAAACAATGGCAGTATCACAAAGTAGAATTAATCAAATTAATTAAATTTATGAATTCAGATTCTATAAATAAAGTAATTAAAGATATTGTAGATGAAATTGAGAAACCTTTTACTGAGAATGGTTATAAATTAATAGATACTCATTTTGAAAATGGTAATAACCTCCATTCCAATCAATACTATTTTGCGAAAAAATTTCTTCAAAATGTTAAAAATTGCGAAATTATTTCTGAAGTTTTTACCGCAAAGATTTCAGAGATTGAATTAAGTGGACCAACAACATTCGTTGGACTTCATAACTATACGGGATTAACTTTAAATAAAGTTCTTGAAAAATTGTCCGATCACAATGTTGATTACAATTATGAAATAATTAACCAAGAAAACGAAGATTTTAAATGGCAAAACATTCCTCATTTAAAAGAAAATTTGATAATAGTTTTACCAATTGCATGTACATTTTCTTTTTTTGAAAAATTATGTGAATTCATCCAAATATATATCAATGAATATCATGAAAATTCAAATATAAAAATTTCAGAAAAGTGCATTACAGTTTTTTTAGTACTTAATTTGTCTTTAAAAGTTAAATTCGAAATAGAAAATGTTAAAAAAATAATTATTAAAAATTTTGAGAATTCAACTTCTAAATTTGAAAAACATTTGTACGATATTTATTCTCTTTTCAACTGGACAGAAATAAATCAAGATAAAATAAAAATAGAAAGTAATTCAGGAAAAGCTATTGTTGCTTTTCCACTCGTAAAATTATATTCTGAATTACATTTGCCGGAGGATTGCCCGCAGTGTTTTCCAACTAAGGATTTGGCAAAAGTAGAAAATACTTTAGGTAATGTAAAAGTACTTTCAGACGAAATGCCATTGTTCAGTACAAACTATACATTTGATTCACCGAATTTAATTCTGGGACTTCCTAAATTCAGTTCGCAAGAAACCAAAGGATTGGAAAACTTCTTTGAGTTCTTTTCTTCAAACGAAAAGAAACAGAATATTATCCTTCATGGCAATATCAGTGCAAACAAAGGTAAGTATTACGATTATATCAGAGGTAATGCTTTTTATTTAAAGAATAAGGAGGAAATACTTTATTATTTTAATACTGAACTTAGCAAATATTTTGAAAAAGAGGGAACTAAAAAAATCTTATTTATCACTTCTGAATATAGTCATAATTCAAGGTTTCTTGAAGATCTTTGTTTAACAAATTGCCTTAGAAATAAGATTGTAACAATTATCCAATTCCAGTCAGATTATGAATTTATCGATAATTTTATTTCTTTGTATTTTAGTAAATTAAATGATGAAAGAGAAGAATTAGATAGGAAAAAAGAAAAAAATGAAACTAAAATTATTTATTTCAGTGAAGTACTCTCAGCAACAAGAGATTTCAAATTAATAAGTGACTATATTAAGCATAGACAAGATACAGAATTAAAAATGCAAGGCCAAGGGTTTGATTTGATTTTAACTCTAATAGACAGAACTACATTGTTCACAAAGCATGAGATTATGAAAAAATTACAATCTAATAATCTTGGATCGGAAAATACTGAAAATATAATAGAAATCCTTAGGGGAAAAATTATATCATATTTTAATCTCAATTTACCTGTTTCGTCAGCAACTAATTTAGGTAACCCATTATCAAAAAGAGTAGCAGACTTAAAGAAGATTATCAAAGAGACACTTTTAGACTGCATAAAAGAAACAATATTAAGAAAACTTATTCAGAAAGAACCTAAAGAACTTCCAGAAGTCAATCAAAAATATTGGGAGAAAAAGCACGGAAGTTTTTTCCCGTTTTTGGATAATAATGATAACTTTACAGAAGAGGTTTTTAATTATTATAGGGAAAGTTTTTCTTCTGAAAAGCTAAACTTGCTACGAATATTTATTTCAAATAAAATAAATTTAGAATTATCAGGAGTAAAATTTCAAAATGAGATGTTTCATAAAGATAGAAAACCAAAAGAATTTATTAGTAGTTTAATAGATTCACTAAATATAAATGAGGAAGTTAAATTATTTTTCTCCGCGGGAACCGAGAAAAATGGAGCAAATAGAATTTCTGCTGTTGAAACGAAATATATACAAGACATGGCAGTTAAAATATTGACACAATACCCCTACATCTATTATAAAAACATATACGATTCAATATTCGATTATTGTTTAAATGAATTTGACAAATTATTTGCAAAAGCTGAAAGGAAAAAATCTATTTCTTTTTCAGCGGTCAGGAGATTAAAATTTTATTTAAGAAGATTGATACAATTGAATTCGAACTTTATTATTTCAGAACGATTTTTAAAATACATTAAAAAGTTATTTGAGAATCCAGAAATAAGTAATTCTATTAATCAATATCGAGCAATATATAAAGATTCTTTAAAAAATATTGCTGAAAAATCGGACAAAAGTAATTTTACACATGCACAACATTTTAATTACAATTATATACTGAATCAATTGGGATCCTTATTCCCGGTAATATTATTCTACTATAAGGAATTAATTTACCGAAATCCTTCAAAATCTATAACATTGGAACAGTTAATTAATAATGAAAAGTTACAACCGCTTCCAAGTGATGATTTGAAAAAAACAATTCAAAACAAATTTTTCCATTTTATAAATATGCTTCACTCGGAGAATATTTATTTATTAAATGAATTAAAAGAATATCATAAAAAATTTCTAAATAATTTGCTGAAATCTGGCAAAAGTGGATTTGAAAATGTAGACAAACATTATAACTATTATTTCGGACAACAAGCAATCAATAATTCAATTTGTATCAATGCAAAAAAAATAATTGGATGCCATAAATCTTATGACGGTATTACAACGGAGGAAATAAATAAGTCTGTGAGTCAAATGCTGAATACTGAATCTATATTGGTTAGAAAAAGTTTAGGTGCAAATTACGGAGAAGAGAGAAATTTCAATACGGAAATAAGGGAAATATTAAGCTCATTTGTAGATATATTGAAATATGGAATGGACGAAACAAAATTTAATTATGCGTTTTTTATAGAACATAAAAAGCATCCCCAGCAAGAAAAAAAATCGAATAAAAATATCTATCCAATCTTAAAAAATGAAAAAGATAGTGAGCCACAATTCATTTACCTTAATGAAGAAGGTTTAATTTACAATCTATTATATGAACTGTATGATGATAATCTGGAATCCAGTACACATCAATCTCTTTTGATAGCTTTAAAGAAAAGTGAAAACGAGATAATTGGTTTTAATGATTATTATTTTACTGAAAAAAACGGCGAGGAAAATATTAACCCTCCGAGAAGTTTTCAGGAAATGTATAATGCCGACTTATTAAATAAAAATAATGGTACTCTTTTGGATGAAATGCTTAAAAAAGCTAATATGTCGATTTATTTGAGATTTTCAGAAAATAATTATGATACTTTTTCTAACTCAATTGATAACAATGAGAATCTTTTTATAAAGGGAAAAGCTGTTTTACTTATTACAACTGAAGAAGCTTGCACAAAGGAGAATCTATTAAAATTTATAAATAATGAAAAACTAAGGTTATTGTTGCTTTTGAAAGAAGAAATACTTGTTTATCTTAATAAACAATTTGAAAACGAAGCTTTCAATGCAGTTCTAACTAGTAAACAAAAAATACTTGAAAGAAAGCATCTTTGGCATGGAATAGGAAAATATATAAAAAATCAGTATGGAATGGTCAATAATATTTTTAAAGGGATTAATAAAGATAAAAACTTTCAAATGTTTAATATCGTGACTCAAGCCATTGCTGGTCAATTCCAAGCAATGAATGAAATTGATCCATCTTCACAAATTTGTTTAACCAAAGAAGAATTTATTGACAGAGTAAAATTAATTTTTGAATCTGTTATAGGAGGAAAGGCTATAGAATTTAAAAAACTGATTCTGGAAAATATTAATTTTACTGAATTGGTAGTACATCCATTATTTTGGACTACTATATTAACTGAACTAATAATTAACATGAAAAAGCATGGTCCTTGGCAACCTGATGAAGGAGACTATGTAATTGAATATACTGACGATGAATTTGTTTTCAGTAATAAAGAATCAGAAGAACCAGAAACTAATAAAATCCCAGGTGAAGGATTAGATTTGTGTAGAGATATTGTAGAAAAAATAGGATGTGAGATAAAAAGAAATTCAAAAAATCAAATATATGAAGTTAAATTAAAATTAAATTCATTATGGAAAAAATAAAAATCCTTGTAGTAGAAGATGATCAAGAGGAGTTTGAACAAATTACTGCTGGAATTAAATCTACTTGGGGTATAGATGTAGAAGTTTTTCCTTATGACGATGTTGAACCATATGCACCGCGCCCGAATTTTAATAAACTGATAGCTGATATTAATCTAAAAGATTATCAAGGTGTACTTAATGAATACCCTAAAATTGATTTAATCATACTAGATTTATCACTTACACCAGGAAAAAGGGACGAAAATGGCATTCAATTCTATAACTTTGTTCAGGAAAATAAATCGAAATATTTGTCGGAAAACAAGAAAAATGATGTCCATTTTATAGCTATTAGTATCTTAGATGACAAAAAATATTTTTTTGATGAAAAGAAAATTCCATTTTTTCCAAAACTTGAATATGGATTAAATATTGTTATTGAGAATCTCAATAATAAAATTGGGCAATTATTTTTTAAGGGATTAAGAGGTTCCGTTGCTGAGAAAAAATGGTATGATAAATTTGAATTGAATTCAGCTAAATTTGAAGGTAGAATTTCACGATTGTTAGTTGATAAACTAATATTGTTTTTTTTATATCTTTTAATTGTAGGTACAACACTTGCATCTGGGATCGGACTGACAATTAAACTAGGTGAAGAATATTTGCATGCTGTTATGGGTAAAGAAGAATCAGTGAAAAAAACAATTGATTTGGATAATACAAACATTGATTCGAATTATATAGGTGAGAAAAACAGTAAATCAGAATCGAATAATAAAGAAACTGCAATACTCTCTGTATCTGAAAATATTTTTTTATATTTGCTCCCTGTTTTCATAGTCCTGGGATTTTTTAATTATTACAAGGCAAATGCGAGGTTGAAACTACTTGAGCCAAGATCAATATCAATAGATGAAGAAAAATCGATTAAAACGATGAATTTAACAAAGGTTCTTTTTACCTCCTCATTAATTTCATACATCTTAATAAAAATTATTGAAATGTTATTTGTAAAAGCAAGTTTTAAAAAAGGTACAGGCTTTCATATTGACGGGCTTCCGGCAGACCAAAACTATTTAATTTACATTGGTATTTTTTTGGTAATCTTAATGATTTATTTTATTTTCTTGGACTGGAAAAACCACGGTGAAAAAACTGGAAGTAGAAAGAGTGTATAGAAAATAGTTTTATATTTTGATTATAATTACAATTATAGATCTAAAAGTATTAAAATAAAAGTAATCCATATATTTTATCCAATTTTTAACAAATTCTAACGAATTGACACATTTAGAAAAGGTATAATTACTTAAAAAAATAAAATTCTAAGATGATTACCACTGAATTTATTGTAAAACTGAAATATTATATGGATTGCTGTTTGAGGAATAAGGTGAATGTTTTATTTTTGACAACTTATAATTATTAGTTATCAGTTGTTGAAAATTTAAACAATAAAGAATTAATGCTTTATAGTTAAATACTTTTATTTCAATCTAATGTAATTGAAATATATTCACAATCAAATTATCTGGTATAATATATATAGAAAGAAAACCAACCAAACTATGAATAAATACCTCGTAACAATCCCATACAATTATGTTCAGTTCGGAAAATTAACTTGTTATATTTATGCAGAAAACAGTGAAGAAGCATTAGAGCTTGCACTGGATAGTTCCAACCGCTTAGATGAAGATTATGATGATGATGGCTCAGACGGCACAAATTTCTCATATGATGAAATGACAGTTGAAACCGAAGAAGAAGATGTAACCATACCAAACCCACCACCTGTAAACCTTGATAATAATATTCCTTCTCAAACTCAAACTTCTCATTACTCACTCATTCCTGATTACTTTCTATCAGAACTACAACTCTTATAATTCCTTATCAATAATTTTTACAATTCAAATTTAATGTCCAATGAATAAATATTCATTTTCCATTCCATATGATTATTCAAAATATGGAAATCTCAAAGGAACAGTTTATGCAGAGTCTGAAGAAGATGCATTAAGAAAAATTTCTGATTACAGAAATCGAGTAAATGAAGAGTATGTAGATTCAGATGACCATGGTGAAACAAATTTAGATTTTAGTGAAGCGGAGGTTGAGCTTGATGAAGAAGAAGTTAATTCTGAACTTGCTGAACCAAAAGATTCCATCCCCTCATACTTCCTTGCGGAGCTTTACATGTTGTAACCAAATCATTTCGTATTCTTACTTACTACAATTCAATCTTTAAATACATTTTCAAACATAATAATTCACAAACATTTAAACAGAAAGGAATATTGCAATGTCATGGAACACAAACAACAATGGCGGTGGTACTGATACTCTTCAGCAAAATAGAAGACAGGTCAGATGTAATTCTGAGAATTACGATGTAACAGGTCTTGAAGGAGTAGCGCTTACTGACAAGATTAAAGCTATTGCCAGAGATAACGATATATCGAAGTTTGATATATATGACTCTCAAAACAGAAACATCAATCCGGACCAGATTGAAGCAGGTAATTTTACAGGAGATTTAACTCTTGTAAGATTTAATGTAGCAGCAGCTTAAAGGTCCTATAGATGTAAGGCTGCGAGTAAGCAGAATTTCCCCGGCAGATATTCCTCAAAAAAATAAATAAGTCTTGTACCTTTAATATTAAAAAGTGTGAGTTATAGTGACTTATGATAATAGAGAATATCTGCTGCGGATAAAAATAAATGAAAACATAAATCATTAATCGATTAACACATATGTCTTCAAATCAAACAGAACAAACAAACTTATCCGGAGTTAATCAATTAAACATTTCATTCTTTCAAAGGATGGAAGAGTCGGGTGGAGAATCAGATGAAAGCAGAGCAAGCGTAATTGAGCAGGAAGCAAATGTTGGAGCTGACAACACTGCTGGACAAACACCTAAATCCACAAAGAGCAAAAAGAAATCAACCGGGAAAAACATTTCCAACATTCTCAAACAATCTGATAAGCACTTAGTAAACATTATTTCAAAAGAAGTGAAGTTCAAGGACTTTACTGAAAGAATGTTGAAATCAAAGCAGGAAAACATCCTTGTAAAGGAAATCTTAATAGAATCTGAGCTTGATTATGTAAACTCATTGAAGCAGTTAAAATCAGTATTCAAAACTGAGCTTCAGACTGCTATCAATCAGGTAAACAGTCTTTATCAGAATGAGCTATCAAGACTTAAACAGCTTTATCAATCTGCTGTGGTTGGAGAATCTTTAATTGAGATCATTAAAGCAATATCAGGAAGTGAATGGTACCTGCTCATGAAAGATAACTCTGTTAACGCTTACAAGTTCTATAATCCTCCGTTTGAAGTAACTAGCGGATACTACAACTCAGGAAAGGTTCTTGAATATAACTCTACCATTTGCATGATAAGAGGAATATACGTGAACATACTTCATCCTAAAATCACTTATGGAACTATTCATCTTTCAACAACAGGACATCACCCGAACTGTCAGACAGGAGGTTTTAGTGAAGCTTGCCCCGGAACATTCTTAGACAGAGAGATTAACCTATCGGATCCCCTTAAGCTTGTAACACTTCTGGATGAAATCTCTGCAACCTACGAGAAAATTCATTTGGACAGCAGTTATTATAAGCCCAATGTGTCCTACGAACTCAAAGAAGAATACAAGTGGAAGGCCAGTTAAAGTTCTTATAAAAAAGGAAGGCACCGCTATTTGAAAAATGAATTCTTTTAGTAAAAAAGCATCCTTTTAGAATTTTGATATTAAATTTTTATCTGTTGGTCAGTATTTAATATCATTCAATATTCTTTAGGTCCCCCTCACATCAATGTAATCAATTTATAAATTTCTTTTAACAAACATCTTTTCTTAATCTAAAAACCAAAAACAGCAATGAAAAAAACATTTAAATCCGCCGTTAAGTTATTCAAAAAAGTTAAAAACTCTATAACAAGCAGAAAATGGAAAGTACAATAACACAAATCAACAACAGGCAAACCAAGCTCATTCCGGATTTCAGTAATGCAATTGCAATTGTTGCAGGGCTTGGAGGAATAGGAAGTTGGGTAGCTCTTGACCTGGCATTAATTGGAGTAGGCTCCATATTTATATTCGATAATGATAAAGTTGAAGCTTCCAATCTCAACAGAACATTATTTAAAGAATCACAAATCGGAAAACATAAAACAAAAGCAGTTAAGGAGTTAATTTCTGAGCGCAGAAAAGACTGTATCGTTTTAGGATTTGAACAGTTCTTTGAAGCTGATATGCTGGGTAAGTTCGAAGGAGTAGAATACTTCTTTGACTGTACGGATACATTACGGTTGAAAGACTCATTGTATGAGTTCAAAATCAAACAGAGAATGGATAAAGAACTTAAAGAGAAAGCTGAAAAGAATAAAAACAAAAGATTGAAAAGAAATTATTCTGTTACTCAATCAGCTCCTTATCTGAATCATGTTCCAGGTATGACGAATAATGGTGACGAAGTTCAAGCTCCGGTGATTGAGTTTCCACAGTATGTGAAGCTCGGATATGACGGTTTTGAAGGAACAATATGCCTGAACGATTTTGATTCAGGAAGATGGGGCACAGACTCTAGATATAGATTTACTCCTTCGTTCTTTGGAACACCTCAGCTCCTGAGCGCAGCTGCTGTAATTGAAATGCTGATTGTTAAGAATAAGTCAGTTCAGACTAAGACAGTGAATGTGAAAACGCTGCTTAATCAATAATTATTAAATCAGCAAATATCTGAAACTCATTTCTATTAAATTTCTAATTCCTATAGTTCAATTCGATTTTACATCAATTGTTCTCTCTAAAACTCTTTCACTTTACCTGACTTCCTCATTGGGTAAAGTGAGAGGTTATCTTTAATGAATTAATTCAACAAAACAATGAAAGATAATAGCTCTAAATCTAACGGTACAATCTGTTTGGATGAAATAAATTCTTCTGATAGTAAAGAAGAAAATAATACAGCCAACAGAAAGACCGAGATAATAAAATTTAAAAAGCTAACTAAAAATGAAAAGAACAATAATAAACCCAACTCGAAGGATGTGGGTAAAGCAGATTTATCCAACAACAGATCTACAACCGGCGCATGGGAAAGCGGCATCAAGATACTTGAATCAGTAAAAGTAATAATTCCACTCAAGCTTTTACTTACATGTAATCAAATTGCAGATAGACTGACCGGAGAAGAATTTTCAATACTTGTAAATCTTACTGAGAAAGATAACATCATCAGGTTATCTGAAGAGTTCTACATCCCGCAGCAAGTGGTGTCTTCTACATCAATAGATTATATCCCTGAAGATTATAACTTTAATACTGTTATTCACAGACACCCGGATGGATTGAACAGCTTCAGTTCAACAGATAAAAACTTCATTAATCAGAATTTCAAACTTTCCGTTCTTTATACTCGAAGGGATGGATTTGTCGGAGGAGTTTACAATCTAAAGCATTCAGAATCCATTATTCAGCTGCCGATTGAAATAGTAGTAGATACCGGGCTTGAGCAGATAGACATATCAAAGATAAATACTGTAAGAGACAGTTTCTTTAAGTCTTCCAGCAGAACAAACAGAAGATTATTATTAAATGATTCCAAGGGAAATGGTAAAGCATACGGTTCAACAGATGACAGAGAAGCTGATATGTTTGTAGAGTCAATAAGCAGAAGAGCTAACAAAGATGGAGAACTTCCATTTGGAATGCACATCGACCGCAGTCGAGAAAAAACAAAGAATAACAGTATGTTTGACCTGGATAAAGAAGACAGAGAAAAAGCAAATAAGATACTAGAAAAACTCTCCGAAGAAAATCTCGACTACAATCTTCTGAAAAGAATATTACTGGAAGAAGTGAATGATAACATTTATGAGCTTGAAGGAAGATTAAGTGAAATGGAAGGTGCAATGTATTATGGAAATCCATATTTATAATTTTCACACTTTCGCTCCTTTCTTCCATTCATTCATCCTCTTTTTACCAATTCTATATTCTTCTATATAACCAAATCATAATTTTTAAAAATCTAAGTTGAAAGGAGCATCAATCAATGCGCTGGTTCTATTATACAGTATACAAACTAAAGAGATTTCTGATATTCGTCTTCAAGCTTCTTATAATGGGTTTATACTATAAGTTCAAAAAAGAAGAACCCAGATATAAACCGCCATACGAATAGTCAGTAAACAAAGTTGCCAATTAGCATTATCCAATCTATCTCGGTGTTGAAAAACATTCCTGCTGAAAACCTATCTATTAATAAACAGGAGGGCTGCACCAATAGTGCAGTCCTTCGTTTATTCTGTGTAAATTTTTTACACGGAATAGCAAGTATTGAAAAAACAACTAAACTAAAATCAGAATATGAAACTTTTCACTAAAGAAATAGAAGCAAAAGCTCAAGAGCAATATCCGAAAGGAAGTGACCTGGAGTCACAGGTAATTGTTGCAAAATTCTTCAATCCAACCGGTGCAGGTACATGGTATTTTATGAATCAAGATCCGAACGATCCAGAATATTGCTGGGGAATTTGCCATATCTTCGAATGGGAGATAGGGAGCTTTTCAAAGAGTGAACTTGAAAATTATAAGGGCAGAATGAGTTTAGGAATTGAAAGAGATTTACACTTTACAGAAGTGAATGCGAAGGAGTTGTGGGAGAAGCTCAATAAGAATTAAATCAATCTTTAACACGAAAACTAAATTGACCAGTGTATAAATTATTTTAATATTTACTGGGCAATTTTTTTCAATGAGCTGTAAATACTATACAAAAATTGAAAAAGCTAAAATAGTTTATTTAAGAAATGAATAAATATCGTTATCAGTATAACCCATTATAGCTAGAGCTTCAAAAATTTTTTCTTTAATAAGAGAAGATAACTTATTATTATTATCCATAGTGATTGCAATATCTGATTTTATTTGAAACTTAAAGCCTATTCCCGGACAAAAATTAAGTGTGGGCATTTTTGTATTAAAAAACTTTTTGGTCAGTTCATCCTTGTTTTTTTCTTCGAAGACGATTATTTGTTTATTTGTTAGTTCTTCTAAAAAGCTTCTTATTTCAATAATTTTGTATTGCCGTATATTTTGTTGATTATTTCTCCAATAGTCTAAATACGTTTGAATATCTTTTGAGTTAAAATAAACTAGATTTTGACTCCTAAATGAAACATGAAAATTTGGTAAAATTTCCCATCCTCGTTCTTTGAAACTAGTCAAGTTAAAATCTTTATCATAAAATTTTCTTGCTTGACTGACTGTATCTGCAAAATAAATACTTAACTCAATGTGCCAGGATTTGTCTGAATCATTTTGCTGTAAAATTAATCCAATTTGATTGAAATCCTTAAACTGTTCTCCGACTTTAATGATATTTCCCCAACCTCTATGATAATCAATTACTGTGTCTTGTTTTACAATTTCCTTTAAGATGTTTTCAATTCTTCTTAACAATAAAACTTTGTTACTTTTACATAATTCGAACTTATCATATGGATTTAAAGTTGGGAAAAAATCATCAACAAATTCCAAAAAATCATCAATCAAAAATCTTTCTTGTGAATTCAAAGTTGGTAATTCTAATATAGCATTTAACTGTTTGATTATTTCTTTCCATTGTAATATAACAGGAATTTCCTGTACCTTAGTTTCCTCACTAAGATTTTTCCGTGATGGGTTAAGCTGTTTAAACCAAACGTTTTCAGATTGTGGTTTTACTTCTATTATCATTGTTAAGACTTTTCCGAATTTAATTATACCATCATATCTGGCACTCCTTTCAGGATCAGCAACTATATTTTCATTTGATTTTTCGAATTCCTTATCTGTTATTAATACTGAAACTAAAAGTTCTGAATCAATAATAGGATCAGATTTTTGTGTATCAAATACCCAGTCATAATTTATCAGTTGACTCAATGATGGGAGTTCAGTTGCTTTTGCAGAACGTTTAAATTCAACATTACAGTAGTTATAGAATAATGAAGAGACATGAAAAGAATATTTCATAAGAACCATAAAAGCTCTTGTTAATTGGTCTTCATGTTTAGCACTTTTAGATTGATATGGGCAAAAGTAATTGAGACGTTCCATGATTACTCCTTATTAGATTTTGCTTTTAACAAACTTTAAATAATCTTGCAAATTACTACTATAGAAATCTTTAGCTAAACTTGGTTGGTGTGGCAAAGGAAAAAAATCTCTTCGAAGTTTATTTTCACTTCCAATACAAAATTTAAAAGCTCCATCAGTTAGCTTAGTTCTTCTATTGTAATCCCAAAAATAACTGACTTCTGAATTTTCTTTTGTTAATAATCTCAATACCGGTAAACCCAATGTAACTATTGGAACATCCGGATAATTGCTAAGTTCTCTTTCTAAAAGTTCAAGGTTTTTATCGAGATGACTATAAATTACATTCATAGTTCTTTCCGGTGGAATTGTATAAAAATATTTGAAAACATTCGTAGCATAAACATTCTCAAATGAAATTTCGAGTGCTATACAAATGTCATTGATATATTTTCTTAGCGAACCACCTTTATCTAAATTTAATGTGTGTTTTATTTTTAACCGGCTTTCAGGTATTTTTACTGTGGGATCTTGACCTAAAATAATTAACTTTATATCATCTGAAAGACTGAATGGAGGAATAGGTAAAAGAGTTGTGTCAATTGGATTAACTTCAAAATCGTTTTTGAGTTTCAGTTCATCTCTTATTATTAACGATGAATCGAAAATTTCCTTTTTGTTCATTTTGGGGTTTATGCTGATTGAGTACTTAAAGAATGTAGCTTGTTGTTCAGATTATAATTTACAGTTACTCCCATTTATCATTTGATTGACAAACATCCTTTATCCAACACATTGAACATAAACGATATCCTTTATTATTTCTGCCAGGATTAATTTTAGTATGAAATACCTTTCCAATAAACCAAAAATAATCGAAGTAAATTGTGTTACCGTCAGCTGAATTTTCCTTCAATTTCCCTTGAAAATCTCTATACTCTTTTGCATCAATTTTATAACCTACATTTGGAGGTTTTTCATTAAAAGCCTCTTCAAAAATTCTTATGACATGTGTATCCAAAGGTACATTTAACTGCTTACTCATTTCATTATCTTGAAGTATATAATGTATAAAAACTACCAATATGAAACTCCCAATCTTCTGCCCGACTCCTTCAGCTTTGTAAACTAATTGTTGTAATTGAATTACATCTTTTTTTACTAATAACAACTCTCGAAATAGCGCATAATTATCAGAAAAATATTTTTTACCACTTTCTAAATGCTCATTCCTTATTCTTCTTCTTGTATTTAAGCAAAATTCAATAATTTTCTCATAGCTTTCTTTTTTCTCTATTGATTCAATTGACAATGGAACTTTGATCTGCTCAAATATATAGTTTTTCATAAAAGCTCTCATAAATGGAGCTTTTTCTTTCAAAATATTTGAAGCTGATAGTAAACTTGAGCACATAAACGATATTATAAATAGAGTACAGCAAATTATCCAGAATAAATAACTTGACAATATCCTTCATTTAGGATATTTTGTATCCGTAGAGAGATTACTCAAAGAAAATATTACAAAATGCAATTAGGAAGTCTAACATCAATTTTTACTGGATTGAAATATAACAGTAAAAATATAAATGCAGAACAAGCATCTGTTTTTCTTATTCAGGGAAAAGATATTCAGAACAATTTACTAAATAAAGATAATTTATTCAAATTAGATAGATACTGTGTAGACAAGTATCAATATCTAAAATCTGGCGATGTACTTTTCGCTGCCAAAGGAAATAGAAATTTTGCTTTTCATTATAATGGTGAACTTGGCGAAGTAGCCGCATCATCAACCTTTTTCATAATTAGAATTACTTCGGAAAATGTTTTACCGGAATACTTATCCTGGTATTTAAATTCTAAACCAGCACAAGATTTTTTTAAAGCGAATACTCACGGTACATTTATTCCTTCAATTCCTAAATCAAAATTAATCGAGTTAAAAATTCCTATAACGGATTTGAAAACTCAAAAAACAATTGCTTTAATAGAGAATCAACAAATGTTGGAAAGAGAATTACTAAAACAAATCTCGACTAAGCGAACTTTGTTAATAAACGAAATCATCCACAATAAAATTTTAAGAAAAAATGATTGATACAAAAAAAATCCCAACTCAAGATGAGGTGAACTCAGTAGCATGGAATGCATGCGATACCTTCAGGGGAGTCGTTGACCCCGACCAATATAAAAATTACATTCTCGTTTTTCTTTTCATTAAATACATCAGTGATTTGTGGAAAGATAAAGTTGAAGAATATTCAATAAAGTATAAAGGCGATGCCGATAGAGTAGATCGCGCTCTTAAAAGAGAAAGATTTGTTGTCCCAAATGAAAGCACCTTTGATTACCTTTATTCCCATCGCAATGATGTTAACATTGGTGAACTTATTAATATAGCTACAGCAAATCTTGAAGAGGCAAACTCAGGAAAGCTGGAAGACGTTTTTAGAGGTATAGATTTCAATTCTGAAATTAATCTTGGTGAAACTAAAGATAAAAACCTAAGACTTAAAAATTTAATTGAGGATTTTTCCAAACCGGCTTTAGATTTCAGACCTTCGCATATAGGTGAGCGTGATGTAATTGGTGATACATATGAATATCTTTTATATATGTTTGCAAGTGGCGCAGGTAAAAAGGGCGGGGAGTTTTATACTCCTCAATTCATCTCAAAATTACTTTCAAAGCTTTTAAAACCCAAAGAAGGGAATAGAATTTATGATCCTACCTGCGGTTCAGGCTCACTTCTTATTAAAGTAGCTAATGAAGTTGGTTCACAAAATTATTCTTTATACGGTCAGGAGTCTAATGGCAACACTTACGCTCTTTGTAAGATGAATATGTTCCTTCACAAAATTGATAACGCTAAGATTGCATGGGGAAATACTATTAGTAATCCTAAACATGTCGAAGGTGACAAGCTGATGAAGTTTGATGTTGTAGTTGCCAATCCTCCATTCTCATTGGATAAATGGGGAGCAGATGATGCGCCGGCAGATAAGTTTAACAGGTTCTGGAGAGGTATTCCTCCTAAAAGTAAAGGCGACTATGCCTTTATTACTCACATGATAGAATCATTGAACGAAACTGGCAGAGCCGGTGTGATTGTGCCGCACGGTGTTTTATTCAGAGGCTCAAGTGAAGGTAGAATTCGTGAGCAGTTCATTAATGATAATCTTCTTGAAGCTGTAATTGGCCTTCCTGCTAATTTATTTTTCGGCACCGGTATCCCCGCTGCAATACTTATTTTCAATAAGCGCAAAAAAAATACTGATGTTATTTTTATTGATGGAAGTAAGGAGTATGAAAGCGGAACGAATCAAAACAAACTGCGTGATTCGGATATAGATAAGATTGTTTCTACTTATGAAAAATTTGAAACGATTGATAAATATTCTTATAAAGCTACTATTGATGAAATAAAGGAGAACGAATATAATCTGAACATCCCCCGGTATGTAGATACATTTGAAGAGGAAGAGGAAGTTGATATTGTAAAAGTTCAAAAAGAAATTCTTGAGCTTGAAAATCAACTTCTGAATGTAAGGAGTGAAATGAATAAATATTTAAAGGAATTGGGTTATAAAGGATGATAAATATTGATTTAATATTAGAACTCATAAAAAATGGAATTGAAACAGCATATTACGACCTAGTTAAGCATGAAGATTATAGTGAATTGTTGAAAGATAAAATAACTGAATATTTAATCACAGTTGGAGTTGTAAAAAAACTGCTTGAAAATACTAAGAAATTGTCTACTCTCTCTTCTATTAGAGTAGAGTATGATTCAGACGAATTCTTATCTCACGCATTTACTTTTATGAAGCTGTTTCCATCAATAAGACAAAGAAAACATGAAAGTATTAGAAAAGGCAGAATAGACATTGCAATCTTGGATAAATTCATTAGTAAACCCTTCAAGAGAAGTGTTTGTGGTATTGAAATAAAAGCTATCAATCCACATAAGGGGGATGTTAAAAAAGATTTTTTAAGATTTGAACATGCCCTATTAGAAACGGATCCAATTGGTGAAAATAGCATAGAAGTTTGCTTTATCGCATTTTTAAAAAGATTAGATACTCCAACGAAGTGTTTTAACGAGGCGGACTATATACCAGCTATTGAAAATTCTTTAGCAGAATTATCAGAATATAAAAACAATACAAAATTAGACGTTAATATAAAACATTTTTCAGTTTTTAAGGAATCTGTAGAAGAATACGTTAAGGGTTTCGGTGAAAATACTGATTCAATTTTTGGAGAAGAAATTCCCATTTATACCGGAGCAGTCGAAGGTTTTATTATAATTATGAAAAGGAAAGATAATGAATAAAGTTCAAACAAAGATAACAAGTGTTGGTAAAATTCCACAAGATTGGGAAATAAAGAAAATCAAAGAGTTCGCAAAAACTACTGCTGGTGGCACCCCTAGCACGAGAGTGAGTAGTTATTGGGATAATGGTACCGTAAGGTGGATGAGTTCAGGTGATTTAAACCAAAAGAAAATATTTGAAGTTGAAGGAAGAATTACCGAAGAGGGCCTAAAAAATTCAAGTGCCAGAATGATTCCTCCAAAATCTATTCTAATCGGTCTTGCAGGACAAGGAAAGACAAGAGGAACCGTAGCAATTAATATGGTTGAACTATCTACCAATCAATCAGTTGCAGCTATACTGCCTAATGAAAAATTTGTACCTGAGTTTCTTTATTATAATCTTGATATGAGGTATGATGAACTAAGGAAATTATCAACTGGTGATGGAGGTAGAGGTGGTTTAAATCTTCAAATTATTAATAGTATTCCAATTCCATTCCCAAACTTGCTAGAACAGAAATCTATTGTAAAATATTTGCAAACTTGGGATAACGCAATTGAACAAACCGAAAACCTCATCGCTGCAAAAGAAAAACTTAAAAAGGGTTTAATGCAGCAATTGTTAACAAGTGGAAAGAGATTAAAAGGTTTTAAAGGGAAGTGGAAAAAAACAAAATTTTCTGATGTATTCGAAAGAGTAACAAGAAAAAATACAGAGAAAAATCAAAATGTTGTTACAGTTTCAGCGCAGCGAGGGTTTGTTAAGCAAAATGATTTTTTCAATAAATTTGTAGCGAGCGAAGAATTGAAAGATTATTTTTTATTAGAACGAGGAGAGTTTGTTTATAATAAAAGTTATTCTAAAGGATATGACTGGGGTGCGGTTAAATTATTAAAAGAGTTTGATAAAGCTGTTGTAACTACTCTTTATATATGCTTTAAAATGAAGAAAGAGTTTATGAACAGTACAGACTTTTTTGAACATTTCTTTGCTGCTAATATTATTAATGAAGGGCTTACAAAGATTGCACATGAAGGAGGAAGAGCTCACGGATTATTAAATGTTACTCCGAAAGATTTTTTTAGTCTTAAAATATTTATTCCCGATGTTGAGGAACAAAAAGCTATATCTAACATTTTGAACTCTATCGATAAAGAAATTTGTTTTCTAAAAGAATATTTAAATAAACTGACCGAACAGAAAAAGGGTTTAATGCAAGTTCTTCTCACAGGAAAAGTGAGAGTAAAAATTTAATTCTTAAATATAAATTACATCCAAATGAAAAAATTTCACTTAACTAAAAAAGATGATTCTTGGAAGCTGGCTTCAGAAGATTCATCAAGAGCAATCAAAAAATTCGATAACAAAACTGATGGAGTGAAGAAGAGTGCTGAATATGTAAAAGAGCATGGCGGAGGCTCTCTTTTAATCCATAAAGAGAATGGCAGATTTCAGGAAGAAAGAACTTATCCCAAAAGCATAGATCCTAAAAAATCAAAAGGATAATCCGAATGGAGTTAAAAAATAATCTTCTTGATGTTAAAGAATTTCCTTATGTGGTAAGGTTTCTTAATTTGCCAAAACTTCTGGACTTATTGATTTCTGAAAAACTTTACTTTTCCCGACTTGACTCATTTAAAGATAAATCAGAAGCTATATCACATCAACAGTTAATAAAATTACTGTACCCAAAAATATTTTTTGTTTCTCCCAAGAAAGAAATGGATTTGGAAAAAAGACAAAGAAGTTATTTTGCTACCTGTTGGTTCGGAAGCAAAAGGGAATCATTTGCAATGTGGAATTTGTATTCTGACAGCTCAAGTGTTGCAATAAAATATAAGTTAAGAAACTTCAATAAACTTTGGGAATTGAACAATATAGAATTTGATTGTGACTCAGATTGGATTAATAGAATATTTATAGATAAAATGATTTACAAAGACTATTTAAACGAAAAAGAAATTACTAAAGATACTAGACATGGTATAATGGGACTTTATAAGGATCAAAGCTATAGTGATGAAAAAGAAGTCAGAGTTCTTATAAAATGTAAGGGGAGGATAACCCAAGGAAAGCAAAAGCTTACGTGGGAAGAACAGAATGTGAATGCAATTAAACTGGCATTAGTAAACTTGAAAGATGTACCTTTTGAAATTTTATTCCATCCTGAAATGAAAGAAACGCATAAAAGAAATATTGAAGATTTGGTGAAGAAGTATAATTTTCAAAATGTTGAGTGTAAGGATTCTGAATTGTCAAAATTATTCATTTCTAAAAAATAATTTTATATTAACTGAAATAATAAAACTGTATGAAAATTTCATTGACGGACTTTGTAGATTTTATTGCGCTATCTGGCGGTAAAAGACTGACTAAAGTAAAACAAATTCGTGAAAGGGGTAAATACGATCCTAAAACTGATTTCTATAAAAGAATACGTGATGGAATTATACAAAATCAAAAAAATTCAAAAGATACTGGTGAATTAGATAAAATAGTGGCAACTGTTACAGATAAAAAGAAAAAAGATAATTATACGGCTGTTTTAAATGGGTACAAAAAATTTATGGGGAAAAAGAAATTTGAATCTTTTGACGTTCCTAAGAAAAACTGGAGTTATAAAGAGCTAAATATGAAATTAAATCCAGAACTCGGTTTAATAATTAAAGGCGAGCCACACATTGTGAAGCTATATTTTAAAAAAGATAAGATTGAAAAAGATAAAGTGAACTCGATTATTTGTTTTATGGAAAACGAATTATCTTCAATGCTTCGCGAGAAAAGTAAATTTTGCGTGCTAGATATCACAAATTCTAGAATTCACTACCGCGATAAAAGAAGAATTGATTTTATGCCATTAATTATGGGAGAAGCCGATAGTTTTATTACAATATGGAATAATTTAGATAAAAAATAATTATATGACCGAAGTATTATCATTTAAGGAAGAGCCCGTATCGCAGATACCTGCATTAAAGTTTCTTATTAATCTAGGTTATGAGTATATCAGTCCTGCGCAGGCGCGTAAGCTGCGTTTTAATAAATGTTCAAATGTGATATTAGATGAAATCCTTACCGAGCAGTTAAGGAAAATTAATAGAATTAGTCACAAAGGTAATGAATACCTTTTCAGCGAGAGTAATATTATAGGGGCTGTAGATGCTTTAAAAAACTTTCCATTAAAAGATGGGCTAATAAGAACTAACGAAAATATTTATGACCTTCTTACTTTGGGAAAAAGCTTTGAACAAATTATTGAAGGGGACAGAAAAAGTTTTGACATAAAGTATATTGACTGGGAAAATATTGAGAATAATGTTTTTCATGTAACGGATGAATTTGACGTTCAAAGAGAAGGCGGCGAGAAAACATATCGCCCGGATATAGTATTATTTATTAATGGTATTCCTTTAGTAGTAATGGAATGTAAAAGACCTGATATAAAAGATTCTTTAAATGAAGCAATATCACAGAACTTAAGGAATCAGCATGAAGACGGCATTCAAAAACTTTATGCGTATTCACAGATACTTTTTGCCTTCTCTACAAATGAAGGAAAGTATGCAACTACCGGCACATCAAAGGAATTCTGGGCAAAGTGGAAAGAGCATTTTAGAAATGAGGATGAGAAAGATAATTATGAAAATTTAGTTTCAGAGATTAAAAATAGAAAGCTTTCAGAAGAGAATAAAAATAAATTGTACTCATCTTCCTATAAATATTCTAAGGATTATTTTGATTCGTTTGAATCGGAAGAAGTAATGATTAATGAGCAGGACAGATTATTATATAGTCTTTGCCGTCCCGACAGACTACTGGATATAATTTTTAAGTTTATCATATTCGATAGCGGAGAAAAGAAAATTGCAAGATATCAGCAATTCTTTACAGTTGAGAATTTAATTCAAAGAATAAGATTTAAAGAGAATGGTAAAAGAAGAGGTGGAATTGTATGGCATACGCAGGGAAGCGGAAAGTCTATTACAATGGTTATGCTTGCTAAAGCGATAGCTCTTGAGAAAACAATTTTAGAACCAAGAATTATTCTGGTTACAGATAGAGTTGACTTAGATGACCAGATATATAAAACGTTCAAGAATTGCGGAAAAAAACTTATAAAAGCAAAATCCGGCAGACATTTAATGAATCTTATCAATGATGATACGAAGGATATTATTACGACTATAATTGATAAATTTGAAGCCGCCGGAAACATAAGAGAATTTTCAAATCCTTCATCTGAAATATTTGTACTTATAGATGAAGCTCATAGAAGTCAGTATGGATTTAGTAATACACAAATGATGAAAGTTCTTCCAAACGGATGTTTTATAGGATTCACGGGAACTCCAATAAAAAGGAATGAGAGAGATACCATTGGAAAGTTTGGAGGACTGATACAGCCAACATACACTATAGATAAAGCAGTAGAAGATAAAGCTGTTGTGCCATTGCTTTATGAAGGGAGACACATTGTTCAGGAGGTAGATCAAAAGCCAATTGATACATATTTTGATTTAGTTTGTAAATCTTTAACTGATGAACTAAAAGCAGATTTAAAAAAGAAATTTGCTTCTGCTGACCATATAAACGAAGCAGATCAAAAAATATATAGAATCGCGTGGGACATAAGTATTCATTTCAGAAATGAATGGCAAGGAACAGCATTTAAGGGGCAGCTAGCAACATCGTCAAAAAATGCTGCTATGAAATATAAAAAATATCTTGATGAAATTGGTATTGTCAGCAGTGAAGTTTTAATTTCGCCACCAGACGACAGAGAAGGATATGAAGATATTGATAATGAGCCTGATGATAAAGTTAAATCATTCTGGAAAAACATGATGAGTAGATTTGGCGATGAAAAAAAATATAACGAACAAATTATTAACGCTTTTAAGAAGGATGAGAAACCTGAAATTATCATAGTTGTAGATAAGCTTTTGACGGGATTTGATGCTCCAAGAAATGTTGTTTTATATATTGCTAAGAATTTAAAAGACCATAAGCTTCTCCAAGCTATTGCAAGAGTGAATAGATTGTACGAAGGAAAGGACTTCGGCTATATTATCGATTATTATGGAATCTTAGGAAATTTAGATTTAGCTCTTTCAGAGTATAAAGCACTTGCAGGATTTGAAGAGGATGATTTAGAAAATACTCTTATCAGTATAAATGTAGAGATTGAAAAATTACCGGAGCTGCATTCACAGGTCTGGGATATTTTTAAGACAATTAAGAATAAAAAAGATTTAGAAGAATACGAGCAGTATCTTGCCGATGATTTTATAAGAGAAAAATTTTATGGACGATTAACAAAATTTGCTAAAACTCTGAAGATAGCCCTTTCAAATCTTTCGTTCATTGAAAAGACATCAACTGAAAATATTAATTTGTATAGGAATGATGCCAAGATGTTTTTAAGCCTAAGAGCATCGGTTCAAAAAAGATATTCGGACAAAATTGATTACAAACAATATGAAGCTCAAATTCAAAGATTGATAGATACACATATAACATCTAATGAAGTAATTCAAATAACTGAGTCTGTGAATATTTTTGAAACTGATAGATTTCAAGAAGAAGTGGAAAAAGTTACAGGTACAGCATACAAGGCAGATATGATAGCTTCAAGGACACAAAAGGCAATAAGTGAAAAGATGGAAGAGGATCCTGCCTTTTATAAGAAATTTTCTCAATTACTTCAAGAAGTGATAGAGGAATTTAGACAAAAAAGAATAACTGATGCAGAATATTTATCCAGAGTCAAGGACTTGATGAATTCTGTGTTAAATAGAGTTGGTGATGAGTTGCCTGAAATACTTGATGGCAGGGATATTGCTAAGGCCTTCTATGGAATATGCGTTGAAGTGTTTGAAAAATTTGAATCAGACGGAATTGAAGTTAGTCAATTGTCTGCTGAATGTGCAATTCAAATTGACAAAATAATTAAGAATAATGTCGTTGTTGATTGGCATGACAATAATATTGTAAAGAATAAAATGCGCCAAGATATTGATGATTATTTATATGCGGTGAATGATAAGTATCAAATAGGTCTTTCAATAAATGAACAAGATGAGATAATAGAAAAATCTATCGAAATTGCAAAACATAGATACTGAGATGGCTTCCAATAATGATCTAAATTTTTCGTTGCAATTTGGAAGCAAGAAAATTGAGTACACGGTTGAATTTAAAAACCGCAAAACTCTTGGAATAATTGTCACCCCAGAGCAATGCGTGAAAGTTTATGCGCCCCCGAAATCTTCACTTGAAAAAATCCATAAGATTGTTCAGAAAAAAATATCATGGATAATTAAAAGTTTAGACTATTACGAATCACTGTTACCTAAATTTCCATCTCGGAAATTTATAAGTGGAGAATCTTATTATTATCTGGGAAGACATTGTAGACTCAAAGTAAACAAGTCTAATTTAGAAGATGTCCGCTTGAATGGAAACATTATCAATGTATTTACTAAATACAAAACAAACTCAAAGGTTGTAAATGTTCTAATTAAGAATTGGTATGAAACATCTTCTAAGAAAAAATTCAACGAACGGCTGGAAATTAATTTTCAAATGTTTAGTAAATTAGTTTTGTCTAAGCCCAGACTTTCTGTTAAGTTAATGCATACCAGATGGGGTAGCTGTAATACAAAGGATAAATTAATTCTCAATCAATTACTTATTAAAATGCCTACTCGGTGTATAGACTATGTGATAATTCATGAACTATGTCACTTACTTTACCGTAATCATGATCGCCGATTTTATAATCTATTAAATTCAATGTTGCCTGAATGGAGAGATAGAAAAAAAGAATTGGAGAAAAGTATTTATAAATTGTAGTTTCCTTTACTATCTTATCTAGATCCATTAAGGCACAGCTATCTGTAATTCATTTCTATCCTAAATTAGGATCCCTATTCATCACTTGATATAATTTTTTTATTAATGGTCAGTATCAATTTGACCAACAACAAAATACAACATTTATAAACTAGCCAGTCCCTCGCGCGAGCCAAGTAACTCCTCGGCCGGTTAATAACCTCGAACAAACTTCATATTTAAATTATTTTTGAATACCTCCCAAAAACCTCATTCCAAAATTTTTATTTACCTCACGGTGACTGATGGTCAGTAACAACGACATATTTTGAACGACAAGTGTCAAACGTTAATTTTGTTTAGCAAGTATTTACTGGGATTTAACAGTTTTTGACATTCACAGAGGGTCAGTATTTTTGGATCCATAAACTTGTTGGTTAAATTGTCAAATACTATTAAATGCTCATGAAGAGGTTTCCTCCGATAATTAAAATTATATTGACTAATGAAAACGAGAAAAAAATTAAAGTTCTTTAAAATGAGAATGGAAATTCTCAAAGACGAGTCTCTAGGACCAGTCTACTATGAAATCTCAAAAAAGGAATTTGATCAGCTGGAAAAAGAAATGATCAAAGCCCACCAGTTCGGTGACGACATTTCAAGAGATTTAAAAGAAAGAAATAAACTAAACAGGATGCTCAGCAGCGAGGAACCGTATGAAGTTGAGTACTACGATTTCTTTGACAAATACAAGGAGGTACTTTAATGAAGCTGACTAAGAATAGAGCAGATCGAATGGAAGAGTTCATGAAACTGTGCGATACGCAGTTCCACCCAAGCTTTGACACCATGAAGGTCAAAAGTTATTTTACTAAATGGCTGTATGGATATTTGAAGCAAAGATGCATGGAATATAAAAAGGATACGATTGTGTCTGATGCTTTTGAGATCAACCTGCTTGGTGTAAGCAAACTCGCCAATCTCAGCCGGAACACAACTAAAAAGTCATTCCGTGAACTGATAAAGCTCGGACTGATAATGATAGTAAAGGATGACGACAGATACCCGAATGAATGTTACAAAATTACAGTAGTCAATGATAAGTACATCAGCGAATGGAACAGATACGAAGAAACATTTAACTTCAAATTCAGCTGACAACTAACTAACAGGGTGGGCATACAAAAGTGCCCGCTCTTTTTTATTGAAAACAATTAATTTTGCATATGAGTGGATTTATAGGAAAAGACAAGTTTCATAATTTTAGATTATGGACAAAAGACTCAGAGATTATCCGAACTGCCGATTGGCTGCGAAGATCTTTAAACCTGGGAAATAGATTAACAAAAGAAAAAACTGAGTTCATTGTAAATCTGATGATAAATCTTAAAATATCTTCACGCAATAATAATCCCTTGCTGATTTCAAGAGCACAGACTTTTTACAATGGCGTGCCTGGAGAGAACATACCTGATTACCAAACCTATACAATTGTAACTAAAACTCTAGATGCTCTGAAGACAAATGGATATGTAACTGAAAGACCTGCCATATTAAACAGACTAAGAACGGGATATTTTGCTACTGAAAAGATGTTCAACCTAATTTCTCATTTGGAGTATAAAACTGTTGAGGTACAAAGACCCAAAACATTCATAATTTTGAGGAAAGAAAAAAACGGTGAGAAAGTAGACGTAAAATATAAACCATATTTGTTCAAAGAAAAGCTTCACAAAGATATGGAATTATATAACGATTTAAGAGAATCCACAAAAATATCTTTTGAGAAGCTACCAGCAAGCTTGTTCAATGCATACAAGAGTACCATTCAAGATTTTGCCATTGAGGATGTAAATAAACTTATACCTATAAATTCCGAGTATAAGATTAATTTAAAAACAACTTATATGGTAAGAATATATAATGATAAACCAACCATCGCGGGCCGGTTTTAATGGGGATTGGAAAGTACACTGAGAAATGAGCTTCGAGCAGAGTTGTATATCAATGGGAAACCAACTATCGAGCTTGACTATAAATCATTACATCCAAAAATGCTATATGATTTGAGACAAATTAAACTACCTTCAAATTTTGATCCATATGAAGTAAGAGCAAATCTTACAAAAGATCAAAGAAGCGCATATAAAAGATTATTTCTGGTTATGATTAATGCTAAGGATAAGAATGGCGCAATTAATGCTTTTGGAGATAAGATAAGGGATGATGAAGATTTATTTAATACTGTTGGTGATAACAAATTTAAAACCAGACTGCAAATGGTTGATGAATTAATTGCCCACAACAAGCAGATAGAAGAAGACTTATTTACCGAGAAATGCCATGAACTGACAAATCATGATTCTAATATGGCGCATGAAATATTAATGTCCTTTGCAAAACGCGGCATTCTAGTCTTATGCATACATGATTCATTTGTTATAGACGAACAATATGAAGATGAGCTAAGAATGAAAATGGAGGAAGTTTACAAAGGGAAATTTGGCAACTTACCGATAATTGAGAAGAAATGATTTTCTAGCGTCCACGGTTTTTGTCCAAGATCATGGACATTTTTTTATGGATGGGCGGGATACGTAAATATATTTACCAACTTAAATCCTTCTTAAATCCAACCTGGAAGTTTACTATTTAATTACGACTATAATTATTGCAAAAATTGGTGAAGTAAGAAATTACATCTCAGAACCTGTGTAGATTTAATATTAAATGGCTTTAGATTTACATATAAGACAAGATTTAAGAATAAGACTCTATATCCTACCTGCCTAAATCAGATCGAGGCTCAGAATGGCTTTAAACCTGTATTTTAAGTAGGCATTATTTATTAAGTACTAATTATTTACTAAAGAATGGAATTGGAAGATTTTGAAAATAAAAAATATCGCCTTTGTTTGTTCAGTCTTACTTCAATTGCGCTGTTACTTCTTATATCTAGGTAATAGGTATGTAAGATCTATATTGTTTATTACTATTATTCTCCTTTATTATATACCTTAGTTATCATTCTAAGCATATTTACTGGTATATTAGGTGATTATCTCTGAATTATTTTTAAAAACATCTTATACTAAACAGAATTAGCATTTTTGAGCTTTAAAAAATAAAAAAACCTGAAGGTGGAAAATAGAGTAAAATCGTTCTAATTAGCAAGATATTTTTTAGTTCAAGTGCTTGATAATTTTGTCCACAATCCTGGACAAAACTCCCGCAACAGTTGGTCATTATTAAATGGTTCCTAAATTTAGGGTAAAGCAAAATTACCTACAAAAATAATATTCAGATTGTTACATTGATTCAAATAATTTTAACTATCGAGTAAAAAAGAAATTCACATATAAAGTTTAACGTAACTTTAACTGAGTTCGCCCATCAAAACTGGTAATTTTAAACAAGCTGAACGAAGTATAAGGTCACGCCTCAATATGGGGTGTGCTTTATATTAGCTAGCTTGTGGGCATACCAGTGCCTGATGGGTAGCGACATATAAGGTCGCCCCTTTTTTGTTTTATAAACCTAATCTTACTCCTATGAAAAAAACATTTTCTGTTTTACTAATTGTTATTGTCTATTCATTTATCTTTTCATCTCTTCAAGCTCAAACTCAAACATTTAAAGAATTTGCTAATGATTTCATTGATAATGGAACTAGTAGCCTATCTGGATTTGAAGCATACTGCGAAAGTAAAGTTAGCACTACAAATGACCAAGGAAATCCCACTAAAGAAAAACCCACAACAGCATATAATTATTTGAAATACTTCTTCGAGTTCAAAAAATTTAAGATAAAAAAGAATAGAATAGAATTATCAGATGGGGAATATAAAATAAGTATATACTTTAGGGAGAATTCAGATGGAGAATGGAAGCTTTATAAGTATGATGCAATTCTTTAAATGTCAAAAATCCGGTATAATATTACTGAGAAAATATCTTCTCGATAAATTAAAATTGTTATGAAAAAAATATTTTTTACATCTATTGTTTTATTTTGTCTATTCTCTGCTTGTTCGGGTTCAATGGTAAATAAGGATTTTGAAAATTTTGCCAGTGAATTTGTTTCAAATGGAATACATAGTTATGAGGGATTTGGATTGTATTGTGAAAGTAGAATTGAAACTACAGTCACAATAAATAACCAAGTTAATAAAGCTTATGAAGATCCTTCTGTAGCTTTTCCATATTTGCAAAACAGTTTTTTTAGTTTCCATAATTACACAGTTAACCAGTATAGTAAAGAAATACAGTTTAAAGGTGTGGCTTACAAAAAATCTACTGCAATACTTTACTTTAGAAGAGATGATTCTGCTAAATGGAAATTATACAGATATGAATGTTATTGACGAGATATTTTCAAATTTAAAAAATATTTATGAAAGCTAATTATAAAAAGAAAATTCTAGTTTTATTTATGTTTGCCTTCGTTGTGTGTTATTCGAATTATACAACAGCCCAAACAGACCGATGGACTTTATTCTCAGTTACAACAGGCAACGATTTCTATTATTACGATTCTCAAACTATTACAAAAAACGAGGAAGAGAATTTTTATCATGTCTGGATAAAAGTTGAAAATGCAAGCACGCCTATGGAATTTAAAAGTAAAAAAGTGGAATCGAGACTAATGGAGATATATATAAGCTGTGTTGAAAAAGAATTTGTGAGGGTAAAATTGATTTACCTTTATAGAACAGGAGATCAGGAAACTATAAGTTCAGAACACATTACAGAATCTATAAAGCCTGAAACCGTTTATGAAGAACTTTTTAAAAAATTATGTAAATAAACTTTAACAATATGATTAAATCAAAATTAGTTTTACATTTATTAATTCTTTTAATACCGTTAATGATATTTGATGGGTGCATTACAATGAGGAATAAAAATAATACCTCGCCAGATGATGATAATTTTTTTATAATGGGAAATTCGTGGGTGGATATTACTTCAAACGACAGAATGGAGATAATAAAAGAATACCGAGAAGGTGATAAAATAAAAGAAATTGGATATGATACAAAATCTATTGCAAAATTTATTTATCAAGATAATACATTAGGAGCTTGGGTTCAGGAATACAATGAAAGCTCAAAGAGTGTTAATCTATCGTTTTATCTCTACAGAATAGACTGTGTTGAAAATAAATATGATATCCTTGAAACAATAGTATACAATGCAAAAGAATCAAAATGGAAGTCGGAATATTCGCACTCTTATGACAAATCAAAAATGGAGGATATTCAGCCTTTATCGATTGCAGAAACCTTAAAGGAAAAATTATGCAAATATTAAAGAAATGTCTTCTTTTTCTACCCCTTTTATTTGTTATATATTCTTCTGCTGCTGGGCAAAGTGATAGGTGGATATATGTGGGTACAGCTAATCATCATAATGTAACCATTTACTACGATTCAGAAGGAATTAACCGATATACTGAAAACTCAAGGAGCGGTACTACAGAAAATATAATTGAAGTTTGGATTAAATATGTTTATGCAAAACCTTGTATTGACTACACTAATCGAGAACAGAAGTTTCAGTCATTTTCATTTATAGAATTCAGAGAACTGGTTTCATTTAATGAAACTAACAAAAAAATATTCACACCTAAGGACTATGAATTCGTTGGTGATAAGGGAAATCATTTTACATGGGAGTCGCGCCCAACCTGGTTGTATTATGTTACAAATAGAATTTATCCTTTTACGATATATGAAAAAGTATTTGAATTCGTAAAAGAGCGCTAATCATATATAGAAATCGTAGGAAATTTAGATTATTTTAATGATAATTTATTTTCCTGCGATTTAATATTTGAGTACTAATTTTTTTAAAAAGCATTTAATTTTGAGAAAGTCCAATTTAAACATCGAACAATGAAATGCAATTATATAAAAATTGATGATGAAAAGGAGTTTCCACCTTTTATTAGCATTCCCGTTTGGCGACCGAGATCTAAACTTCCCAAAATAATTTGGACAAAAAGTGAAACCAAACTAGTAAAATTATTTGATTCTTTATGCCAAAAAGAAATTATTAATTTTGTAGATGAAAATTTTCCCATTAGTAATTTTTTTGTGATAGATAAAATTCCGACTAAAAATAAAACTTTGAATCAGGAGTTCAAAATCAGATGGCGGGCTAAAATAAGTCATTTAATTTATTTTTTTAAATATGCTTTAGGAAAAGGATATTTTAAATTTGATGAAACATTAATGTTTAATTACATTAGGATGATTTTTTTTAGAAATTCGGGTGGCAGTTATAGCATAAATGAATTAAAGAAAGCATATAATAATTTGATAGAAAATTATGGTGAAATTGATGTAACAAGGTCAATTATATCTTTTAAAAAAAATAAAAAAACAAAACGAAAAGATACAAATATTTATGTAATTTTAGAAACTCTTCTTGATACCGCATCTACAGATAGCTACCTAATTTTGGATTAATTCTCTTAACAAAACACACCTCACTGCATTTCCATTTCTCAACTTTATTAAAATCCATTTCGGCTTAATTCAATTTTTTTACAAATTTATTCTACCAACTTACTTATTTTCAATATATTAACTTTTCAAAAAAAGTAAGGATAGCTTTCTTTGAAATTCATAAATTTTCTAAGCATTTTTATTATAGAAATTTTCAAAAGATGTTTCGAAAATTTCTAACCTTGCCATTTGCAAGGAATTTTTTAATAAATCAAAAAAATAATTATGGAAAAAATAATTATGAACACAATTGATGAGGCTTTGTCAATAAAAACAAAGAAAGCCAAAGAAGAAATCGAAAACGATAAATCTTCAGATAAAGAGCTATTGCTAGAAATACAATCAGCTAAAGGTGATACTGAAATCGCTTTGAAAATAGCTCAAGATTTACATTGCTCCAACATTGCAATAAGAACTCATGCAGATGGGGAAATGGATACAGCAGGTACAATACTTGCTGCCATTGGAGAGCCGGGTCACAGAAAAGCAAAGCCAGGTGCAAAATTCAGATGCACTGATGGGGAGCCTTATGATAAGGATGCAAAACTAGATGACTTGGATTCAAAAGATCAAGCCGTTTATGATGCATTATCCGAATTAACAGGGAAACCCAAAAAAATCCTAGAGAAAATTTTGAGCGCAGAAGAAATCTCTTCAACCTCTGCTATCAGGTGCGGTATTATTGATGAAACAGACGGATTCAAATCTAAATACAAAAATAAAATTGAGCCTAAGAAAGGAAGCTCAAACACAAATACTGAAAATTTGAATGACACCAAAGATGAAAATCAGAATGTGGAAACTTCAAATTCAGATCAATCTCAACAACCTACTAAGCGTGGAAGAAGAATAAAAAACTAATCTCGCCATGCAAATCATCAGGAGGGATTATTACCCTCCTGATTTATTTTATAATGAATATATGAGTACTATAAACCAAAAAATAATATACTCTCCTACTTCAATATTACAGGAATCTTTAAATAATCCTGATCTAAATCGACCGATATTAGAATTTATCGATAATTCTCTCGATTCAGCGGAAGATTATTTCGATCATGCCTCAAATTCTTATTCAAAGCCGATCGAAATACGAATTAGTAAAACGAAGTTAAAGTCCAGAAGTGGAAATATTACAATTCAGGATAATTGCTCCGGGTTTAAAAAAGATTTTAATAAACCTTTTGTAATTTTCAAATCGGACAAGCGCAACGATCCCAAGACAAATGGGATGTATGGCAGCGGAATGTTCTCCTTTTTTTCTATTTGTAATAATCTGAAAGTTAAAACGAAAACTGAAAAGTCAAATTACTACTACAGTTTTGATATAAATAAGAAGATTTTTAAGGACTCTCAAAAAGGCGGTCCCTGAATTTTCAATCGATAAAATCCTGGCTACTGTAGATGATTGTTCCAGCGGCACAACAATTACTCTTTCGGGATTTTTACATAATTCATACGATGACATTGAATTAGAAATATTACAGTCCGCCATTGAAAAACATTTTGACGCATTACTTAACAGGAGTAACATAAAAATAACTTTATGTGAAGGGAATAAAACACTAGTATGCAAACCATTCAATTATTCCCTTTACTGTAAGGACCCATTTATAAGAGAGATAGCAACATTATATGAGACTCTCTCAAAGAAGCAAAAAACAAAAAGGTACTTCGATATTAGTAAAACACCTGTAAAAGTATTCCTGATAGCTTCTAAGGACACGGATTTTTACAGAGAACCTTTTTTCGTGTTTAAAGGAAGAAGAGTAATCGAGGTTTCAAAAGTAGATCAGTTCAGAACATTAAAAAAATCTGCAATATGGTCTAGAGTAACAGGTTATATTGATGTAACGGATGTACTTATACCAAATTCAACTCGAAAGGATTTTCAAACTGGTAAATACACTAAAGCACTTTTTAATAAATTAATTGATATTGAGAGTGATATCGAAGAGTATATTAAAAAAAAGACCAGTTTAAATCATTCGACTAAATTAAAAAATCTCGAAGATAAAGTGAATAATGTGTTGCAAAAATACTTCGAGAGTAAAGTAGCCGGAGTAAATCCGGATGGAGAGATAAGGGGTACAACTGTATATACCATCAATGGTTATAACGTTCTTTCAAGCAATAAGTCATCTGTTCAAAAACAGCAAAAGCGAATTACAATAAAAGGTAAGAACAAGCAACATAACCCCAGGTTACGAAATAAGAAAGTAACAGTTAAGTTTCCATCTTCGAATTCAGAAGAATCATTATTAAATGCTACCTTAAAGTTTTTCATTGATGATAAACAGGAACCGGTAAAAAATATACAAGGAGAACCACTCCGCTCGGTTATACGCGATTCGTCAATAATTCTTTATCGAAAGCATGATGAATTTCAAAAAAGATTACCTGAAAACTCAAAGGGAAGCTATACAATAAATATAAAACTACTTCATTATATATCAATGGAGATATCAACTCACTTAACGAAAATTTCTTTAACAGAAGAAGAAAAAAGTGGTGAAATAAATAATGTTTTAACCTCCTTCGCTTCGGACGTTTATGAACTTGAAGAAGCAATGAAATCACTTGAAGGTGAAAAAATTTAAGCGTTCAAGGAAATAACAACTGAAAGTAAATTTTTTTAAATATTTTAATTTTTCTAAACTATAAAAAAAGCATAGGGATTTATAAGTCATACATAGGCTATGGCGTAAAAGAAAACATTGTTTGTTTGTACAAAGATCTTGGACCTGTAATTTTATAAAAAAATTGATATACCCTAAACAATGGTATAATATTATAGAAGGAAATTGTCAATAACATACCCGCAAAATATTGTTCATAATTTTTCTCACTTAACTAATTCGACTGAGGATATGCGTTTATTATCGATCAATGAAGCTAGAAGACTTCTTGGAATCAGATACCAAGCAGTTGTCGAGCTTATTGAGAGAGGTGAAATAGAGTTTATACAAGTGAACAATAGAAGAAAGATACCTTTAATAAAGCTACGAAGTTTTATCAACCGTTCTAGTAAAACTTTGAGAGACAAACGCAGTATTGTAAAGTCTTATGAGACTTCTTCAATTAAAAGCAACCTTAAAAACATAATTAGAAAACACAAAAGGAGTTAAAATAATATGGCTTCTCTATACAAGAAGAGGGGATTTTACTTTATAGATTTTTGGGTAGGTAATAAAAGAAAAACTATAAACACCCAATTAAAGATAACTTCCAGAAATCTTAAAAAAGTAGAAAAAATAAAGGCTGATATCGAAAAAGAAGTCGAAATCAAAAAAACTGAAATCAAAGAACGTAGCTATGAGCAATCTGCAGGATATCTCGATGAAAATAAGGAACAACTAACAATATCTGAGCATATTGAAAAATATCGAATCAAGCTTTCAATTAGGTCGAAGTCTCACCAAGAAGTATTTGAGTATGCAATGGCAAGATTTCAAGATATTGTTCCAGGAGACTTTTCTCCTAAGGAAGTTACCCCTGAACACATTATCAGATATATTAAACTTCATATGAATATAGTTAGTAATGCTACTCTCATAACTTATTTGAATTATTTAAAAGCTTTCTTCAATTATCTAGTTGATGAAGACTATATTTTAAAAACACCGATAAGAACAAAAGATTTACCAAAGAGAGCAAGAAAAGCCATTACCACTTTTCCAAAGGAAATGTTGTATGCACTACTTGAAGAATCGCTTCGAAGAGATTATACTTTTTATTGTATTTTAAAGATGCTTGGCTTCACTGCTATTAGACCAATTGATTTGTTGAATTTGAAAGTAGGTGATTTAGATTTCGATAAGAATTCAATATTGGTTCGAATGTCAAAAGTCAGTAACGAAATAAAATTTCCATTATATGATGAATTAAAAGAATTTTTATTCATAGAAATGAAGGAGGTTGTTTCAAAAAGTAAGGAGGAATATTTATTCCCCGGTTATTCTGTTGCGAGAGTTGGAAGAAAATTCCGAAGAATAAAACTCAAGCTTGGTATTTTAGATAAACATAAGTATACTTTGAGAACTTTTAGAAAAACATTTGCTACTCTATATGCAAAAACATTACATATTCAGGATGTCGCAAACCTGTTAGGGCACGATGATATTGAGACTACAAAAGAGTTTTATACCGATGTAATTACTGAAGATTTGCGTAATAAATTGAATCAAAAAAAATGAAAGTGTTTGAAAAGTGTTCTCAACTGCTGACAAACTGCTGACAAACTGCTGACAAGTGAGCGTCTTTAAAAAGAAGAAGCCCGATAAGTATTTAATTTATCGGGCTTTTATATTCGTGGAGAATAGCGGGGTCGAACCGCTGACCTCTTGCATGCCATGCAAGCGCTCTACCAGCTGAGCTAATTCCCCTTCGCATTGCAAAATAAAAATTCAACGGCGGAAATACAATTCATTAAACTAAAATTTATAAAAAATTATTGTAAATTATTTAGAGCAATGAAAAGATTCGGGATATAATGAAAAAGATTTGATGGTTTCTTCTGACGTTCCTTTAAGAAAATCTACATTAGTAAAAGAGTATTTTACTAAATCATAATTAATTGAAGCTGAATAATCACTTAATGCTGTGTTAATATTTCCTTCAATATCAGAACTTAAATCAAAAATCTTCGCATTGCTCGTGCAGCTAAAATCTAAATCTTTAAATTCAATATTTTTAATTTTGGAAGATTCTTTGGTTCTGAAATATATTTTTGAATTTGATAAATCGTAAATAATACTCCATTGAGTCCATCCTTGCTGTGAGATTTTATCCAATACATCGAATGAAAAGTCCACAGGATTCTGATTTACTTTACTGTTGTAAGATTTTATCAGTTTACATGTTCTTGCAAATCTGTTTAGCGAAGATTGATTCGAAACCAATTCTTCATTACCGCCGAAATCTTTATACTTACCTATATAATCAAGGGATGAACTATAAAAATCATTTGCCAGTACTTTAAACTTTAAATCTGAGTTCATATGGTAAACCATTTTCCCCCCGATAAACTCTATTGTAGCTGAGTTTCCGTTTTTATCTGCTATCAAATAATGAATTGGGACACTGCTTTTGCTGATTCTTATTTTCGAATCAGAATCTATCACTTCTTGTACAGAAGAAAAATTATCCAGCTGATATTGAATCCATAAAAGTGTATTTACTGCGGGACGGGAATCCGGTTCGGGATATTCTGTTCCATCCATCCACATAAGTTCTATCACAAGTCCTGCCTCATTCATTCCTCCCATGGGATACTCTCTTCCGAATTGATTAAAAGTAACGCTGCCAAATTCGGAGTTCCACTTTATCGAGTTGCCATTTTTATCTTTCGGAGATTCTTTGGCCAGTCCGTTTTTATTTAGAATTAATAATCCTTTACCTATTTGAAAATCGTAATTCCTTCCGAATATCTTTGTATCTCCATCATTAATAAAAAAAGTTGTGCATGGGAAAATATAAGAGGGAAGTGATACACACAAAATAAAAACAAATAATTTCTTCATTTACAAAGATAACATTTTACTTTAATAAAATCATTTTAAGTGTCTGATTAAAATTTTCATTTTCCAATCTGCAAAAATATATTCCGGCGGGAAGATGTAATGCATTCCATGTAAATTCGTATTGCCCTCTTGTTATTATTTTATCATTTATTACTTCTACTTCTCTGCCATTTATATCAACTATGGTAATCTTTGTAATACCATTTGCTGCTATATTAAATTTTATTTTAGTTGTGGGATTAAATGGATTTGGATAATTCTGTAGCAAAGCAAATTTTTCAGGAACAGTTCCCGATACCTGCCTTATTCCAACGCCGCCTCTAATAGTTTTGAATATTGCGCCCTGCTGACCGACGGCCCACCCAGTAGTTTCATTAGCAAAACATACACTGTATAAATCGTTAACATAGTTTATCGGCTGACTCAGCCAAGTTAGTCCGCCGTCTGTAGTTCTTAGTACTTTTCCTGTTCCTACTGCAGTGCCTGTATTCTCATTTGAAAAAAATACGGAGTATAAATCATTTATAGCTCCCGATGAAATTGAAGTCCAGTTTAAACCTGAATTTGTTGTCCTTAAAATTTTTCCTCCTATACCTGTGACTATTCCCGTACTTTCATTTGTAAAATAAACTGCCCTTAAGTCATTTGTGACAGTAGAAACCTGTGAAGTCCAATTAACTCCATTGTTTGTAGTTCTTAAAATTGTGCCTCCAAAGCCTGAAGCATAAGCAGTTGCAGAATTAGTATAACATACTTCCGTTAATTCTACCGTAACGTTACTTGTCTGAACATTCCAGTTTGCTCCTCCGTTAGTTGTGCTCGCGACAAGTCCGTTTTGTCCGCATGCAGTTCCTGTAAGTTCATTGTAAAAATTTATATTCACAAATGCATTTGCCGTAGTGATTGTCTGGTCACTCCAGTTTGCTCCGCCGTTAGTTGTTTTCAGTATCAACCCCGATTCTCCTGCGGCATAACCTGTATTTGCGTTAACAAATTTTATTGAACGGATAAACTTTGTTGTTCCGGTGGGTACAGTAACCCAGTTAGTTCCTCCGTTGGTTGTTTTCAAAATCAGTCCGTTAACTCCGCAGACATAACCTGTATTTATATCCGTAATTGATACTCCCAAAAGAGTCTGAGTTCCTACGCCGCTTAATTGCTGAATCCATGCGGATTGAGAGTAACATTTATTAAAAACAAAAAGAGAAAGAACTAAAAATGAAAATATTTTTTGCATAAAAATTGGTTTTATTCTTATACAAAAGTATAAAATGGCAGAAATTAAAATTTACTCAAAATTGATTTTTTCGGAATGAATTTTTACGGTAAGCACTGGGAGAAATTTTATATCTCTGTGTGAAAAGCTGGCTGAAAGAGCTGTGATGCTCAAACCCGACTAACGTTGATATTTCTGAAATGCTTCTTTGATTTTGAGAGAGTAATTTTCTTGACTCCTCTAATCTTATTCGTGTGAGATATTGATGAGGAGTTATTTTAAAATACTTTCTGAATTCCCTCAACGTGTGATGCTCACACATACAGGCAGTTTTAGCAAGCTGTGATAACTTTATATTTTCATTGTAGCAGGATTCTATATAATCTTTGACTAGATATAATCTCCGGAATAATTCCAGTTTAGTGGATTTTTTTACAGGATGACTTTTACTTATTTCAGTATTTAATTTGTTTTGAGTTTTCAAAAGATAATCAAATAAAAAATGAATTTGCTCATCAATATAATCTTGATTCTGGGATAATTTTGCTGGAGCAGTTTGAATATTTTTTAACAGTTTCAAAATCCTGCTGTCTTTCTTGTATAATGTTTGAATAAACTCAAACGAATTTGAATCAGAACTTTCATGAATATTGTTCTCTAATAATTTTCCCTGTGAAATTTTGTTCGTTGCAAATGCTTCTCTTACAAATGCAGGATGAAAAAATATTGAAAATGAATGAGTAAAAGAATAAGCAGTTATATCGGATTCAATTTTACTTTCATATTCATTAAATGCATTCAGCAGTAAAAAATTGTTTTCCGTAACTCTGTATCTGCAGTTCTTCGTTCTGTAATGTTCCTCGCCTTTGAAAACCGTTTTAATAGTTAAAGTAGATTCGTGAGGAGGATAATGAATGCTGGAAGCTGCAGCATCAATTATTACGTTGGAAGTCCTGTATGTCTGTATATACTGCTCCATATTAAAATTCTGCGCGCTGTAATCAGGGAATGTGGAATAATATGCAAGCTTCATAAATGTTCCTACGTTCGGAATTGGAAAATGTTAATGTTACTACAAACAAAAAAGCCCGGGAATTTTCCGGGCTTCTTTAATATAAAATATGCTAAATATTTACGCTCTGTTCTCTACGCTCTCTGCAATCACAGTATCATAGGATACGTAAGGACAGGCAGCGTAATGACCTTCTTTTTTTAATTCAAGCGGCGGAACTGCCAGCGCGCAGTCAGCATGTGCAATTGGGCAGCGAGTTCTGAATGAACAGCCGCTCGGCTTATTGATAGGATTCGGAACATCACCCTTTAAAATTATTCTTTCTTTTTTCTTTCTATCGGGGTTTGGCAATGGAACAGCTGATAGCAATGCCTTGCTATAAGGATGAACGGGGTTATGATAAATATCTTTACCGTTTCCAATCTCAACAATGCTGCCAAGATACATAACTGCTATACGTGAGCTGATGTGTTCAACAACTGATAAATCGTGAGCAACAAATAATAAACTTAAGTCGAACTCTGACTGCAGCTCCTGCATAAGATTAATTACCTGCGCCTGAATAGAAACGTCAAGAGCAGATACAGGTTCATCAGCAACAATAATTCTGGGGTTGGTAGCGAGTGAGCGGGCAATACCAATTCTCTGTCTTTGTCCGCCTGAAAACTCGTGAGGGTAGCGTTTGGACTGCTCGGGCTGTAAGCCGACTTTCTCCATAAGCCATGCGACTTTCTCCATTCTCTCTGCTTTATTCATTTTTGTATGATAAAGCATCGGTTCTTCAATTATCTGGCCGACTGACATTCTTGCGTTGAGCGAAGAATACGGGTCTTGAAAAATCATCTGAATAAGTCCGCGGTATTCTCTCATTTCATTTCTGTTCAGCTTCAGTAAATCTATCTCACCATTATCTGTTCTTAGCCATACTTCTCCTTCAATTTCAACATCGGGTGAGGAGAATTTCAGGATGTTGATAACAGCTTTTCCGATTGTAGATTTTCCGCAGCCGGATTCTCCTACAAGTCCTAATGTCTCTCCGCGTTTAAGCTCAAGCGATACACCGTCAACAGCTTTTACTTCGGCAACTTTTTTAAGGAATAAGCCGCCGTGTATAGGGAATTTTACTTTTAAATTTTTTATCTCAAGAATATTTTCAGCTTTCATTAAATCATGTTAAATGAAAAATTATTTTTTGTATTTATTTTTGTATTAATACAAATGACATCTTACTTTTTGTCCGGGTCTTATTTCTTTAAGCTCGGGTTCTGTCTGCCAGCAGATATCCATTACCTCTGTGCATCTAGTGCAGAACTTACATCCCTTCGGAAGCTCAAGAATATGCGGGATGATTCCGGGAATTGCCTGCAAGTGCTCCTGAGGATTATCAGGGTCAGGCAGTGATGAAAGCAAACCTTTTGTATATGGGTGAGCAGGATTTTTAAACAGCTGATGAACTTCAGCTTCTTCCTGAACTTTACCTCCGTACATTACAATTACTCTGTTACATGTTTCAGCAACTACTCCAAGGTTGTGAGTGATTAATAAAATCGCTGCTTCTTTTCTTTCATTCTTCAGTCTTAACATAAGGTCAAGTATCTGTGCCTGGATTGTAACATCAAGCGCAGTGGTTGGTTCATCTGCAATCAGCAGGGAAGGGTTACAGGCAAGCGCCATTGCAATCATAACTCTCTGTCTCATACCGCCGCTGAACTGATGCGGGTAATCTTTCATTCTTTTTTCCGGAGCAGCAATTCCGACAAGTTCAAGCATCTGAGCGCCTTTATTAAATGCCTGCTCTTTTGTTACGTCTTCATGCTGTAAAATAATTTCCATTATCTGGTCGCCTATCTTCATAACAGGATTAAGAGATGTCATCGGCTCCTGAAATATCATAGCAATTTCTTTCCCGCGATATTTTTTCATTTCATCGTAGGTAAGCTTCAGTAAGTCCGTTCCTTTGAAATTAATTTCACCGGCGACAATTTTTCCGGGAGGGTCGGGTATCAGTCTGGAAATTGAATAAGCCGTTACGGATTTCCCCGAGCCTGACTCACCTACAATTCCCAATACTTCGCCTTCATATATATCAAATGAAACTCCGTCAACTGCTTTCGCAGCTACTTTGCCCTTCATCTTTTTATCTTTTCTGTAAAGCTCATTAAGATTTGCATCGTGGCTGAAGTCTCCGGCTTTAATAGCTTTATCCGTTGCTTCTACGAAGAAATATGTTTTGAGGTCTTTTACTTCTACAAGTTTATTTGCCATTTATTGACTAAAATTAAGCTAAACTTTTTTTGTTAAATTTTTTACGTTTCTTGCAGGTCTTGGACGGGGAATTTTTCTTCCCTGCATTTCTGCAGTTTCAATCCATTCCTCTGCAATTATTTCAATATTTTTTAAAGCTTCTTCGTAAGTTTTTCCATCCGACATGCATCCTGCCAGTTCAGGCATTTCTGCTATATAAGAGTTATCGTCCTCGCTCCAAAAAATATTTACTTTATATTTTAAATCCATTCTGATTGAAAAAAATTATTTCAATCTTGAATATACTTTCGGATCGAATGCTTCTCTTATTGCTTCTCCTATGAATGTGATGCATAAAAGAGTAAGGAACATAGCAAGTAACGGAGTCATGATAAGCCACCATTTTTCTATGCTTTCAAGTCCCTGACCCATAAGCTCACCCCAGCTTGGTGTGGGAGGCGGAAGTCCGAATCCTAAAAAGTCCAGCGATACCAATGAGAAAATATTTGCAACGATTGTAAACGGAGCGTATGATATCAATGGTGTTAATGAGTTAGGCAGAATGTGCCTGAACATAATCTTATTGTTATTTGCGCCCATCGATACTGCGGCAGATACGTAATCTCTTGCCTTTTCTCTTAAAAATTCTCCACGGATGTAGTAAGTCATACCAATCCATCCGAACAGAGTAAGAATAATTATAAGCAGGAAGAAGTTCGGCTGCAATATTGAGCTGACTATAATAATAACGTATAAGAATGGAAGTGTTGACCATATCTCAATGAATCTCTGAATCACAATATCAGTCTTGCCGCCAAAGTAACCGCTGACTGCGCCGACTACTATACCTATAAAGAAACTGAATGCCGTTACAATTAATGAGAATGATAAACCAATACGGAATCCGTATACAAGCCGCACAAAAACATCACGCCCTCTGTTATCCGTACCGGCCCAGTGTTTACCGTCAGGTTTGGTAGGAGGGTTTTCAGTCATTTCATCGAGGAGATTTTCATTTGGTCCGTAGGGATATATAGGCAGCCATACCCAGTTGCCTTTATCTTCAGCTTTGAATTGCTCTTTTAATAATCTGTAGTTTGCTTCGCCCTGAATATTCGTCTGACCAAGGTCAGAACCTAAATGAAATTTAAAAACAGGGAAGTAATAATCTCCGTTATATTTTACCATCAGTGCATCTCTTCCCGCAAAAATAGGAAGGATGAATGAGAGCGCGAACAGAAATGTTATTATTAAAAATGAATAATAACCGCGCTTAAGGGTTTTGAATTTTTTCCATCGCTTCTTGAAGATGGAAGTAGAAACCTTGTTTCCTTTTTGTTCTTCGGATTGGATTTCTTCTGCAGTGATTTCAGTCATATTATGAAACTCAAAAAAATTTTAGAATTAATTGAATCTGATTCTCGGGTCAACCATTGCATATATCATATCGGAAAGAATATTGCCGATAAGCAATAGCAATGTAGAAATAACAAGTATTCCCATCACAACGGGATAATCTCTTTGCACGATAGATGTGTAACCGAGAAGTCCCATTCCGTTAATGTTGAATACTTTTTCAATTAAAAAGCTGCCTGCAAGAACCAATGAAATAAAATGACCAAGTCCTGTTGCAATCGGAATCATGGAATTTCTAAGAGCATGTCCGAATATAACTCTTTTCTCGGAGATACCTTTTGAAAAAGCTGTTCTGATATAATCCTGCCCTAAATTATCTATTACCGTATTCTTTGTTAGAATTGTAAGAGTTGCAAAGCTGCCAATCATGTAAGCTAATACGGGGAGAAATGTATGCCGCAGCTGGTCCCATATCTTAGAACTAAAAGACAAATCATCCCATGAGTCTGAACGAAATCCGCCAAGCGGAAATACGCTCCAGAAGCTTCCACCGCCGAATAACACTAGCATCAATGCGCCGAATGCAAAACCGGGAATTGAGTAGCCGATGAATACCAGCGAAGACGATATAAAGTCGAAGACGGAGCCGTTCTTAACTGCCTTATAAACCCCGAGGGGAACGCAGACAAGGTAGGTGAGAATGAATCCTATCAGTCCGAAATATATCGAGACGGGAAATCTTGATTTTATTACATCCCAAACAGGCTCGGAGTAAACATAAGACCTGCCCAGATCGAATTTTAATAAGTGAGTAACCCAGATAATATACCTTTCGTGAATCGGTTTATCAAAACCATAGAATTTTTTTAATTCATCGATTGCAGACTGAGGAATATTCTGAGTCGAACCGGAATTTGAACCGGACTCACTTCCTTTCTGACCGCCCATACGAATTTTCATGATTTCCATTTCGAGGGGACCGCCGGGAACAATCTGAAGGATTAAAAAGGTAATTAATGTAATTCCAAAAAAGGTAGGAATGATAAGTAAAAATCTTCGGATAAAATAAAAGGTCATATAAGATTATATGATTTATAAAGCCTGCCGGAATTAACCGGCAGGCTTTGAGATAATAAATTTTATTTGGTGTAGAAGTCACTGAGTTTTAATACATCGCTCTTTCCTTCGGTAATCCAGAATTTGTTCTCTGTTTCTTCTGTAGGAATTTTCTTTGAGTTGTCTTTCTTTGCTTCATCATAAGCTGCTGCTTTTGCCGGGTCAAACCACCAGATCTGGAAGATAGGTGTATCTGTTCCGCCGTAGAAGTCATCGCCTTTTGCAAGTATCCATTTCGGCATTCCGAATTTATTCTGCCATGATAATCTTTGATACTGGGCTGTCCAGAAATATCCGTATGGGTACATATTATATAAAATTTTATCAATTTCCTGTACCATAGGAATTCTCTCTTTTTTGTTGAAGTTAACTGTGTATTGTTTTACAAGCTCGTCAACTCTCTCGCTTTTGTATCCCGGCCAGTTTGTGCTGTTCGGGTCATCGGCTGTTTTACTTACAACGTTGAAGTCAAGTGAAGGAGGATTTTGTCCGCCCCAGTTGGCAATAATCATTGTGAAGTTTCTTTCGTTACCAATCTTGAAGTTTGTTGTTCCGTCAACTTCTTTAAGGTCAAGCTTTATACCTGCTTTTTTGAAATCTTCCTGAAGGATTGTTAAATATCTTTCCTGTGATTTGTTTGAGAATGGAAGCTCAAGCGCAAGCACTTTACCGTTCTTTGTTCTGTAACCTTCGGAATTTTTATCTTTGAATCCTGCTTCTTCGATTAATTTTATTGCTCCGTCTAAATCATATTTGAATGTTTCATTTGTCGGGTTTGCATAAGGTGTTCCGCCGAAGAATGAATTAATTCTTTTGTATGCGTTGAAGAAAAGTCTTTCATTCCATTTATCAAAATCGATAAGCTTGTTAACAGCTTCTCTCATTTTAATATCATTGAACGGTTCTTTTCTCATATTGAGAGCAAGTCCTGACTGGCCTTCAGGTTTTTGATTGAAGATCTTTCTTTTTTGAACTAAGCCTCTTTTTACATCATCAAAGTCACTTTTTTCTGCCCACCATGAAGCTCTGTTATATGAGTAAACATCTATATCGCCTTTTTTGAACTTTTCAAATTCAAGGTTGTCATCCTGTATAACATCTGTTTTGAAAACGTCGAAGTTGTTCATACCAACTGCCCAGTTTTCTTTTTCTGCCCAGTAGTCTGAACGTCTTCTCATTATAATTGTTCTGCCTTTTTCAACGTCTTCTTTTTTGATGTAATAAGGTCCGCTTCCGGGAATCGGGTCGTAGTTATATTTTTCTAAGAATTCTTTACCCTTCATCATGTTACCTTTATCATCCTGTAAGTAATGAGCAGGAAGAACTTTTATACCTGCAGCTACGTCAAAATAAATCCAGCCGAGTTTCTTAGCTTTTACTGATACGATGTACATTGATTCCTTTACAGGCATTTCAAAGTTTTCTTTATAGAATTCATCGCCGCCTGTTAAGAGCTCCGGATCAAGCATCATTTTCCATGTTGCAAGGTAATCATCTGCTGTTACAGGTTTTCCGTCAGCCCATCTTGCATTCGGGTTGATACGGAATGTGAACTTCATTTTGTCATCAGAGATTTTCCAGTGAGTTGCAAGTAACGGAGCATAGTCCTCTGTTACAGGGTCCTGCTGTAAAAGTCTTTCATACATCATGTTCTGAGCCATACGTGTATAGTAAGAATTTTCATCTTTACCGATTGGTCTTAAGGTAGCAGGGAAGTCAGGGATTGACCATGAAATGCTGCCGCCTTTAGTTGCCTTCGGATCTCCGTACCCGATAAGTTTTGTGTAGGTCGTCCATCCTTCGCCCGTGAATCCGTTACCGCCCTGTTCAGCGGATACAGATGGGTCTGCCCCCGGAGGAGTATCAAATTTTTTGATTGAGATAGGTTTGGTGTCAACGGTTTTCGATTTTGGTTTATCATTTCCGCAAGAATATAAAATCATCGAGCATAATGCCAAAACAACAAATGTGGATAAAACGAGAGAGAATTTCGTTGTGTAACGCTTTCCTGCCATATTAAATTATATTTAAATTTTAGGGTTAGAATGATTGTAAATTAATATATTAAACCTTTTTTAAAATATATAGGAAATATGAAGGGTGAAGTTTTTTTGCCCTATACATGGTAATAGGAAACATTTGATTTATAGCTGTCGTTGGTCTCCTGACCAACGGCTATAGTGTTATGCGATTGATACCGCCCCCTCAGTCCCCCTCCTTATAAAGGAGGGGGAAGTATGTGTCAATTTTTAATAAATAATTTTTCCCTATACCTACTAATAGGGAACATTTGATTTCCTTCCTTTTATAAATACAGTATATTTGTTTGAAGTAAAAAGTAACCACCCCCCCCCCTTCCCCCCTCCTTAGAAAAAGGAGGGGGTTGTTGAGCTAAGTGAAGAGTAATTCCAAAATTTTTGTAAGTTATTTTGTGTAGAACTGAGCTTCTGAGTACAAGTGTTTCCCCATCCTTTACAAGGAGAGCTTGTCCCGACAAAGTTGGGAGGGATTAACGGGGTGGTTAAAATTTATTCTTATTGTAGCTGTTGCTCAAAAGACCAACAACGGCGGAAATTCAAGAATTGACCTGACAGTTCGCCAAGGCGAACTGTCAGGTCAGGCGAACAAAATCCGTCAAAAACCCGTCAAAATTTTGAAATAAAATATGCAATGCCGAAGGTTCGCCTCGGCGAATTGTTTTTACAATACGGGAGAATACAAAATGCGACTTTTTTGCGACTATTTACATAAGCTTCCCCCTCCTTTAGAAGGAGGGGGACTGAGGGGGCGGTATAAAAATGTGACAATAATGTTACAATGGTATTTTGAGCAGATATGAAATCAACGAAGAAAACAAAATGCGACTATTTTGCGACTATTTAGAGAAGTCTTATTAGAAATTTTTGGCCTTCCCAAACAGGGGTTTGGGAAGGAGGAGAGAAACCCGACTATTACACAAACTTCCCCCCTCCTTTAGAAGGAGGGGGACTGAGGGGGCGGTATCAAAACTACACCTCTCAGGATTAACGTTACAATAATATTACTTTCCGTTGCGATGCTCCCGTCAAAATCGGGACCAGTTCAGCATCGCAACTATGAGATGTTTGTTTCCCCCTCCTTTACAAGGAGGGGGATTAAGGGGGTGGTTTAAGTATTTAAAATTTATACTTACAACCGTTGTTGGTCAGGAGACCAACAATGGCGGAAGAAAATGCGACTTTTTTGCGACTATTTACAAATAATGAAATGGTCAACTGGTGAAATTGTGAAATGAAAACACGACTATTTCCCGAATTTTTACAAAAAGTGAAATAGACAAATGGAGATAGGGTGAAATACTCACAACTCACAACTGAGAAAGCTTTTCTATCATCCATCCCTTATGCGGGAAATAATCTTCCTTATCTATAAGGAACTGTATCTCATCTTTCTTTGAAGTATCGGCAGAGGTTTTAAGCTTTAGCAGCTTTGCATATAACCTCACAAAGATTGAAAATATAGCTCTGTCTGATGAAGTCAGCAGCGGTGACTTTACCGTATGCTTGTATGTATTTACCAATGCAAAGGCATTTTCAAAATAAGACAGCTCATAGTAAATAGTAAGCAGCATGCCTTTAATTGTGAGCTCATAAAAAATATCGACGGGCTTGGTCTTTATAATAATTTCCATTGCCTTAACGAAGTCCTTCTTAAGATAATAAAATCTAGCAAGCGCGTATTCGTAAAAGCTCTCTCTGTTTACAGGGGAGAGGTCGTTCTTATATTTATGGATAAGATTTTCCGCCATCTCGTAATCTTCCAGACGGCTTGCCATGCTTACTAGATTTGTATAAATGGTATACGAAAGATACTTGCTTCCGAAGACTTTGTTTTCAACCTGATGAAGCTGAACATTAAGACATTCTTTCAGATATTCAACGTTTTTTGTCTCGATATATTTTTTAAAGATGAAGTTAGTAAGGTAGATATACGTATTAAATTTTTCATTAGAATCCATGTCAGCACCTTCTTCAAGGAATAATTTTTTTGCTTTGTAGTATGCATTAAAATCCGAATTCAAAAACATCTTGAGAAGATTCATATAAATCATAATGGCAGGGAATTTTGAAAAGTCATACATCTGCGCAAACTCCATTACAATTTTAATAGAGCTCATATCGTACTCAACTTCAACTGCTGACTGTTCATTTAAAATGAGAACATAGTTTCTCAGAAGCTTTGAGAAATAAAAATATGTCAGGTTCTCATTGGCTATTTGAACTGAGTCGATATATTGATACTGGTCTTCAGATTTTCTCTGCTGAGTTTTAGTATTCTCCAATGAAAATTTATCATAGAAATAATTTTCATCCAGAAATTTTGCTTCTGCTAATTTTGCTTCACAGTTTTTTATGTGCCGCTCTTCAAACTTGGGAAGATTTCTTTTGTAAGAATCTTTAGCAAGCAGCAGTGAGCTTTCAAATTCGTTCTTCCTGAAATTTTTATAGGCAAGGTAAGACTCGGCAAGTTTCAGTATAGCTGATAGATTTACTCTTACATTTGTATCATTATATTTTTTGCCGGGATAAATTTTTTCGAAGAGATTTTCCTTATTGAATTCTGTCTGTTCAAAATCAGGGAAATATTTCTTCATAAACTCAAAACAAAGAACGACGGGCTTATGAGTATTGAAGAATTCCGATTTGATAAAACTTTCGAATTCAGAGAATTCTTCTTTAGAGAGTGTTTTAATTAAATCAATTGCAGAAGAGTTAATCATAAAATTGGGGTTTGGTCTAACAATTTTCAGAATAAAATATTGAAAATCAACACAAAATTAAAGTTTTCTTTAAAATCATAAAAATTTCATATAACAAACAAGCATATTTTTATTTGTTTGGAGAAGCTATTACTCATAATTTTGATTAAAATTAACTAATGACACAATTAACTGTAGTAACTCAAAATGAAGTTTCGATAATAGGTGAAAATCCTTTTTTTATGAATGACGTTCGGGAAAATCAATCCCTCAAAAAAGAGGTCATAAAGAAAGAGCTTCAAAAAAAAGAATTTCAGCACAAGACACTGGAAAGTAAAAACCGCTCTGTGAATATAATAAGTTCATCAGGGATTTGAAAAATCCTGCTGCCCCTCCGCAGCAGGATTAATTTAGAAATGAATAATATTTAAACATAAACTCCATGGCAAAATTTAATTATTCAGTTTCATTAGACGAACAAGGCAGGGTAATAAAGAAAGTCCGGCTGATAAAATATAACTCGAAGATATTAGCTTTTAATATAAACAAGCCCGAAGGTCAGACTTTCTTTAGCAGCAAGGATGAATTTCTGGAAAGTGTAAAAGACTGTGACCCTGCAATATTTGAAGACTTAACCGGTGAGAATATCTTATCGGTATATGAAACACAAAGTTTAGAACTTCCAAAAGTTGCCAATGCATTATCGCATCATATCATTCCGGAAAAGCGGAGCCAATTACGGTTTGAATGATTGCTCGATACTTTCTCCGCCCGCTAGTCCCCCTTACGGGCGGTGAAGTTCGGAAAAGATATTAAAATACAAGTGTTATTCCATGTTCCCGCTAAAAACACGGAATAATTTCCTCTGCAGTTCTTCTGCTACAAATCACATCATAACTGCCTGCAGTTGTGCGCAAACGCCAATGCGCAGCAGGCAGTTTCTTAATATGGAAGAGGAAGCAAGAGTTTTCTGCACATTGCAGTAAGAAACCTAATATACTCCTCATGAATAGAACATTTTTAATGTTATTCGTATTCATGGTGGGCTTATTCATTCCTGTCAAATTTTCTGAAGCCCAGCCAAACAAATCTAATCAAAATACAGGTCCGGTAAGTTGGCCGCCATGCGGTCAGGCGTCAGGACCAAACTGGAATGTACTTCCTAATGCAACCGGATTATATACTTCCGGAATAACTGATCAGGAATATGTAACTGTAAAGGGATTTTTAAATTATGGAAGCAAATTATTAGTTTATGGTAGATTTGAATATGCTATGAACAATGGAGTAATAGTCCCAAATACAAAGCACGTAGCCTTATGGGACGGCGTAAAATTTGAAGCGTTAATTAATGAAAGTCTTAACTGGCAATTAAGCGCCTGTGCTTTCTGTGCGTGTTTTTATAATGGGAGTTTATATATTGGCGGTTCTAATGAAAATTTAGCCAGGATAAATTCAGGACATTGGGATTATTTAAGCGGATGGAACGGAAACTACGGTATCAATATAAATTATGGATTACATGGTAGGTGCAGTGCAGGAAGTGAGACAGGTGAAATCATTGCTTTAGAAGTATTCCAGAATAAACTATTTGTGGGTGGAACATTTTTAAAATTTGGAGATAACAGACCTTCAGGTATTCTTACAGATGTTCATGGAATAATTTGTATTGATGCTTCAGGAGCTTTCCAGATTTTAACTACTTACGGTGCAGATGCTTATGTTTCAAGTGCCGGAGATTGCGCAGGTGTTTATGCAATGAAAACTTTTAACGGAGAATTATATATTGGCGGAAGATTTTTAAAATTTAACAATATTAACTCTAATTTATATATTAAGTATAACGGGAGTTCCTGGACACCTTCCAATTTTACAAGTGTTTCCGGTAAATCTCCGGTAATTTTAGATTTTATGATTAAGGCGGGAGTACTTTACATGGCGGGGGAATTCAGGACTCTATATTCTCCTACCAGTTATGTTAATCACATTGCTTATTTAGGGACAGGTGGAAATTGGATTTCTGTTCAAAGTAATAATTCAAGTTTAACTTACGGAGTAGATAAGTTAAGTATGATTAATAGAATACTTGATTACAATGGAGATATTATTGCAATTGGACCAATATATGATATTGGAACGATCCATGGATACAATGGAATTGCGAGGCTATCTGCTTGTGACTGCAGTTCTTTGCCTGTCTGGTATAAATTAAATACTTATGGAGTTTACAATACTTTAAAGCCAAATGCTTCGGTAAGCGATGCCTTGGCTTCATTTCAAGGTTTTTTATATGTAGGAGGTTCATTTACTCAGGATATTACCGGTACGCCGGGGGATCATATGATGTATTGGAGAAAATGTAACTAATATTATAATAATTGTCCGTTTCGATAAGAAACGGACAATCACGGTTTTCATGGGTAAAATTAGTTCTGCGAATTAATTATCACTATTGATTTTTATTCATATAATAATTAGGTTTTGTATAACTAATAGGTGCATTCACCAAATTATTTAAACCGGATTTCCAACTGTCCGGTTCAAAAAACTTAATTATTATTTATGAAAAAATTACTATTAATTCTGGCAGTAGTATCTTTTCTATTTTCGGATTTGGCATATTCACAAGGTTGGGTAGCACAAACGTCGGGAGTAGGAGCGGTATCACTAAGCAGTGTAAATTTTCTATCTGCAACTACCGGTCTTGCTGTAGGTTCAAACGGTACTATTATTAAGACAACTAACGGTGGTACAAACTGGGTTACTAAAACAAGTCTCACAGCAAATGCATTAACATGTGTTCGATTTGCTTCGGCAACTAATGCTGTTGCTGTAGGTCAGTTTGGTATTATCTTATTGTCAACCAATGCAGGTGAAACCTGGACCAGCCAAACAACCGGTACAAACTTAACTCATGTAAATTTTCCGAGCGCATTAATAGGTTACGCTGTAGGTGCAGCAGGTACTATTCTTAAAACAACTAATGGCGGTGCTAACTGGACTGCATTAACAAGCGGTACAACTGTAAATCTTACATCTGCATTTTTTACAACTGATTTGGAAGGTTATGTTACGGGAGCTACAGGAACAATAAGAAAAACAACTAACGGTGGAACTAACTGGACTGCTTTGACATCTGGTGTGACCGGTACATTGAATTCGGTTTCATTTGTATCAACTACTTTAGGATGGGTTTGCGGAGCAGCAGGAACTATGCTGAATACACTAAATGGCGGTACAAATTGGACTACACAATCACTTGGTACAGTAACTGCAAATATTACTTCGGTAAACTTTTTAAACCCAAGCACAGGCTGGGCAACAGGACAGCAGGGAAGAATAAATTATACTGCTACCAGCGGTAATACATGGTCAACACAAACTTCAGGTACAAACTCAAATCTGAATGGTGTTTCTATGGTAAATACTACTACCGGATGGGTAGTAGGAGATAACGGTGTAGTTTTAAAAACTACTACAGGCGGACTTTCAGCACCGACCGCCCCGGTATTAACTACTCCTGCTAATAATTCTTCTAATGTTTCCGTAACTCCTACATTGGGATGGAATGCAGTTAATGGCGCATCGTCATATAAAGTTCAGATATCTACAATTTCAAATTTTGGAGTGATAACAGATTCTGCTACAGTGTTTACAAATTCGTATAGCGTTCCTGTTGGAAAGTTACAAAATGCTTCTGCGTATTTCTGGAGAGTAAGTGCAAGCAATGCTGTAGGTACTAGTGCATTTTCAACAGTATTTAATTTCTCAACAACTGTTACTCCTCCTCCTACACCAACTTTGGTTTCACCGTCAAACGGAGCTAATGGACAATCACTTACGCCTACATTGACTTGGCAGGCAATTGCCGGAGCGACAGCTTTCCACATTCAGATTTCAACTATTTCAAATTTTGCAGTTATTACTGATTCGGGAAGTGTTTCCGGTGCCACTACTCAATACACAGTTCCGGCAGGAAAATTAGGAAACGGATTGACATATTTCTGGAGAGTAAGCGCAACTAATGCGAGCGGAACAGGTTCATTCTCATCACCTTGGAGCTTCTCCACATTGCTGGTTGGTGTAAATTTAATAAGTTCTGAGATTCCAAAAGAATTTAAGCTATTTAATAATTACCCGAATCCTTTCAATCCTACAACAAAAATAAGATTTAATATTCCAAAATCTGAATTTGTATCGTTGAAAGTATATAACAGCACAGGTATGCTTGTAAGCGAATTATTAAGCGGTAACTTTGCAGCAGGAAGCTACGAGACAGAATTCAAGGCTTCAGAATTTGCCAGCGGAGTCTACTTCTATAAAATAGAATCAGCCTCATTCTCAGATACCAGAAGAATGATATTAATGAAATAATAGAAATTTTTGAATACAACAGCCCCGTTTCAATCGGGGCTGTATTTTTTATCTCTCACAAATCGCAAAATTACTCCCCACGTAATCCATTTAAATTCGCCGAAAAATAAGGTATATTCCTTTTTGATTCACTAAACCTCAGTCGTTCATTCGATAGAATGCCCCTTAAACCATTCTCTCGACCGAATGAAAAAACTATTTATGAAAAACCCCAGGCTGTACTTAATTGTACCCGTTCTTTTAGCAATAGCTTGCCTTATCTACAAATTTACGACCCCGGATAATGAAGTATCGAAGAATGGCTTATCAATATCTTCCGATTCAGTAGCATCAAATACTGAGTATCTGAAAGATGTCAGAGTTTCCCACGACGGAGCAATGGCTTTTGAAGTTCCTCTCTCTGAAATAATGGCTAGAGAGCAAAAATACGGACTATTAAAATCCCAAAGAATCAATAAAAAGATTGAAGAAAGAGAAGGACCAGACAGAAGTAATTTACCGCAAAATCCTAATTCACCAAAAACTTCTCAATATCCTCCTAGTGATTCAAGAAATCAAAACGTTCAAACTAACCAGACGGATGCTCCCCAAACAGCAGGAATAACTTTTAACGGTTCAACCGGCGGCGGAAGTTCAGGTCCATTTCCTCCTGATGTAATGGGAGATGTAGGTCCTACACAATATATTGTAGGTGTAAACGGACAATTCATTTCTTATAACAAAACAACAGGCGTTGCTGACGGAGTTATTAATACTACTCCAGACAATTTCTTTGCCAGTGTTATGTCTTCCAACTCAGGTACATTTACATCTGATCCAAGAGTAAGATATGACAGACTTTCAAAAAAATGGTACTTTATAATTATTGATGTACCTGCAGGAACAGGCGCTATTGCAAACAGAGTATTAGTGGGCGTCAGTCCTGATAGTACAATCAAAGTTTCAACTATTTTTAAATTCTTTTTCTATCAGCATTCAGGCACATTTTTAGATTATCCTACATTAGGAATAGATGCTAATGCTCTATATATCGGCGGTAATTTATTTACATTTGCCGGAGCATTTTCAAATACAAATGCGCTTGTAATAAGAAAATCCTCTATTCAAGGTGCCGGCCCTATGGTTACAACCAATCTCGGCAATTTACTTCCAAGTGCCTCAGGTGCCGGTCCTTATACTCCTCAGGGTGTTGATAATCCTGATCCGAATGCAACTGAAGGATATTTCATTGGTGTAGATAATGCAACTTTTGGCACATTACAGATTAGAAGAGTTTCAACTCCGGGAGGAACTCCTACTATCTCAGGAAATTTAACATTGACAGTATCAACAACTGCATCTCCGTTAGTGGTAAACCATTCAGGAAATACAGGTGGAACGAACGGAAGACTGGATGCTCTTGACGACAGATTATTTATGGCGCAGATGAGAAACGGTACTTTATGGACGACTCACAACGTAGGCGTAAATAGTTCAGGTGTTTCTACATCAGCAACCAGAAACGGAGCAAGATGGTATCAGATTTCAAATTTAACAACAACTCCAACTCTTACACAGTCAGGCACTGTATTTGATAATACTGCCAGTGTAAATAATTACTGGATTCCTACTATAGCTTCATCAGGACAGAATCATGCGGCAATTTCTTTTTGCTTTGCAGGAGCAAGTTCAAGAATTAACATGGGAAGCGTTGGCAGACTTTCATCAGATGCAGCCGGAACTATGCAGACTCCGTTGATAATTTCAACTAATTCTTCATTTGCTTATAACCCAAGCGGCGATCCCGGTGGTTCAGGTGGAAGAAGATGGGGTGATTACTCATGCATTAGAGTTGACCCGAATGACGATATGACTTTTTGGGCAATTAACGAATCAAACCCGAGCAATAATAACTATGGTTGCTTCGTAGCTCAGCTAAAAGCTCCGCCGCCTGCAACTCCGTCTTCAATCAGTCCGTCAAGTGTTCCGATAGGTTCAAATATAGCAGTAACCTTAACGGGAACGTCTGCCAGCGGCTCGGGATTTTTTGATCCCGGTTCAACATTTGCAAATCACTTAAGTGTTGCAATCGATGGCGGAGTTGTGGTAAACTCTGCAACCTATGTAAATGCAACTACAATTAACTTAGTAGTTACCACTACGGGAGCTACACAAAATACAACAAGACTTGTAACTGTTACAAATCCTGATGGACAGACTTCATCTGCTACAATATTCGTTGTATTACCGGTCGAGTTATCATCTTTTACTTCCTCTGTGAATAAGAACGATGTTAACTTAAAATGGTCAACATCTAACGAACAAAACAACTCAGGATTTGATATTGAAAGAAAACTGTTATCAGATAATAACTGGAAGAAAATCGGTTTTGTTCAGGGAAGAGGTAATTCCAATTCACAGGTTGATTATTCATATAATGATACAAAATTAGAATCCGGAAAATATAACTACAGATTAAAGCAGATAGATTACAACGGTAACTTCAAATATTATGATTTAAACACTGAAGTACAGGTTGGTATCCCATCTAAATTTGTATTAGCTCAAAACTATCCAAATCCATTTAATCCTTCGACTAAGATAGATTTTGATTTACCGGAAAATGCAAAAGTCTCAATAAAGATTTATGACATTTCAGGTAAAGAAGTTGCTAATGTAATGAATGATTATAAAACAGCAGGATATTATTCAGCTTCATTTAATGCAAGCAGACTTTCAAGCGGATTGTATTTTTACTCAATCAGCGCTTTAACTGATAACGGTAAAACTTACAGCTCAGTAAAGAAAATGATGTTAGTAAAATAAATTTACACATAACTTAGTTTCATACAAAGCAGCTCTGAATTTTTCGGGGCTGCTTTTTTTATACCCATCCTGCATAACTTCCCCTATATTACATTTAGAATAACTCAATAATTAAGTATCTTTTGACCTGATAAAATCACAATGAAGCGATACGGGTTAACCTTAGCAATATTCATTTTTCTTTCTTTAACGTATTATTGTTACCTGGTAACCATTAACCGTAATGAAGTAACTAAGACAAAATTATATGCAGCCGGAGACTCAGTTGTTTATTCCAACACAGAATATTTAAAAGATGTCAGACGTTCAAATGACGGCAACATGGCATTTGAAGTTCCGCTCTCCGAAATAATGGAACGCGAAAAAAAATTTGGACCATTAAAATCGCTGCAAATTCCTAAACAAGAGAGAGAAAAAGAATATTCAGATAGAGACAACTTACCGCAGAATCCGGACTCAAAAGAAATCTCACAATATCCTGAACGCACTCCAAATTCTCACAATCATAAATCTACAAATAATGATTCACCTCAAACACTTGGTATAAATTTCAACGGAGTAAGTTTATCAGGAACAAATCCCTCAGGCTATTATCCCCCGGATGTTATGGGAGAAGTGGGACCTGCGCAATACATAATTCACGTTAACGGAAGAATAGTATCATTTTCAAAATCAACCGGTTTAGTTGACGGAGCAATAAATACAACTACTAATAATTTTTTTGCCGGAATAATGACCAATTCTCCCGGAACATATACAACCGACCCGAGAATAAGATATGACAGACTAACAAAGAAGTGGTACTTATTGATGATAGATGTTCCGCAACCGCTTGCAAACAGAGTTCTGCTTGCAGTTAGCCCTGACAGCATTATAACTTCAAGTACAGTTTTCAGATTTTTCTTTTATCAGCAGTCAAAAGCATTTTTAGATTATCCGACTTTGGGACTCGATGCAAACGCGCTTTATATCGGCGGAAATTTATATGATTTATCAACTGACGAGTTTGTAAATTCTAATGCTCTGGTAATAAAGAAGTCATCTATTCAGGGAACAGGTCCAATGGTAATAACAGACCTTGGAGGATTAATAATAAATAATTCAGGACCATTTACTCCGCAAGGAGTCGATAATCCTGATCCCAATGCTACTGAAGGCTATTTCATAGGAGTGGATAAAGGAAGTTTCGGAACGCTTATGATAAGAAGAGTTTTGAATCCGGGAGGAACTCCGTCCCTTTCTCCTAACATTCCGGTAACGGTACCAACGACTTCAAAGCCATTGAAGGTCCCTCACTTAGGAAATACAGGCGGAGAAAACGGAAGATTGGATGCTTTGGATGACAAATTATTTATGGCACAGATGAGGAATGGTTCTATATGGACGGTGCATAACATAGGAGTAAATAGTTCAGGTACCACTTCAAATCCAACAAGAAACGGAAGCAGATGGTACCAGGTTAGCAATCTAAACTCAACTCCTGCTTTGATACAATCAGGGACTGTATTTGATAATTCTACTAACGCAGCTAATTACTGGTTACCGACTATTGCAACATCAGGACAAGGACATTCAGCCATGGTTTATTGTATTGCCGGCGCAAACACCAGAATAAATATGGGAAGTGTCGGAAGACTTTCATCAGATGCTTTAGGCACAATGCAGACACCATTTACAATAACAAATAATACAAGCTTTGCATATAATCCACCTGCAGATCCCGGTACTGCCGGAAGCAGAAGATGGGGAGATTACTCATGCATAAGAGTTGACCCGAATGATGACATGACTTTCTGGGCAATTCACCAATGGTGCAACGGAGAAAACAATTACGGAGTTTATGTTGCCGAGCTTAAAGCTCCGCCTCCTGCAACGCCTTATGAAATTAGTCCACCAAATGTTTCAATCGGTTCAAATATTTCGGTAAATCTTATAGGTAAGTCAATTAACGGTTCGGGATTTTTTGACCCGGGTTCAGGATTTACTAATCATTTAAAAGTTGCAATCGACGGAGTAATTGTAAATTCTGTTTCATACATTAACGATACAACAATAAATTTAAATGTGAATACTGAAGGTGCTGTCAGAAATTCTACAAGACTTGTTACAGTTACAAATCCTGACGGACAAATTTCCTCGGCTTCTATTTTTAAAATTGTGCCATCAGGAACTCCTGATAAATTTGTGCTTTGGCAAAACTATCCTAATCCTTTTAATCCAACTACAAAGATAGATTTTGATTTGCCTGAGAATGCAAATGTATCTATAAAAATTTATGATATCTCCGGAAAGCAAGTTGCTGAAGTATTGAATGAAAACAAACAAGCAGGGTATTATTCGTATCCATTTATAGCCAACGGGCTTTCAAGTGGACTATATTTTTATTCAATCAAAGCAGTAACAGAAAACGGCACGATTTATATTTCAGTAAAGAAAATGATGCTGATAAAATAATATTGCCTTAACATTGTAATATAAATATTAATATAGTTTTGTTCTTTCGGGCGTTATTCGTGAAATGCGGATACAAATCTCGCAAAGAGATGGAGCTTTTGGAAAAAAAGCAGTAATGCCGGAATGGCGTTTGAGTCCCGGAATGGGGCAATATTCCGAAAGGGAAATGAGTTTACATTAAATTTACTATTCCTTGAATTGACAGATTGAGAATTTCTGTGTAATTTTACCCATACCAAACATTTTCAAGTCAATCCCCAGAACAATGTTAAAGGATAATCCCGGTGCCGTATTATCGGCATCAATTGCTGACATTTTATATGATGAAAAAGAAGAGCTACTGCTCGTATCATATACAAATGGTAAAGTAGAAGAGTTTTACGGAGTTATAAAAGAGATGTATGAAGAGTTCCGTAATTCATTTTTCCGCGAAAAGTATTTTAATGATTATATAAAGAACGTTTACGACTTTTACTTTGTTAGAGCCTAAGAGGCATTCATCGCACAGTTTAGTGCATTTTTCCCTCCCGATAAAATTTGTATCTTATTAACTATTACTTTTTAACATCATATCTATTTTATTTACGGTTTCTAATAATGTTTTTGCTGTTTAGAGATTTTGAATTAAAAAGATAGCAAAAACCTATTTAATGATATTTAATTTCGTTCCGGAATCTTTCTGGATTCCACTAGCGTTTGTACTGATAACAGGGCACTTTACCAGTATATCGTCATCACTTTATTTACACCGTTCTATTACACATAAAGGAGTTGTTTTCGCCGCTCCGATAAGTTTCTTAATGAGAACCTGGCTTTGGCTCGCAACGGGCATGAGCACCAAAGAATGGGTTGCCTGTCACAGAAAACATCATGCATTCCCTGATGAACCTGAAGATCCGCATTCACCTGTACAAAAAGGATTCTGGTCAGTATTATTTGGCGGAGTATTCCATTACAGAAAAGCCGTTGCTGATAAAGAAATGGTTGAAAAATTCGGAAAAGGTTGTCCCGATGACTGGCTCGAAAACAATGTTTATATGAAATACCGCTCATGGGGAATTTATATCTTAATGGGTATAAATATCTTATTGTTCGGATTTATCTGGGGACCGGCAGTTTGGCTCGGTCAGGTATTATGGATGATTTTTATTGGTCACGTTGTTAACGGAATCGGCCACTCGCTTGGATACAGAAACACTGAAGTTGACGATCATTCAACAAACATTATCCCGGTCGGGATTTTAATTGCAGGTGAGGAACTTCATAATAATCACCATGCAAATCCTGCATCACCTAAGTTTTCAAGAAAATGGTATGAGTTTGATATGGGCTGGGTTTATATTAAAACTCTTTCTATGGTCGGTCTTGCAAAAGTAAGATACTCAACCACAAAATAATTTTTAAATATTCAAGATTTTTAGAAAGCCCTGAAGGTGTAAACTTTCAGGGCTTTTTGTATTAAATTAATTAATGGACTTTAATCTCAAATCTAAATTACCTTAATTTAGTATAGTATCAATTCACTTCAGAAACATAATCACACAGATGGAAATAGTCTTAATAATACTGATAGCAATTGTAATAGTATTGCAGATTGTAAGTTTAATGAAATCTTCTAAGGGAGATTCAGGTAACGATGCAGAAATGAAAAATACACTGAGCTACATGAATGAAAATGTAAGCAGAATAGAAGGCTCGGTAAAAGAAGAAATCAGCAGGAACAGGGAAGAGTTTAACAGGTCATCGAAGGAAACAAGAGACGAACTAAACACATCATTCAAGAATTTTTCAGACACTACTATTTCCAGCATGAGAGAAATAACAAACTCTCAGGCAAACTCTTTTGATGTGTTCAGCAAAAATCTAAGAGAGAAATTTGAAGAATTAACATCACAGCAAAGAGCGGTAAGAGATGAGTTAAATGTATCGTTCAAGAATTTCTCAGATACGACAATATCAAGCATGAGGGAAATAACAAATTCGCAGTCAAACTCATTCGATGTCTTCAGTAAAAACATACGAGAGAAATTTGAAGAGCTGACTTTACAGCAAAAGCAATTATCGGAAACGACTGAGAAGCGACTTGAAAAAATGCGAGAGACAGTTGAAGGAAAACTGAAATCAATACAGGAAGATAACGCATCCCAGCTTGAAAGAATGAGAGTTACTGTCGATGAAAAATTACAATCCACATTGGAAAAACGTCTGGGTGAATCATTCAAAATTGTAAGTGAGAGACTTGAGCTTGTACATTCGGGACTCGGTGAAATGAGAAATCTTGCAACCGGAGTAGGGGACTTGAAAAAAGTTTTATCCAATGTAAAAACGCGTGGAGTCTTTGGTGAGTATCAGCTTGAAAATATCCTTGAACAGTTATTAACTCCTGACCAGTACGGAAAAAATGTTAAGACAAAAACCGGTAGCAATGACAGCGTTGAGTTTGCAATTAAAATGCCTGGCAAAGACAATAACTCAGGTGTGCTATGGCTGCCGATAGATGCAAAATTCCCAACAGAAGTTTATCAGGCACTTAATACAGCTTATGATTCAGGTGATATCACAGCTATTGAAGCAGCTCAGAAAGATCTGGCTTCCAATGTAAAGAAGAATGCAAAGTATATAAACGATAAATATATTGATCCGCCGAATACGACTGACTTCGGAATTATGTTCCTGCCATTTGAAAGTTTATACGCTGAGGTTTTGAGAATCCCGGGACTGTTTGAACAAATCCAGCGAGAGTGTAAAATCACTATTACGGGTCCTACTACGATTTCTGCTTTATTGAACAGTCTGCAAATGGGATTCAAGACACTTGCAATCGGTAAACGTTCAAGCGAAGTCTGGGACTTGCTCAGCTCAGTAAAAACCGAATTCGGTACCTATGCAACGTTAATTGAGAAGACAAAGAAGAAGCTTACTGAAGCAACAAATGAACTGGACAGAGTTGGAACCCGCTCGCGTTCGATTGAAAGAAAGCTCAGAGATGTGCATGAGCTGCCATCTGAAGATCCGTTAAAATTAATTAGTGGAAGCATTGATTTTGATGAAGAGCAAAAAGATGATGAAGATGTTGCGTAGTTATTAGTTGTCAGTTATTAGTTGTCAGAAACATAAGAGTTCAGTTGCTTTTTTACCGGCAACTATTAACTGAAAACCGGCAACTAATTATGAGCTAAATCATATTTCACCTGCGGTAATTTCATTATTTTTGAATATAAATAATTCGAAATAATGAAAACCATAATTGAACCATTCAAAATAAAATCCGTAGAAAAAATCCATTTTACTACAAAAGAAGAACGCGAAGTTATTTTAAAAGAAGCGTACTTCAATCCATTTCTAATAAAAGCCGATGATGTAATTATAGATTTGCTTACCGATAGCGGAACCTCAGCAATGAGCTCGCTTCAGTGGGCAGGAATAATGGACGGCGATGAATCATACGCAGGCTCAAAAAGTTATTACAGATTCAAAGATACTGTTAAGAAAATCTTCGGGTTCGACTACGTAATTCCTGTTCACCAGGGAAGAGCTGCGGAGAGAATTTTGTTTTCCATATTGCTCGATGACCACTCAAAGAAAAAATATATACTGAACAATAATCACTTCGATACGACAAGAGCAAACATTGAATTTAATCTCGGTGAAGCAATTGATTTAAATATTGAAGAGGGAAAACATCCTTCGTTGATTCATCCATTCAAAGGCAATATTGATTTAAAAAAGTTGGAAGAGAAGATTACTGAAGTCGGCGCTGAAAATATTCCGATGGTGATGATAACTATTACGGATAATACCAATGGCGGACAGCCCGTATCGATGGAAAATATCAGAGAGACGAAGAAAATTTGTGTGAAGCACAATATCCCATTCTTCTTGGATGCATGCAGATTTGCAGAGAATGCATATTTTATCCAGCAGAGAGAAGAAGGATATAAAGATAAATCAATTGAAGAAATAGTTGAAGAAACTTTCTCTTATGCTGACGGCTGTACGATGAGCGCTAAGAAAGATGCCTTTGCAAACATCGGCGGATTTCTTGCAATGAACGATAAATCACTCTATGAAAAATGCAAAAATCTTTTAATCATCACTGAAGGATTCGAAACATACGGCGGACTTGCCGGACGCGACCTTGAAGCAATTGCTCAGGGACTTAAAGAAATTATGGATGAAGATTACTTACATTACCGAATTCGTTCAGTCGAATACATAGGTGAAAAACTTGAAAAGAATGGTATCCCATTTATTAAACCAACCGGAGGACATGCAATTTATCTTGATGCAAAAGATTTCCTGCCTCATATTCCTTCCGATAAATATCCCGGACAGGCACTTGTTTGCGCTTTATACAGAGAAGGCGGAATCCGTGCTGTGGAAATAGGCAGCGTTATGTTCGGCAAATATGATAAAGGAAAATTAATTCCTGCTGATATGGAGCTTGTAAGACTTGCATTCCCGCGCAGAGTTTATACACAAAGTCATTTTGATTATGTTGCTGAAGTCCTTATTGAAATAAGCAAAACTAAAGATAAACTTAAAGGATTGAAGATAACTGAAGAGCCTGAATTCCTGCGGCACTTCACTGCAAAATTTGAAGAATGTTAGTTTAAGAAGGTCAAATTCCCAATGGAGTTTGACCTTTTTCATTACTTTATTTTGTATTATAAAATATCAGTTAATTTTATATATTGAAACCAATTTTCAACCCCACATTTATTCTTAAAATTTTTAAAAAATCTTTACAATATGAGAAGAGAAATTCACAAATGGTTCAGCCCGAACCTTAACAAAGAAATGGATTTAGTTGTTTACGGTGACTTCGGCGATGCGCTTTTGATGTTTCCTACTGCAGCTGCAGATTATTTAGAGTACGAAAGATTTCATCTGATTGAAGCTATTACTCCTCATATTGAAAGCGGAAAGATAAAAGTTTTTTCTATAAACAGCATCAACAACGAAAGCTGGTTGAATGATGAAATGGCTCCGCAGCATAAAGCAACGAGACATCAGCAGTTTAATGAATATGTTTATAACGAAGTTGTTCCTTTTATCATCAATGACAGCAACGGTGAAGTTCCTATCTATACAACAGGCGCATCACTCGGTGCCTTGCATTGCGCAAATATATTTTTCAAGAGACCTGACTTAATTGCAGGTACTATTGCTATGAGCGGCGCATACTCGCTTCGTTCGTACAGTAAGGGTTACTTCGATGATAACTGTTACTTCAATTCTCCCGTTGATTATCTTGCAAATCTTACTGACGAAAGTATTCTCGAACAGATGAGAGATAACAAGAAAATCATAATCGCAACAGGTCAGGGAAATTATGAAGACCCGGATGCTTCCAAAAAACTATCTTCTATACTTGATACAAAACAAATTCCACATACACTTGATTTATGGGGATATGATATGCCGCATGATTGGCCAACGTGGAGAAAGATGCTTCCGTATTTTATTGAAACAAAGCTGTAATACTTTAATTATTTAAAGGCATTTCAGAATTTAAATAGTTAATTCTCTCTAGTTACTCTATTAAAATTTTCTCTGAATGAATGTAGCATTTCTAACGACTGAGTGTTTTCCCTATGTAAAAACAGGGGGACTCGCTGACGTTTCAGGTTCACTTCCGAAAGCTTTGCAAAAGCTGGGCTGCGATATGAAAGTATTTCTGCCTCTTTATGATACTATAAAAACCATCGATAACGGTCTTTATCAGAATGAAGAATTTATAGATACTCCCGTAAAAATCGGTGACGCAACATATACATTCAATTTCTGGGAGGGCAAACTTCCTGATTCAGAAGTAAACGTTTATTTTATAGACTGTCCGCACTTCTTTCATAGGGGAAAACCTTATACAGAAGATAAAGATGAAGATGAGAGATTCATTTTTTTTCAGATAGCCTGTCTTGAATTAATTCAAAGATTAAAATGGTCTCCTGCTATTATCAATTGTAATGACTGGCAGACCGGACTTATACCTGCATACGTCAGATTCAATTATAACTGGGACGAACTTTTCAAGAATACAAAAACAGTTTTATCAATTCATAACATTGGTTATCAGGGAAGATTTGCTCCCTCTACTATTGAGAAAGCAGGTTTAACAAGGGACCACTTTTATCCCGAAGGTCCTTACGAACTTGATAAGGCTTTCAGTTTTTTAAAAGCAGGACTTTGGTTCGCCGATGTTCTTACAACTGTAAGTCCCAACTACGCAAAAGAAATTCAGACAAAGGAATACGGAGCAGGACTTGAAGGCGTTCTTCAATTCAGAAGCAAAGACCTGTACGGAATTCTTAACGGCATCGATACAGATATCTGGAATCCTGAAAAGGATATTTACATACCGCATAACTACTCATTCAATTCACTTGATGAAAAGCACGAGATAAAAAAGCATCTGATAAAAGAAGCGGGCTTTAAATACAAAGAGGACGTTCCTCTCATAGGGTTAATTACAAGACTTACAGGACAAAAAGGTTTAGACTTAATTATGCCTGTGTTTCATGAGCTTATGCAGCTTCCGATTTACATGATGGTGCTGGGAAGCGGTGAGAAAAAATATGAAGACTTCATTGAGCGCGCTGCCGATGCTTATACAGATAATTTTATTGAGTACGTCGGTTACAATAACGAGTTGTCTCATTTAATTACTGCTGCATCTGATATGTTTTTAATGCCTTCGCTTTATGAACCATGCGGCTTGAATCAGATGTATAGTCTGCGTTACGGCGCAGTTCCTATTGTAAGAAAAACAGGTGGACTTGCAGATACAGTTTTTGATTATCATGAGTTCAATCAATCCGGCAACGGATTTTCATTTGAAGATGCAACACCCGAAGCTTTATACTTAACAGTAAAACGAGCAATCGACGTTTACCAGGATAAGGAAGTCTGGGAGCAAATTGTTGTCCGCGGAATGAAATCCGATTTCTCATGGGATAAATCAGCGGAAGAGTATTATAATTTGTATGAACAATTAACAATTAACAATTAGCAATTAACATTTAGCAGTTAACAATTATAAACTATCTTCTTTACTGTTCAGTTTTAACTCATAACTTATAACTCATAACTTATAACTCATAACTCATAACTCATAACTCATAACTCATAACTCATAACTCATAACTCATAACTCATAACTAATAACGATATTTCTATCTCCGTTCCCTTCACAGGTATTTCTACATTCTTGATGTTCAATTCACCAAGCCCTTGCTTTAATGCCTGCTGCTGGTCGAGCTCTCCATGTACTAAATATACCTGCTGCAATTCATTTTTATCAAATTTGCTGAAGTAATCCAAAAGCTCTTTTCTGTCTGCATGAGCAGAGAAGGAATTAAGTACAACTATCTTAGCATTAGTTTTATATTCTTCTCCGAAAATATTTACAGGAACTCCCGGAGTATCTTTTGCTTCAACTAACTTTCTGCCGAGCGTATGCTCTGCCATAAATCCTACTATAAGAATCGTTGCATTTTTATCTTCAATATTATTTGCAAGATGATGCAGCACTCTTCCTGCTTCACACATTCCTGAAGCAGAAATTATCATTGCGCATTCATGCATTGAGTTTAATTTCTTTGAGTCTTCAACTTTAGTTACATACTTTACTGTAGGAAGCTCGAATACATTTGTTCCTTCTGATATTAATTGCTGTATTTCTTTATCGTAACACTCAGGATGGACTTTGAATACACCTGTAGCAGATGATGATAAAGGACTATCAACATAAATAGGGAAGGAAGGAATTTCTTTCCTGCTAATTAATCTTGACATTGAATATAAAATTTCCTGAGTTCTGCCGACGCTGAATGCAGGAACAATTATTTTTCCGCCGCGGCTGACTGCCTCATTTATTACTGCTGCAAGCTGCGATTCCATCTGTGTCGGGTTATCGTGATACTTGCCTCCGTAAGTTGATTCGGAAATTAAGAAATTAACATTTCCCATGAAATCAGGGTCGCGAAGTATTGGAAGATTCGGTCTTCCTAAATCACCCGTGAAAGCAAATTTATATTCTCTTCCTTTTTCTTTTATAGTGAGTACAACTTCAGCGGAACCAAGAATATGCCCTGCATCGATGAACTGAACCTTCATAGAGTCGCCAAGACCTTCGATATAAAAATCCTGATAGTAAGAAGTTGTTTTGAATTTGGAAAGAGTGTTCACAACATCACCTTCTCTGTATAACGGATTGAACGGAGAAAGATTTTTCTTCTTTCTTTTTTTGTTAACGAACTCTGTATCTTTTACCTGAATGTGAGCGCTATCCTGAAGCATAATTGCGCAGAGGTCGCGTGTAGCAGATGTTGCGTAAATGCTTCCGCTGAAACCCTGCCTTACAAGTGAAGGCAGATTTCCCGAGTGGTCAATGTGCGCATGAGATAAAATTACAGCGTGAATATCCTGTGCATCGAATAAAAAGTTTTTATTTACTTCGTAAGCTTCTTCTCTTTTACCCTGGTACAATCCGCAGTCAAGAAGAATTTTTTTGCCGTTTATCTGGAGTAGGTGCTGTGAGCCGGTAACGGTACGGGCTGCTCCGCAGAATCTTATTTTCATTTATTAAATTTATGCTTCGTTACAAATTTATTTCCTTTGATAAAAAATCTGTGTTCGATTTCTTCGCTGACGGATAATCCGATTCGCTTTGAAATACCTGTTTTAAAATCGGCAGGTGATTCGTCATAAGCAATGAATAAGTCTTCACCGTCAACTCGTGCTCCGTAAAAATCTTTATTGATGTTCAGAGCCATGCAGAGTTTTCCGGGACCGTTAGTTACATCATGTTCATTGGTAATGTTTTTTCTGTTCCTGAGCATTTCTTCTATTCCCTCTAAAGGCTCGACTGCGCGGATGAGAACTCCCTCGCCATGTCCTTTTACGTTTGTCACAACGTTAACGCAGAAATAATTTCCGTAAATAAAGTAAACATAAAAATGTCCGCCGGCTTCATACATAGCTTTATTGCGTTCGGTTATTCTCCCGAATGAATGTGAAGCGGGGTCATCATTTAGATATGCTTCAACTTCAACGATACGTGTGACTAAAAATTTATCATTGAGTTTACGTACTAGAAGTTTTCCCAATAGAAATGGAGCAACTTCAAGAGCGCTTCTCTGAAAATTTTTTATAGGAATTTTTTTGAACTGACTCATTAAACCACCCCTAACCCCTCTCCCGCTAAAGCGGGACGTTCCGCTTGCTAAGAAGAGGAACATATTGGAAAATTATTATACACCTAATAATTCTACTTCGAAAAGTATTGTAGCGTTCGGAGGAATGACTCCGCCTGCACCGCGGGAACCGTAAGCTAAGTCCGGTGGAATAACTAATTTTCTTTTGCCGCCGACTTTCATGCTCATTACGCCTTCATCCCAGCCTGCGATAACTTGTCCTGCTCCGATAACAAACTGGAACGGTTCGTTTCTATCAACTGAGCTGTCGAATTTTTTGCCGTCCTCAAAGGTCCCTGTGTAATGAACTGTAACGACTTTGCCTTTTGTTGGTGATGCGCCTGTGCCTTCTACAAGGTCAGTATATTTTAGTCCTGATGCTGTTGTTACTTCTTCTGCCATAATTTTATATTAAGATTTTATTTATAGTTTATTTTACTTCCAACAATTCTACATCGAAAATTGTTACTGCGTTAGGCGGGATAATATCTCCTGCCCCGTCTGAACCCCAGCCGAGATTTGGCGGGATAACAAGTTTTCTTCTGCCGCCGACTTTCATAGTTGAAATGCCTTCATCAAATCCTGCAATCATTTCACCTGAACCGATTGTAAAAGTTAAAGGCTGCTTTTTTTCGATTGAGCTGTCAAAAACTCTTCCGTCGGGAAACGTGCCTGTATAATGAACGGATACTGTTTTACCTTTTGAAGGTGCGGCTCCTGTACCTTCTTTAATATCAGTGTATTTAAGTCCTGAAGCAGTTGTGATTTCTTTACCGGTTTTGCTGCATCCGGCAATTAAAATAAGGGAAAATATTAGTATTATTAGTTTATTCATTCTTGGTTTTTGAAATCATTTTAATGTCACATTATTGTCACATTCTTTAATTTTGAACTAAAAATGGAGAAATTAAACTTTGTAAAATAGTCGTAAAAAAGTCGCATTATTGTTGCATTCTTTTAATAAAAGCAAATTTTGTTATTAAAGTCGGGAAATAGTCGGGTTTTGTTCTTTTGAAAATACTAAAGTCACATTATTGTTACATTTTTGGGGGCGCGCCTCCGTTCCGGCGGAGTCGGAACGGGCAATGCATCTTGTGAATTGAAGAATTCAATTCACAAAATGCACTTGAGTCCCGCTGGAAGCGGGACAGGCGCGCCCCCTGATTGCTAATTTAATCTTTGCAATTTTGATGAATTTTTGACGGATTCTTTAATTTTAATTAATTTTCTCACTTTTCATTATTTCACTGTCTCACAATATGAGATAGTAACATTTTTGACACATTTTATGTTAAAGAGTGCAGGAAGTTATCACACCACTTCAAAATAATCAAAATTTTTTTAAGTCCAAAAGTGTTTTAACCTATTAGTAGTAATAGGTTTATGCAATTTTGCAGATATTGAAATTAATTTTTAATTTCACTATATTTATTACTTACAAAGTTTAGATGATTATAATTTATTGAGTGGGTCACAAGAACCCACTTTTTTTTTATACAAATTTTTTATGATAAACGACATAATTGAGAACTTCTTTAAAGACTCCGACTTCAAAGTTATTGAACTGGTGAGAAAAGGTGATAAGGACAACAAGATTCTTGAAATATACATCGACAGAACAGAAAACTTTTCAATAGATGAGATTGCCGCGATTACGAGAGGAATAAACAAAGAGTTTGACGAGAATTACAAAGAAAACGATATTGCCAAAATATCAGTTTCCTCACCCGGAGCAGATAAGCCGTATAAATATTTCTGGCAGATGGTTAAGCACAAAGGGCGTCCGATGGAAGTTACTTTGAACGATAACACTCAGGTAACAGGAAAGCTTGTTGAGCTGAATCCCGAAAATGAAACGTTTGAGCTTGAAGTAAGAGATGAGAAGAAAAAAAATCTATTAAGAAATATACAATATTCATTCAAAGATATTTCAGAAATTAAAGCAAAATTACTTTTTAAATAATTAACAAAAATGAGAAGTCTGATAGTTGATGCCTTTACACAAATGGCAAAAGAAAAAAATATCGATAGAGATATTCTTGCTTCGGTAATAAAAGATTCCTTCGTAAAAATGATGGAAAAGAAGTACGGGCTGGAAGCGAACTTCGAAGTTATCGTGAACATGGAAAAAGGCGATATCGAAATTTTTCTTTACAAGACAGTAGTTGAAGAGGTTATGGATCCTGCAAAGGAAATTGATGTTGAATCCGCAAAAGCAAAATCAGGTGAAGATTTTGAAATTGATGACGACTTTGTTGAAGAAATCCCGATTGAGGATTTCGGAAGAAGAAACGTTATCAACTTAAAACAAAATCTTAACCAGAAGATAAGAGAAATAGAAAAAGAAATTACATTTAATTATTATAAAGATTTAGTCGGTGAAATAGTCGTTGGTGAAATTTATCAGTTAAAACCGAAATCAATTTTATTGATTCACAACGGCAACGAAGTGATTTTCCCAAAGAACGAACAGATTGCAAAAGAAAGATACAAAAAAGGCGATACTATAAGAGCTATAATTAAGAGCGTTGAAAAAAGACAATCAGGACCTCCTGTTGTAATTGCTTCAAGAGCAGATGAGCAGTTCCTTTACAAATTATTTGAGCTTGAAATCCCTGAAATTTACGACGGTATAATTGAAGTAAAAGGTATTGCAAGATTTGCAGGTGAAAGAGCAAAGATTGCAGTTACATCTAACGATGACAGAATTGATGCAGTTGGCGCTTGCGTTGGTATGAAAGGTATCAGAATTCACTCAATAGTAAGAGAGCTTAACAATGAAAACATCGACGTTATAAATTATTCGGAAGACCCTTCGACATTTATTTCAAGAGCATTAGCTCCGGCAAAGCTTCTCGATATCGATATCGATAACGAAAATAAAGTTGCAAAGATTTATTCTGAAGAAGATCAGATAAGATTAATCATTGGTAAAGAAGGTCAGAATATTAAGCTGGCTTCAAAATTAACAGGCTTCCAGATAGATGTTGACAGATTACAAAACGAAGAAAAAGATGAAGATGCAGAGGACAATGAAGATGAAGATATTGAGTCAGTAGAAACACCAGAGGAAGAAACAGAAGAAACAACAGAAACAGAAGAAGTAAAATCTGAAGAAGCAGTTACAGAAGAAGCTTCTGCAGATGAAGATAAAAAAGAAGAAGCCGTGAACGAATCAGAAGACAAGTAACGGATAAAAGTTGTACCAGCAAAGAAATACTAAACAGAATTTTATAATTATTTTATTTAATGCCCGAACCAAAAGCAAAAAAAGAAAAAGTAATTTCCTTAGTAAAGAAGATTAACATATCCAAAGAAGATCTCATTGGATTTCTCGGTACTATTGGAGTTGAAGCATCGATTAATACATCGCTTGAACCTGATACAGTGGCAAAGGTGTATGCAAAATTCAGAAAAGAAGTTGAGAAAGAAGAACAGCGCGTAAACAAGACAGTATCGTTCGAGGAAAAATTCCATGTAGGTATTTCCGAAGCAAAGGAAAAAATGGAAAAAGATGAAGAGGATAAACGACTTAAAGAAGAAGAAGAAAGGATACGAAAGAATATTGAGGAAGAGCTGAGACAAAAAGAAGCCGAGAGACAAAGACAGGAACTGAAGGCTCATCTTGAAAGAGAGAAGGCTATTGAAGAAGCTAAGGAAAGAAAGAAACGCGAGAAGGAAGAAAAGAAATCAAAAGCGGAAAGTACTGAGCCTGTTGAAAAGCAGCCGGTTGTAACCGAAGCCCCCGTAAAGGATAAAAATTTATTCAAAGAAAAAGAAGAGAAACCGGCAGAAGAAACTGCTATTCCGGTTTCATCTGTATTAAAAGACAAGTTTAAGCTTGATAAGCCGATAACGGAGATATTAAAAACAACAGAGAAGAAGCACGAAGAAAAGCCAAAGCCTCCGTTTGAAAAGAAGCCGTTTGATAAAAGCAAACCGCCGTTTGAAAGAAAGCCGTTCGATAAGAACAAACCTCCTTTCGAAAGAAAGCCGTTCGATAAGAACAAGCCGCCTTTTGAAAGAAAACCGTTTGATAAGAACAGACCACCGTTTGACAGGAACAGAACAGGCGCACCTGGTGCAGGTCCGAATAAAGATAACAAATTCCAGAAAGTTTCAATCAGTGATTTAAAGGATAAGAGAAAAAATTTCTCAAAGCCTGCTGACGGCGCTCCTGCAAAACCGGGAGATGCATCATTAACAAGAAAAGTATTTACACCGAGAACTGACGGCGGAATAAGCAAGCCTAAGTTTGAAGATGAAAAACGTAAGAGAGATAAAGAACGCGATAAGAAAAAATTTGAAGCTGAACAGGAAAGAAAAAGAAAGTTACGTTTAGAAAAAGGTCACAGAGCAAAAGATATAAGCCAGAAAGAAATTGATGAGGCAATCAGAGATACATTTGCCAAAATAGGTGAAGATGCAGGTCCTTCTTCCAGAAGTGTTGCAAGAAAGAGAAAGAAGAAAGAAAGAGAAATTGAAGAGAAGAAAATTCAGGAGCATGCAGAGGCAAATAAAAATGTAATCAAGGTTACGGAGTTTATATCCACTGCTGAGCTTGCGAACTTAATGAATCTTGAAGTTAATGAGTTAATAAAAGCTTCATTCAAGCTTGGTATGATGGTTTCCATCAATCAGCGTCTTGAAAAAGATTTGATACTTCTACTTGCAGAAGATTTTGGATATAAAATTGAATTCCAGTCAGAGTACGAAGAGGAAGTTCTTGAAGAAGTTCAGGATACACCTGAATCTCTCAAGCCGCGTTCACCTGTTGTTACAATCATGGGTCACGTTGACCATGGTAAAACATCATTGCTTGACTACATAAGAAAAGCAAACGTTGTAGCCGGTGAAGCAGGCGGAATTACGCAGCATATCGGTGCATACAAAGTTACACTTGAATCAGGAAAAGAAATTGCATTCTTAGATACTCCGGGTCACGAAGCGTTCACAGCGATGAGAGCCCGCGGCGGACAGGCAGCAGATATCGTAGTGCTTGTAGTTGCAGCAGATGACAGCGTTATGCCGCAGACTGTTGAAGCTATCAACCACGCATTGGCAGCTAACGTACCGATTGTTATTGCTATCAATAAAGTTGATAAGCCTGAATCAAATCCTGACAGAATAAAACAGCAGTTAGCAGATAAAAATATTTTAGTTGAAGACTGGGGCGGTAAGTATCAGTCAGTAGAAATTTCAGCTAAGCACGGACAGAATGTAGATAAGCTTCTTGAAAAAATTCTTTTAGAAGCAGAACTTCTTGACTTAAAAGCTAACCCTGATAGAAATGCAAGAGCAGTTGTGCTTGAAGCAAAACTTGATAAGGGTAAAGGTCCTGTTGCAACAGTACTTGTACAAAAAGGAACATTGAAAGTCGGTGATATATTTATTGCAGGTGTATTCAGCGGTAAAGTGAAGGCGATGTTTGATGAAAGAGAAAGAAAACTTGAGTTTGCAGGTCCATCAACTCCGGCACAGGTGCTTGGTTTTGACGGAGTGCCTCAGGCGGGCGATGTATTCGCAGTGCTTGATACTGAAAGAGAAGCAAAAGAAATCTCAACAAAGCGTCAGCAGTTGAAACGCGAACAGGATTTCAGACAGGTCAAGTTTATTACACTCGACGATATTTCGAAACAGATCTCAGAGGGTAAGCAGGTTGAGCTTAAGATCATTCTTAAAGCTGACTTTGACGGTTCTGCTGAAGCTATTGCAGACTCATTACAAAAGCTTACAACATCAGAAGCAAAAGTTACAGTTATTCATAAAGCAATCGGACAGATTTCAGAATCAGACGTATTGCTTGCAGAAGCATCAAGCGCAATTATAATCGGATTTAATGTAAGACCAAATCTCAATGCAAGAAAGCTTGCTGAGAAGAGCAGCGTTGATATCAGATTATACAACATCATTTATCAGGCTATCGAAGAAGTTAAGATGGCACTTGAAGGACTTCTTGAACCTGAGAAATCAGAAGAAGTTACTTGTACAGTTGAAGTTCGTGATGTATTCAAGGTGCCTAAAGTCGGAAACATCGCAGGATGTTTTGTACAGGACGGCAAAATCACAAGAAACACTAAGATTCGTTTATTAAGAGAAGGATTGGTTATTTTTGACGGTAACATTGCATCACTTAAGAGAATTAAAGATGACGTAAGAGAAGTAGATGCAGGTTATGAGTGCGGTATCGGACTTGAAAACTTCAACGATATAAAAGTCGGTGACGTTATAGAAGGATACAAAATTGTAGAAACAAAACGTAAGCTTACAACAGCTTAAGCATAAAGGTAACATTAAAAAGGTTATTTGAATTATGTCAATACGAACAGAAAAAGTTGCTGAAGAAATAAAGCATAAATTGAATGTTGCAATGTCACCCGATTTACAGGAATTAAATCTGGGGCTTGTAACAATATCAAAAGTAATTGTCTCTCCGGATTTGAAAATTGCCAAGACATACTTAAGTTTTCTTGGCAATAAACTCCCTATAAAGGAATGCCTGAAATTAATTACAGAGAGGAAACCTCACATAAGGTTTCTTCTCGGTAAGCAATTGACATTCAGATATACTCCTGACTTGTTATTCTTCCATGATGATACGATTGAATACGCAGACCACATAGAGAAAATACTTAAAAGCATAAAGAAACCTGATACAGAAACTCCTAATTCGGAAATTTCTGATACAGAAAATTCTGAAACTGAATAACACCCTTCATTTTTTAATTCCATATTATTTTAATGTCAGAACTTTTAGACCAGGATAATGTTTACCTTGCTGATAAGCCATTAGATAGAACGAGCTTTGATATCGTTGCGACATTCAAGAGGGCATTTAATCTGAAGAAGATAGGGCATTCAGGTACTTTAGACCCAAGAGCGACAGGATTATTGATACTTTGTTCCGGTAAAAAGACAAAGCTGATAAACGATTTTATTGATTACGATAAAGAGTATAACGGGATTATAAGAATAGGCGCAACGACTCCGACTTTTGATACAGAATCTGAAGAAGAAAATATAGTAAGCACACAAAGTGTTTCCGATGATATGATTGAGAAAGCGAAGGAGAAATTCTCAGGTGATATTGAGCAGATTCCTCCGATGCACTCAGCGGTTAAACATAAAGGAAAACCGTTGTATAAACTTGCGCGAAAAGGTGAAGTGATTGAGAGAAAAGTTCGTAATGTGAATATAAGCGAGCTGCATTTGAAAAGACTTTCAGACACCGAACTTTTTTTTAATGTCAGCTGCAGTAAAGGCACTTACATAAGAACACTTGCAGATGATATAGGAAGAGAGCTTGGAGTAGGTGGTTACTTAAAAACTTTGCAGAGAACACGAATAGGCAAGTATAAGCTTGAAGATTTTAAAGACGAAGTAAAAGGTGTGAAATATAAAAAGCTTTCTTAAAAAAGTGATTAAAAATTCCCCTGAATTTATATTCAGAATTTGTTAATTTGTACATTCTTAGAGAGATGGCTGAGTGGTTGAAAGCGGCGGTCTTGAAAACCGTTGATGCTTCGGTATCCGGGGGTTCGAATCCCTCTCTCTCTGCAAACAAAATCCCGTTGGAGCTTCCTTCGGGATTTTTTTATAACATGTAGTAAAATATTGTTATTGATAAATCTTATCTTTATTTTCGATATTGTCTGAATACCCATCCGAAAATTTTAATGACAGAATTTACACCCAATCAAAAAAATACAGCAATTGCGTGGTTATTTCTTTTATTGCCGCTTGGCTGGATTTTTGGTCTTCATCCAAATGATGCTGCAAGGACTATTTGCGGAATAATCCTGATTTTGTTACTCATTCCTAAAACAAGAGAGTTTTTTAAAAAACCTCTTGCACTCAGTAATTTCCAGAAAAACCTCTTGCTGATTTTTATTGTATTGTATCCATTGGTTATTTCTGTTCAGCATTTATTGAGGATGTATCTTGGAGGAGAGGGAATTAACGTTGCATATTTTACAAACGTACTGAATAATTTTCCGCAAAATAAATCCTTACTTCTAACTCTTAATAAGGATGTCCCATATAATCATTTGCTGCATCACTTCAGCCCAATTTTTTATCTGCCTGCAGCTCTAACTTTGCTTGGAATTCCCGGTTACATGTCATTTGTAATTTTTGAGCTGATTATTATTTCATCAGTAATAATTATTTTTCAAAAAATACTTTCACATCTTGGATACTCTTCGACTATAAAATATATTTTTATTGTTCTGCTGTTATGCAATTATTCAATAAGGCATTCTTTTAACTGGAGTATTGAAGATGAGTTCTTTGCGCTGCCGTTTATTATGGTGGCATATTATTATTTCCTTAAGAAAAAACCGTGGCTGATTTTGCTATCGCTTTTAATTTCTTGCACAGTAAAAGAAAGTATATTCCTTTTCTCTTCTGCCTTCTGCCTGATGATTGTGCTAATGAATTTCAGGGATAAGACGGAATTTAAAAAGTATAATACTCTTTTTATTTCACTGGGAATTATGTCGTTAGTTTGTTTTGCTCTGTATATCTTTGGGCAGCCATTTTTCCTGGGTAAAACATATGACCATTTATCAAAGGCAGGAAGTGTAAATAGTCTTTTCGATTTTAATACAATCAAAGAAAAATTTTTATATCTGGTTTTTCTTCTGCTTCCGTTTTTGTTTTTTCCTTTGTTTTATAAGAAAGGTTGGATTTTAAATATACCGGTACTTCCATTCTTGTTTTTATCTATGGTGTCCAGCATTCCGAACCTTTACAATACAATGGATTATTACTCGGTAATTCCTTCAACAATATTTGCAATAACCACTGTAATAAATTTAAAAGAATTTAATATAAAATTTACCAATGAAGTAAGCAGGGGATTAGCAATAATTTTAATTTGTATTGCTTTTTTCTTAAGCGGATGGAAGCCGGCTAAAATAATTTATTCTGCCTTTGATGAAAAATTTGTAACGGAAAAGAATTTTGAAAGGTTAAATCATTCTTATGTAGTTGCTTCAAGTGAATCACTTGTTCCTTTGTTGATAGGGTTTAAAGAGGTTAAAACATTTGAAAAAGAAAATCTGAAAAATATGACTTTTGATTATCTGGTTATAAGAGAAAAAGAGAAAGAGCAATTGCCTGATGATTATAATTCTTTTTTAAAAAAAGATGAAAATCTTTCAACTAATGAGTTAATAGTTTTTCATAAATAGTTTATTTCCTGTCATTCCCAAATCCGTATCCATGCCCGTCAATTGATTTTCCCTGAGCTTCAAATGACCAAAGCATGTACCCGCTTACGCCTTCATTAAAATATTTTATACGGTCATGCTTAATCAGGTTTTTTCTGAAGTTACCATTATAACTCTTATAGCCGATTTCTCCTATGTAAATCTGCTTGTTCAGGCTGTTTGCCGTCTCAATGTTTTTCTTTATGTAATGTCTCCAAAGCCACCTTACGCTCAAGGGACTGGAAATAATTTTGTTAAAATTTTCCAAACAAAAATAATCCCACAAGCTTCTTATCCATACATTAGGTTTATTTAGTGCATTAAAAATTTTGGCAATATGCGGTTTTCCTTTAAAGTAAAAATGAATTTCAATTCTATCTAATAACGTTGAATCGTAACTGTAATCATGTATCGAAATTATATCGAGTCCTTTTATTGAATAAAGCTTTTCAAATAAAGAAGAATTGAACCGTGAGAAATGGTTTCCTAATTTATCGCCTATACCGCCGATTGTTCCAATTGAAATTAAGTGATTTGTATTCACTGCCTTAATTTTCTGAGTTACATCCGATACAAAATTGTAAATGTAGTCAAATTTTTTCGCAGCAGGTTCGTTTATCAATTCCCAGATTAATATCTCTTCATTCTTTTTAAATTTTTCAATAAGATTCAATATATAGGGCAGATAAACTTTTTTATATCCGCCTGTAAACCAGTCAGAATTTATTTCAAACTTCTGATTGTAATTCCACCGGTCTGCAAGTACGGAGATGAGTTTTAATTCATATTTCTTCGCACAGTTTATTATAAACTGAAGTTTTTCATCAGTAGTGGGATAAAAGCACCAGAACCTTACGGTATCAAATCCGTATGCTTTAGCATCGCGCAGCATGAGCTCGGTTGTTGAGTCATCAACTCCTGCAAGCTCATACATATTGCATCCGAAAAACTTTAAAGATTTTGTGTTCAACTCTAATTTAATTTTAACTTAAGAATTTTCAAATCTCTCGCACTCTACTTCAAGTATTGATATTTCTTTGTTTTTAATGAAGTTTAATATTTCTTTGAAACATTTTTCTGAATAATCAGAGTCTTTAAAATGTAATTTAAATCGCCATTTATCGGTAATGAAAATTATTGTATAAATTTGATAATTTGATCTTGTATCTTTATAGAATCCTATGATATTTTCTAAATTAATACAATTGAAAATATCAATAGTTTTTTCAGAAATTTTTAGAATTTTCATTTTATCCCATTTTTTATTATCTAATAGATTTTAAAATACATATAATATTTTTTATTTATGATTTAAATTAATTCTTACAATTTGCATATCGCTATTCATAATTTTATAGAATGAAATATCTTCCAAGAGTAAAAATATGCTGCATAAAAAACATTGAAGAAGCGAAGAATGCAATTGCTTACGGAGCTTCTGCTATTGGATTAGTCGGCAGAATGCCCAGTGGTCCGGGACCAATAACCGATGAAGAAATAAAAACTATTGCAGCATCTACTCCGCCGCCGATAGCGACTTTTCTTTTAACTTGTGAAACATCTGTTGATAAAATTGTTGAACATCACAGCAGAGTTAATACAAACACTATCCAGATAGTTGATGCATTATCTGAGGGGAGCTATAAAGAACTTAAAGAAAAACTGCCTGCTATAAAAATTGTTCAGGTAATACATGTGATTGATGAAAGCTCGGTTGATGAAGCTGTGAGAATCTCTGAGCAGGTTGACGGTTTACTATTAGATAGCGGTAATCCAAACAAAACTGTGAAAGAACTCGGCGGAACGGGAAGGCAGCACGACTGGAAATTAAGCAGAAAGATTGTTGAGCAATCCAAAGTGCCATTGTTTCTTGCCGGAGGATTGAAACCTTCAAATGTTAGACAGGCAATTGAAGAAGTGCAGCCGTTCGGAGTTGACCTATGCAGCGGACTAAGACCTAACGGTCACCTTGATTTAAAATTACTGGAAGAATTTATGAATGAAGTAAATAAAGCGGGAAAATAAAAATAGAAGTTGAAACCTAATCGTATAATATCAATAGCTTTTGTTGTGGCTGCCGTGATTTTCCTTGGATATTTTGCCAAGAGGAAATTTTATGATTCATACGCAAAGGTAAGACAGGCAGATAAAGAGATTGCCGAGCTTGTAAAAAAAGATGATATAAAAAACGGAGATATAATTTTTCAGAGTTCAATTTCTGCGCAATGCGAAGCAATAAGACTGGCAACTCATTCCGAATACACTCATTGCGGAATAATTTTTAAAAACGGAAATGATATAAATGTTTATGAAGCAGTTCAGCCGGTTAAGGTAACTCCTTTGGATAAATGGATTGCACGAGGGCAGGAAGGGCATTTTGTGATTAAGAGGTTAACCGATAGAGATAAAATTCTGAATGAAAGTGTAGTAACAAATATGATTAGTGAAGCTGAATTAATGAAGGGAAAAGATTACGATATTTATTTCGGATGGTCGGATGAAAAAATTTACTGTTCAGAATTAATCTGGAAAATTTATAAAAGAGCGGCAAATATAGAGGTAGGCAAGCTTCAGATACTTCGTGATTTTGATCTAACAAGCAAGCCGGTAAAGAAAATTATGGATGAAAGATATGGATTAAATGTTCCTTACGAGGAAACAGTTATTTCTCCTGCAAGTATTTTTGATTGCACCCTGCTGACAACTGTATATTCAAACAAGAAAAAATAAATTTCAAAATGAAAATAAAAACATATTTAGTTGATTCATTTACAGACGAGGCATTCAAAGGAAATCCTGCCGGTGTTTGTTTATTGGATAAAAAAATTCCTGAGTCTTTAATGCAAAATATTGCTATGGAAATTAACGCTGCAGAAACTGCTTTTGTTGTAAAAGATGAATCAGGTGAAAATAAATATTTTATAAGATATTACTCGCCTCAGGTTGAAATTCCATTTTGCGGTCATGCTACTGTTGCCTCGGCGAAAGTTTTGTTTGAAAAAAGTAATTTAGATAAAGTCGAGTTTACAACTCATCACGGATTGAAGCTCTCAGCTGCTAAACATGAAGATAAACTTAGAATGGTATTTCCGTTGTTCAAAACTACAAATTTCATCTCTGATAAAATTTCTGAATCACTTGGAATAAAAACGTATGAGGATTCAAGATATTGCAAAGATAATCAGGACTTAGTAGTGCGGGTAAGGGATAAAGAAACTTTGCTGAGCATCAGTCCCGATTTTGGAAAATTAAAAGCAGCTTCGGCAGAATTCAGAGGTGTGTGTGTAACTGCTCCATCTAAAGATGATGGTTACGATTTTTATTCGCGCTTCTTTGCGCCTGCCGTTGGAATAAACGAAGATCCAGTTACCGGCTCAGCACACTCAGTGCTTGCAAAATACTGGAGTGAGATACTCGATAAGAAAGAGTTATCTGCATATCAGCTATCAAAACGCGGCGGATATTTAAAATTAAAAATCCTGAGTGATGATTCGCTTGAAGTAATCAGTAACGCTAAGATTACTATTGAGGGAGAGCTTAGCTGTTAATTTGCATCGACGATAATTACCTGCCAGAAACCCACGGCTTTCACATCTAAATAATATTTTCCTGAATTTTTTATCTCGGTAACTTTGTTGCCGGGATAAGATTCAAACAGGTCATTCACTGCAACTTCACATCGCTTGCCGGTATTATCTTTCAGGTCAAGCTCCATCTGACTTCCTTCGTAGCTTATACAGAATTTCTTATCACCTTTTTCAAGATCAACTTCGACTGTTTTATCTTTTACTCCATAAACGTTTTGCTTCTTTGGTTCAATTTTTCTGCTTAAGGGTTTGTATTGCAGAAAAAGAAATAGCAGGAGGGCGCTGCCAAGAAGGAAACAAACAAATATAATATTATTTTTTCTTGTAAGCATATTTAAATTTACCGAAATTCTTTTGAAAGTAAACGCGATTTTTTTGTATTAAACTTATTGTAAAAAAAAATGTCTTATGATTAAATTGGTGAAAATGACTCCAACACAGCAGAGAAAAATACAACATTTATATCACAGGGCAGGGTTCGGAATAAGTATTTCTGAATTAAATAAAATTCAGAACAATTCAATCAAGGTAATTGTAAACAATATTTTTTCTTCTTCAAAGAATTATACTGACCTATCTATAGATTACGGTGAATACGCAGGAAGTTACAAAATGAAGAAAGAAGCGAGGGAGAATCTTACACAGGAAGAGAAGAAAAAAATTCAGAAAGCATTCCGCGAAGATATTGTAAAGATTAATGTTAAATGGATAAATAAACTTGCAACTGATAATGCACAGCTCAGGGAGAAGATGACATTATTCTGGCACGGACATTTTGCATGTAAGAGTCCCGTCCCGATGTTTAATCAGAATCAGAATAATACGCTAAGAAAATTTGCATTGGGGAAGTTTGGTGATTTGTTAATGGCTGTATCAAAAGATCCTGCAATGCTGCAGTTTCTGAACAATCAGCAGAACAGGAAGAAGAGCCCGAATGAAAATTTTGCCAGGGAAGTAATGGAGCTGTTTACACTTGGGAGAGGAAATTATACAGAGGAAGATATAAAAAATTCAGCCAGGGCATTTACAGGCTGGGGATTTAATGAAGAAGGGGAGTTTGTATTCCGAGATAAGCAGCATGACGACGGCGAGAAAAATTTCATGGGAAAGACCGGAAATTTTTCGGGTGAAGATGTAATAAAAATAATTCTTGAGAATAAAAAAACGGCAGAGTTCATAACCAATAAGATTTATAGATTTTTTGTAAATGAGAACGACACAGATAAAGAAGTTGTGAAAAAGTTAGCAGGTGAATTTTATGATTCAGGCTATGACATAGAAAAACTTATGAAAAACATTTTCACATCTGACTGGTTTTACGATGAAAGAAATATAGGAGCGAAGATAAAATCCCCCACGGAATTGATTTCGGGTATGATGAGAGTTTTTAATGTAAAATTCGAAAACGATTTACCGATTGTGTTTATGGAAAAGTCTATGGGCCAGATGTTACTGAACCCGCCTAATGTGGCGGGCTGGCCCGGGGGGAAGAACTGGATTGATACATCGTCGCTGATGTTCAGAATGAAACTGCCGGAAGTGCTGTTCAAATCATCTGAGCTGGAGTTTTCGTACAAAGACACTCCCGACGAGGATAATATGAAAGAAGTTAACATGAAAGAAGATAACATGAAAGATGACGAGATGAACATGCAGAAACAAAAGAAAAATAAGAATGACAGTGCTAACAGAGAGAAGAAATTTTTTAAAAAGGTAAAGACGAACATAAATCTTAACGATTATTTTACGACATTTGGTAAATATGATAAGGAGGAACTGGTTGGTTATCTTTCAGAATTTGTTTTACAAAAAGATATAAACACGAATACAAAGAAGCTTGCTTTAACTTACTCCGATATTTCATCCAAAGAAAATTTTATTGAAAGTCTTATAATGAGGCTGATGTCATTGCCTGAATATCAACTTTGTTAAAAATAATTAACCCCACACAATATGGCTAAAGTAACAAGAAGAGATTTTTTCAAGTTTTCCGCGCTGGCATCGGCATCTATGATGATTCCAAGTTTCATCAAGCCGCTGCAGGCAAAGGAAATCACCGAGAAATTTTTAGCAAGCGGTGCGAAGAAGCTTGTGATAGTTCAGCTCTCCGGCGGGAATGACGGACTGAATACAGTTATTCCATTTAAGAATGATATATACTACAGCTCAAGAAATTCTATAGCTATACAGGAAAAAGATGTGTTGAAGATAACGGATGAGCTGGGATTTAATCCTGCAATGCCAAAGTTCAAGTCGTTATACGAGAGTGGATACTTATCGATAATAAATAATGTAGGCTATCCTAATCCGGACCGTTCGCATTTTAGGAGCATGGATATATGGCAGAGTGCATCAGATTCGGATAAATATACTACATCAGGATGGATAGGAAGATATTTGGATTCTGAATGCCCCGACTGCAAAAATCCTTACAACGCAATCGAAGTTAATGATACTCTCAGTCTCGCACTGAAAGGGGAGAAGTATAACGGAATAGCGGTTGAGAATCCTGAAAGATTTTTTATGAGCACCTCTGAAAAATATTTCGGAGACATTGCGAATGCAAATAAAAATAAACATGACGATGAGAACGTAGCTTATCTTTATAAAACTATTGTTGAGGCAACAAGCAGCGCAGAATATGTTTATAAGACTTCAAAGATTTATAAATCAAAATTAGAATATCCCAAAGGACAATTTTCATCTAACTTAAAAACTATTGCAGAGCTCATTGTATCGGGAATAGATACACAGGTATTTTATGTTTCACTCGGTGGATTTGATACTCACGTCGGACAAAACGGCAAGCAGGAAAATTTATTAAAGGAATTATCTGAAGGAATTTATTCTTTCACGGAAGATCTGAAAGGCAACGATAAACTCAACGACGTATTTATTATGACTTTCTCTGAGTTTGGCAGAAGAGTAAAGCAAAATGCCAGCGGAGGAACTGACCACGGAACGGCGAATAATATTTTTGTTATAAACGGAAATTTAAAGAAACCCGGATTTTATAATACAGCGCCTGACTTAACAAACTTAGATAATGGCGACCTGAAATACGAAATTGACTTCAGAAATATTTATGCTGAGGTATTGAACAAATGGCTTAATGTGAATGATAAGAAAATTCTGGGAGGAAACTTTAAACAGCTGAACTTAATATAATTTTAACAGACACTTTACATCAACAAAATCCTTTCTATATAAATTAAACCAATTTTAAACACACAATCTTTAGTTCCCCTTTCCTTATAAAACCGGTTGAGGAAAGGGGAAGATTACCAAAATCAATTTAAAGTTACGAGTTTCAAATTACGAATTACGAGTTTAAGAAGTGTTGTAGTACTTACTCTTCTTGTTCGACTCAAGAATATTTATATAAAGCTTTACCATTTCTGAAAATCTTTTCTTTTCAACTTCCTTAATAAACTCTTCATTATCTTTCGTGAAATTTTTTTCAGTTATACTTTCTATTGCATGCCGTGAGGTATTGCTTAACACTCTTGAGCTTTGAACTCCAAGATTAAGAGTAAATGCCAGCAGTAATATTAATATGAATTTTCTAATTATCATCAATAATAATATATAAAAAGCTTTTATATTAAAAAGTGATGATTTTAGTATTATAACGATGTACTATTGATACTGTTTTCATTGAATATCTACGTATCAATTGGTAACTTGAGACCTGTAAAATAAAATACATATTTTTTGATACTAAGCTTACTTGCCGGAATAGTTACGGGTTTTATAATATCGGTGCCGCCTTTGGGTCCTACTTACTTCGCAATACTTTCACGGGGACTTAAAAAAGATGTGAGAGGTGCAGTTGCAATTGGCGCCGGCGCAGGCTTTATGGATATGTTCTATATCTTAATCGCTTACGGCGGAGTTACAATCCTTCTAAATATTCTTCCTGCTTCAGTAGATAAATTTTTCATAGATAATCAGAAGATCTTTAGTGTAGCTCTTACACTTTTGGGATGCGCAGTTGTTATTATTTACGGAGTAAAAATAATGAAGACGAAGAGCGTAGATATTGCGGGAGCAATGGAAGGCGGCTCTTCAGAAGAAATCGAAGAAAGAAGAAAAATCGCTGAAGAAAGAATGCATAAGACTGAGCACGGTCTTAATAAAATCCTTCATTCGAAAAAACTCGAAGAGGAAAGACAAGGTCCTGTTGCTGATTTTTTTGCGGGAGTTTTATTATGTCTTTCATCAGTAACATTGCCTGCTTCATGGTTTGCAATCGTTGGTTATCTGAAAGGTTACGGAGTAATAAATGATTCATTCATCTCGGGATTTTTACTGGCAATTGGAGTATTGGCCGGAACGACGCTTTGGTTCTATCTGCTCGGAAAATTTGTTTCTACAAATTCACACAAAATAAAACCCTCAACACTAAATAAATTAAATCTGTTCACAGGGATTTTTTTAATATTTCTTGGTGTTCTATTACTTTACAAGGCAGTTGATTTTATGTTCTTCCATAAAATTAATATCTAACCTAAAATAACACTAAATTTAATTGGTAAAAGAAGTTTGCTCATATTGCCAGACACCTGTCAAGAATGCAGAAGAACTGTTTTTCTGCCCTTCCTGCAATTCGCCCTATCATAAAGATTGCTGGAAAGAAAATAACGGCTGCGCTGTTTACGGCTGTAATCATAAGGCGGTGAACTCATATGAAACGGGAATAAGGGAAACACTTGTAGAGGTAGAGTATTTAATAAATCAGAATAAATTTTCGGAGGCTTTAACAATTGCGAGACGATACTTAAGAACGGATGACTCAAGCACTGAGCTTAAGGTTTTATACAACAAAGCTGTATCGCTCATCAACAATAAGCATAAGCTGCTTGAGGGCGGAGATAATGCAATGTTCGATAAAGATTTTAAAACAGCAGAAGTCTTTTACAGGAACTCGCTGCAGTACTGTGATGAAAATGAAAAAAATGTTATAAACACTAAGCTAGAAATACTCAGCCAGAAAATCCCTGAGCAGAGAAGAGCAGCCGTTGTGCGAAGGTCATTGATTACATTTTTAGTTGTGATGATAATGGGAGTGTGCGGCTTTGCATTCTATTATTTTTATTTTCTGGAAGAAGACAGGGCATATGCAGATATAGAAAAAACGGAATCGTTCAATGATATCCGTTCTATGGAGCTTGGTATTGAGCGTTACGAAAAGTTTGTTCAGAAATACAGGGACGGGCATTTGTATGATAAGGCAGTAGAGAAAATAAATTTATTGTCATATGCGCTTGCTACAAAAATTTTAGATACGGACTGGCGTAATGCGTTAAAGTACTACGGCAAAATTACTTTGGTTAAGGATTCGAAATCAGTTGAGGACTTGTATAAAAATATCTATGATAACGCTGAGAGTGAACTGGATAGCAAGATAGCATTATCAAAAAAGCTGAATTCAGAAGGGAAGTTTTCAGATGCAAAGGAAGAACTTGATAATTCTTTGAAACTAATTGATTATTTTCCGGGAGATACTTTTATGAAGGAATTTAATCTGGTGAAGGATAACATAGGTATTTTAAATAAGAAGATTTCTTTTCTTGCCAAGTTAAAAAGCATTGATAAGGAAATTGATGAGACGATGGATAAACTGAAATACTCGGGCGGTACCGGCAGTAAGACTCAGACTGACTTATTCGGAATAATAAACGAAATGGTTAAGCCGGATTTGTATTCGATTAAGACCATAAATCCCGAAAAGATAATTGTTATAAAAATCAATGACGGAAAGAAATATAAAAACGGCGAACTTGTAAATTTTTATTGTGTTGACAAGGGATATATTAGCGTTGGAGAGGCAGGGGAGGAGTTTTCTGCGCCGTATTATGAGCAGGTCAGCAGCAGTTCAAACAGCGATTCGGGCTTTCCGTCTGACAAGGAAACTATGATGCAAAGACTGCGATATTTGAAATCTCAGAAAGAAAAAGCGGATAGTGTGCTGAATCTGAAGTTAAAATCCTGAAATTAGACTTGCATTTAAGAAGTAAGTAGAGTAAAATTAATAAAATACGCTTCCTTTCTCTTACTTAATAAAAACAGCATTAAATACAAAGATTTGTATTGATTAATTTTCAGATTCTTCCTATTTTAAAGTTTTGCCAAAAATACGTCCAAAAAGTTTGGGTAGGTAGCGAAGCGGTCAAACGCAACAGACTGTAAATCTGTCGACTTAGGTCTTCGGAGGTTCGAATCCTTCCCTACCCACAATTTTCATTGGTAAAAAAGGGAAAAAAGTTCTTTATATTTGTTCTAAAATTTTAAATTACTCAGAGCGAAAAACCTGATTGAATTGTTTTCTTCATTCTGTTCTACGAGTTTAACTTGAGCAATCCCTCAAGTAAAGTTTTAAGTTAACGCTGATGTAGCTCAGTTGGTAGAGCACTTCCTTGGTAAGGAAGAGGTCACCGGTTCAATCCCGGTCATCAGCTCAAGAGTTCTTTAAAAAAAAGAAGATTTACGGAAGTTTATGCGGGAGTAACTCAGTTGGTAGAGTCACAGCCTTCCAAGCTGTTGGTCGCGAGTTCGAGTCTCGTCTCCCGCTCTCATACAAGTTTTTAACATACTACTCCCTCCAATTACACTCAAGAGAGGTTTAGAAAAAAGATAACAATTAATTCATCATGGCAAAAGAAGGTGCAAGAATAAAAATTAAGTTGGTAAGCGCTGAAGGTCCTAATAAAGGCAAATCAGTTTACGTTACAACTAAAAACAGAAACAACACGAAAGAAAGACTTGAAATGAAGAAGTATTGCAAGTGGACTAAGCAGCACATCCTTCACAAAGAAACCAAGTAATTTATACGGGTGTAGCTCAATTGGTAGAGTAGCGGTCTCCAAAACCGTTGGTTGGGGGTTCGAGTCCCTCCTCCCGTGCCCGGTCTAACAAATTTAGACAATCAAACTAGATCAACACAATGAAAGAAAAAATTGTAGGTTTTTTCGAAGACATGGTAAAGGAAATGAAAAAAGTTTCCTGGCCAAAGAAAGCTGAGCTGAGAGGTTCAACAATCATCACACTGGTAACAATGATTATTTCTGCCGTATTCGTATGGGGGATTGATCAGGGTATCAGCAAAGCATTAGCTTTAATTTTTACATCATCACCTAAATAATGACAAAAGAAAACGTGATTGAAGAAAACGTAAATACCGAAGAGAATAAAGAAGTTGTAGAGGGCGCTGAAACTCCTGCGCTAATCGAAGACGATGCTAATAGCCCGTACAAATGGTATGCTGTAAGAATTGTATCCGGTCACGAGAATAAAGTTAAACTTTATCTCGAAAATGAAATCAGAGCAGAAGGTCTAGAAGAAAGAATAAAGCATGTAGTTATTCCTTACGAAAAAGTTTATGAAGTAAAAAACGGAAAGAAAAAAATTAAGTTAAAAAATTTCCTTCCGGGATATATTCTGATTAATGCAGACTTGAATGACAACATAAGAGATTTTATTGCAAAGACTCCGTCGATTATTAACATGGTAGGCGTTAAAAAAGGAAAGAAGCTGGAAGCAATTCCTTTAAGTGCTGCTGAAGTAAAAAGAATTCAGGCATTATTATCGGAAGAAAGCGCAACAGAAAAAATCGACATTAACTTTAATGTTGGTGATGCTGTGAAGGTAACAAGCGGACCGTTCAATAATTTCAACGGAAATATCTTAGAGATAAATCCTGAGAAAATGAAGGTTAAAGTTATGGTAAGTATTTTCGGAAGAAAGACTCCGATTGAGCTTGAGCTTACCCAAATTGAAAGAGAATAAAAAGAGATTAATAATATAATAACATGGCAAAAAAAATAACAGGTTTCGTTAAATTACAAATTCCGGCAGGCAGCGCAACAATGGCTCCTCCCGTAGGTCCCGCACTTGGTCAAAGAGGCGTAAACGGTATGGAATTTTGCAAACAGTTTAACGCAAGAACTCAGGATAAAAAAGGATTAATAATCCCTGTAGTAATTACAGTATTCTCAGATAAATCATTTACATTTATAACAAAAACTCCTCCGGCAGCAACATTGCTTTTAAAAGCTGCAGGTATTGAAAAAGGATCGGGAGTTCCGAATAAAACTAAAGTTGGCAAAGTTACATTGAAACAAGTAACTGAAATTGCTGAAACAAAAATGCCGGATTTCAACGCTACCACAATTGAGTCGGCTATAAACCTTGTAAAAGGTACTGCCCGTAGTATGGGTATAACTGTGGAAGGTTAATTTTAAAAAACCGAAAAACAAATGAAACTTACAAAAAGACAAAAAGAAAATTCAAAGATTGACGTATCCAAAGAATATAACATCGCGGATGCAGTTGAGATTTTGAAAAAAGCAAAATCTGCAAAATTCGACGAATCAGTTGATATTGCAGTAAGGTTAGGTGTTGACCCAAAGCATGCTGACCAGGTTGTTAGAGGCACAGTTTCTCTTCCTAATGGAACGGGAAAAAGTGTTAGAGTGTTAGTTATTGCAAAGAGTCCCGATAAACAGGAAGATGCAAAGAACGCAGGAGCAGATTTCTATGGTTTTGACGATTATTTAAAGAAAATCGCAGAAGGCTGGACAGATATTGATGTAATTATTGCTACACCTGACTCAATGATGGAACTTGGTAAAATTGCTAAAATTTTAGGACCAAGAGGTTTAATGCCGAATCCTAAGAGCGGAACTGTTACAATGGACGTTGCTACAGCTGTGAAAGAAGTAAAAGCGGGTAAGATTGATTTCAGAGTCGATAAAACAGGAATTGTTCACTCAATTATCGGAAAATTATCTTTCGATAATAACAAATTAAAGGAAAACATCGTAACTTTCTTAAATACAATCATCAAATTAAAGCCGTCAGCAGCAAAAGGAACCTATATTAAGAGCATCACTATCTCTTCAACAATGGGTCCCGGAGTTAAAGTTGACAGAGCTTTAAATGAAATGAAAGTTGCAGCTTAATTTTATAGTTTAAACATTTCTAATAAAGTTAATAATACCGAAAAATTTATGCACCCGATAAAAATCGTTTTTTTATCGGGCTGCTTTATTTGTACTAATAATAGAAAATAAAAAGTTTACGCACTCAGTTAATTTCTTTGTGAGGAAATTAACTTATTTACCTTTTTAAATGCTTCTACATTTAAAAAAATCTTAAAACACCAAAAGAGAGAATGAACAGAGATCAAAAAGCTGAATTACAAGGTGAAATTCTTGAAATGTTGGATAATTCTTCTGCGATATATTTAACTGACTTTGCCGGAATAACGGTAGAACAGGTTAACTTACTTCGCAAGGATTTCAAAAAATCCGGCATTATCTACAAAGTTGTAAAGAATACACTTGTAAACAGAGCTCTTACCGACTCGCAGAAGTATTCCTCTCATAAAGAATCAATTTCACCGTCTTTAAAAGGAACAACCGGTATTATATTTGCCGGAGCTGACCCCGTTGAACCGGCGAAGATTCTTAAAAAGCACTTTGATAAAAATGAAAGACCTAAACTCAAACTAGCAGTTATTGAGAATGAGATCTACGGTGATAAATCATTGAATCAAATTGCATCATTGCAAAGCAAACCTGAAATTATTGCCTCAATACTTGGCAGCTTAGATGCTCCTGTATCGGGAATAGTCGGTTCTATCAATGCAGTAATGAGAGATCTTGCAAGCGTTATTGAAGAAGCAGCTAAGAAAAAAGCAGCTTAATTTTTATCCTTGGCGTTAAACGCCAAAAACCAATTTTAAAAATTTAAAGAATAAAAAATACAATGTCTAAAGTAGCAGAATTAGTAGAAAAGATTGAAGCTTTAACACTTTTAGAAGCTTCAGAACTTAAAAAAGCATTAGAAGAAAAATTCGGCGTGACCGCAGCAGCTCCAATGATGATGGCAGGTCCTGCAGCAGGTGCTCCTGCAGCAGCAGCTGAAGAACAAACAGAATTCACAGTAATGCTTGTAGAAGCAGGTGCACAAAAAATCAACGTAATTAAAGCAGTTAAAAATGCTTCAGGCTTAGGCTTAACAGAAGCAAAAGCTTTAGTTGAAGGTGCTCCAAAACCTGTAAAAGAAAACATCTCTAAAGCAGATGCTGAAAAATTAAAAGCTGAATTAGAAGCAGCCGGCGCTAAAGTTGAAATAAAATAATTTTAGTTCCATTTAATTTTTTAGTTCATTCACATAAAAATTTAAACACAAGTAATCCCGGTAAATACCATGCCGGGATTATTTGCTAATTATATCCGGAGGAAAAAACCAGATGGATTATAAAGATCTCAAAGTCAGACCTTTAAATCATAAGAATAACAGATTAACATTTTCACAAATGGACCTTCAGAGCGATCCGCCGGATCTTCTGAATGTTCAGGTGCAGTCATACAAAGATTTTCTTCAGGAAGATGTTCCTGTTAGCCGAAGAAAATCAGTCGGGCTTCAGAAAGTATTCGAGGATAATTTTCCGGTTTCTGATTCACGTGAGACAGCATTATTGGAGTTTATCGAGTACAATATCGAGAAACCGCCATATAATATGATAGAGTGTCAGGAGCAGGGGTTAACCTATGCTGTTCCTGTTAAAGCAAAACTGCGTCTCTCGACAAAGCCGACCGCTTCCGCAAAAGATTATACTTATTTCATTGAGCAGGAAGTGTATCTCGGTAATTTGCCGTACATGACTCACAGAGGTTCGTTTATTATTAACGGAGCTGAACGCGTTATCGTCAGCCAGCTTCACAGATCACCGGGTGTTGTATTCAGCGAGTCGGTTCACGCGAACGGAACAAAATTATATTCTGCAAGGGTAATTCCTTACAAGGGTTCATGGGTTGAATTCACGACCGATATCAATGACTTATTATTCGCATATATCGATAGAAAAAAGAAATTCTATTTCTCGACTTTATTAAAAGCCCTCGGATTAAACGAGCATTCAAAGATGCTTGAACTTTTCAATTTAGTTGAATATGCAAATATCACCGATGCAAATTATGCAGATTACATGGATAGAATTGTATTGGAAAATGTAATTGATAAAAATACAGGTGACGATTTAGGAATTCCAGCGAACACTAAATTAAATGAAGACCATTTAAATTTAATTGTTCATTCAAAATTAAAAAATATTCCTCTCTTAAAGGCAGAGCCTACAGAGGGTGAAAAAATTATATATAATACCATAATCAGCGATGACGAGGAAAGCGACAGCTTAGTAGAAAAAGTAGTTGATGAAGATAAACCCGAAGGAAGAAGAAGAAAATCAGACGTATCTATGTCTGAAAGCGAAGCTGAAAGTGCAAAATCTTACATTGAAAAATTATTCTTCAACCCGAAGAAATACGATTTAGGAAATGTAGGACGTTACAAAATTAACTACAAACTCGGTTTAAATATTGATGAGCATATTACGATCCTTACAAAAGAAGACATCGTTTCAATTATTGAATACATAAGAGATTTAGTTGATAACAGAAAAGAAGTTGATGACATCGACCACCTTGGAAACAGAAGAGTAAGAACAGTTGCTGAGCAGTTAGCATCACAGTTCGCTCTTGGTCTTTCAAGAATGGGAAGAACTATCAGAGACAAAATGAGCATTCACGACGAAGAGAATTTAACTCCTTCGAAGCTGATCAGCTCACGACCTATTACAAGCGCGCTTGCATCGTTCTTCGGAACATCGCAGCTTTCTCAGTTTATGGATCAGACAAATCCGTTATCGGAAATGACCCATAAAAGAAGAATTAGTGCTCTTGGACCTGGCGGTCTTTCGAGAGAAAGAGCGGGCTTTGAAGTTCGTGACGTTCACTATACACACTATGGCAGACTTTGCCCGATTGAAACACCGGAAGGTCCGAACATCGGTCTTATCTCCTCATTGTGTATTCACTCAAGAGTGAATGAACTCGGATTCATCGAAACTCCTTACAGAAAAGTTACAAAATCAAAAGTTACTGACGAAATCGAATATCTATCTGCTGAAAAAGAAGATATGTATAAAATCGCTCAGGCTAATGAAGGTGTAAAAAGCAACGGAGACTTCGTAAACGCAAAAGTAAAATCAAGAAATAAAGGTGACTTCCCGGTATTAAAACCTGAAGAAGTTGACTATATGGATGTTGCAACAAATCAGATCGTATCTGCTGCAGCAGCATTGATTCCGTTCTTAGAACATGATGACGCTAACAGAGCGCTGATGGGTAGTAATATGCAGCGTCAGGCTGTGCCTTTGCTCAGACCTGAAGCACCATTAGTAGGAACAGGATTTGAAGAAATAGTTGCAAGAGATTCAAGAACAATGATAACTGCAGAAGCAGACGGAGTTGTTGAATCAGTAACAGGCGATAGAATTATTGTCCGTTACAACATAAGAGAAGACAGTGAAGAAAATTTATTGAGCTTTGATGATAAGAGAGTTGTTGAGCATCAGTTAGTTAAATTCTTAAGAACAAACCAGGATACATCTATTAACCAGAGACCAAGAGTATTTGAAGGTCAGAAAGTTAAGAAAGGCGATATCCTTGCTGACGGTTCATCAACACAAAACGGTGAGCTTGCACTTGGAAGAAACGTTCTTGTAGCATTTATGCCATGGAACGGTTACAACTTCGAAGATGCTATTGTTATCAGTGAAAAAGTTGTATCTGAAGATATCTACACTTCTATTCACATCGAAGAATTCTCATTAGAAGTAAGAGATACTAAGAGAGGTGAAGAAGAGCTTACAAAGGAAATTCCGAACGTAAGTGAAGAAGCAACAAAAGATTTAGATGAGAACGGTATAGTAAGAATCGGCGCTGAAGTAAAAGAAGGCGACATCCTTATCGGTAAAGTAACACCTAAAGGTGAAACCGAACCGACACCTGAAGAAAAACTTTTAAGAGCTATCTTCGGTGATAAAGCAGGTGACGTAAAAGATGCATCATTGAAAGCTACTCCGGGACTAAAAGGAATAGTTATCAATAAAAAATTATTCTCAAGAAAGACAAGAGATACAGAAAGCAAACGCGAAGAGAAGAAGAAAATTGATAAATACGAAGCTGACAGAAAGAAAGAAATAAAAGACCTGAATGTAAAGTATGCTGAAAAACTCGGAATCTTACTTGAAGATAAAGAAGCATCAACTGTAAGAGATAAAAAAGGAAACGTAATATTTAAAGCAGGCTATTCATTCAAGAGAGATACATTTGTTGACTTAGTTGATAACAAAGGATTTGATGTAAATAATTTTGATTACGATACTGAATGGACATCGAATAAAAAAGCCGCGGCTTTAATTCCTGATATCTACAAGAACTATACATACAAGTTCAACGAGATAGAAGAAAGATATAAGAGATTAAAAGTTAAAGTTACACTCGGTGATGAATTGCCAACCGGTGTAGTGAAACTTGCTAAAGTATATGTTGCCAAGAAAAGAAAATTATCAGTAGGTGATAAGATGGCAGGACGACACGGTAATAAGGGTGTTGTTTCTAAAATCGTACCGCCGGAAGATATGCCATTCTTACCAGACGGCACACCTGTGGATATCGTATTGAATCCGCTTGGTGTTCCATCGAGAATGAATCTTGGACAGCTTTATGAAACAGCTTTAGGATGGGCAGCTAAATTAATGGGCGTGAAATTCGCTACTCCTATTTTTGACGGCGCATCAGTAGAGCAGATTCAGGAAATATTAGTAAAGGCAGGACTTTCAGCCAACTCAAGAACATATTTATACGACGGAAGAACAGGCGAAAGATTTGACCAGGAAGTTACATGCGGTCAGATCTATATGCTGAAGCTTTCTCACTTAGTTGATGATAAGATCCACGCAAGGTCTATCGGGCCATACTCACTTATTACTCAGCAGCCACTTGGCGGTAAAGCACAGTTCGGCGGTCAGAGATTCGGAGAGATGGAGTGCTGGGCATTACAAGGATACGGCGCATCGCACGTATTACAGGAAATGCTCACATATAAATCCGATGATGTAAACGGAAGAAGCAGAGTATATGAAGCGATCATTAAAGGTGATAACCTGCCTGAAGCAGGGGTTCCGGAATCCTTCAATGTATTGATGAAAGAGTTACAGGGATTATGCTTAGATATCGTACCGGAATAGTAAAGTAAATTCGGCAGATGTTGAATCTGCTTCGTCAAACAAAATTTAAAAAGAGGTAACTATAAAATGGCTTTTAAACCGGAATTCAAAAGAAAAAGATTTACCAAAATCTCAATCAATTTATCCTCTACCGATGCTATAATATCTAAATCATTTGGTGAAGTATTAAAACCGGAAACAATTAACTACAGAACTTTCAAACCGGACAAAGACGGTTTGTTCTGTGAGAAAATCTTTGGTCCTGTAAGGGACTGGGAATGTCACTGCGGAAAATACAAAGGCATCAGATACAAAGGTATAGTTTGCGATAGATGCGGTGTAGAAGTAAATCTTAAGAGCGTAAGAAGAGAAAGAATGGGACACATTACATTGTGCGTTCCTGTTGTTCATATCTGGTTCTTCCGTTCACTTCCGTCAAAGATCGGTCACGTTCTCGGGCTTTCATCGAAAGACCTTGAAAGAATCATTTACTATGAAAGCTACGTTGTAATTAACGTCGGTAATACCGGCTTTAAAAAGCAGCAGCTCATCAGTGAAGAAGAACTTAACGATGCTTTGGATAAACTGACAGATGAAGAAAGAAATTTAGACGATGATAATCCTAAGAAATTTGTGTATGGCCAGGGCGGTGATGCAATAAAAGAATTGTTGAGAAGAGTAAATATCATTGAAGATATTTCACGCTTAAGACAGGAATTAAAAGAAGATCCTTCAGCATTAAAGAAAGCTGAAAATATAAAAAGATTAAGAGTGCTTGAAGCTTTCCGTACAAAAGAAGGCTCCAAACCTAACAGACCTGAATGGATGGTTCTTGACGTAATCCCGGTGATTCCGCCTGAGCTTCGTCCATTGGTTCCGTTAGAAGGCGGCAGATTTGCTACCTCTGACTTAAACGATTTATACAGAAGAGTTATAATCAGAAACAACAGATTAAAAAGACTTCTTGATATCAAAGCTCCGGAAGTAATTTTAAGAAACGAAAAGAGAATGCTTCAGGAAGCTGTTGACGCTTTACTTGATAACTCAAGAAGAGTGACTGCAGTAAAATCTGAGAACAGAGCATTAAAATCTTTATCGGATATATTAAAAGGAAAGCAAGGAAGATTCAGACAAAACTTACTAGGTAAACGTGTTGACTATTCCGGTCGTTCGGTTATCGTTGTAGGTCCTGAATTGAAACTTCATCAGTGCGGTCTTCCTAAAGATATGGCTTTGGAATTATTCAAGCCTTTCGTTATCAGAAGACTTATTGACAGAGATTATGTAAAGACAGTTAAAAGCGCAAAGAAATTAATCGATAAAAGAACACCGGAAGTATGGGACATCCTTGAAAATGTTATCGACGGACATCCTGTATTGCTGAACAGAGCTCCAACTCTTCACAGACTTAGTATTCAGGCTTTTCAGCCGGTACTTGTAGAGGGTAAAGCTATCAGACTTCATCCGTTTGTTTGTATCGCATTTAATGCTGACTTTGACGGTGATCAGATGGCAGTTCACGTACCGCTTTCATCAGAAGCACAATTAGAAGCATCTATCTTAATGCTTTCATCACACAATATTCTTTCACCTCAGCACGGTAACCCTACATGTATTCCTAACCAGGAATTAATTTTAGGCGCTTACTACCTGACAAAAGAATTAGCTGATGACGTTGGACACGGAAAAATGTTCTCTTCACCTATGGAAGTAAAGATGGCTTATGAATCGAAAAAATTAGGACTTCATGCTCAGATAAAAGTAAGAATTAAAGGAAAAATTATTGACACTACCACAGGCAGAGTTATTTTCAATGAAATCGTTCCTGAAGGAATGCCGTACATCAATGATTTGCTCAAGAAGAAAAAAATTATTGAAATCATCGGCAATATTTATAAGACCGTTGGTAATCTTGAAACAGCTATCTTCTTAGATAAATTAAAAGAAGTAGGATTCAAGTTTGCAACAATGGGCGGTCTTTCAGTAAATATCGATGACATCGAAGTACCTGAAACAAAGACAAAGATTATTGAAGATGCATATAAGAGAGTAGAGACAATTGAAAAATCGAAACAAAGAGGTATCATTTCTGAAAACGAAAGATATAACAAAGTTATCGATATCTGGACGCACGTTCGTGACCACATCAGAAACGAACTCATGTTCAACCTGAAACGCTCAAAGAACGGTTTCAACTCATTACATATGATGATTGACTCCGGTGCTAGAGGTTCGGTAGAGCAGGTGTCACAGCTTGCAGGTATGAGAGGTCTTATGCAGAAACCGCAGAAATCCTTAACAGGACAAGCGGGTGAAATCATCGAGAACCCGATTATCGCAAACTTCAAAGAAGGTCTTTCAATCCTTGAGTACTTTATTTCAACTCACGGAGCTAGAAAAGGTCTTGCTGATACAGCTTTAAAAACTGCTGATGCAGGATATTTAACAAGAAGACTTGTTGACGTTGCGCAGGATGTTATCATCAATGAAATTGATTGCGGAACACAAAGAGGTGTATATACAGAAGCATTAAAAGACGGTGAAGAAATTAAAGAGCCGTTGAAAGAAAGAATATTAGGTAGAGTAGTTGCGCACGATGTTATCAATCCGATAAACAATGAAGTATTAGTAAAAGCAGGACAGGAAATCACAGAAGAGATCGCAGACCTTATTGAAGAGTCTCCGATAACAGGCGTTGAAATCCGTTCAGTGTTAACATGCGAAACCAAGAGAGGTGTTTGCGTAAAATGTTACGGCAGAAATCTTGCAACCGGTAAAATGGTTGAAGTAGGTGAAGCTGTAGGTATTATTGCAGCGCAGTCAATCGGTGAGCCGGGAACACAGCTTACACTCAGAACATTCCACATCGGTGGTACTGCTTCTAAGATCATTACACAATCACAAACACCAACTAAGTTCGACGGTAAAGTTAAGTTTGAAAACTTAAAGCTTGTTGAATACAAAGGTGTTGCAGGAACTTCATTGGTATCATTAAGCAGAAACGGATTTATTGTAATTCTTGACAGTCATAATAATCAGCTATCCAGATACTCTGTACCTTACGGCGCAGTGCTTATGGTACGCAATAAAGATGAAGTGAAGAAGAACACTATCCTTTACGAAAGTGATCCATACAATACTGTTATCGTTGCAGAAGATGATGGTATAATATCATATGCAGATTTACAGGAAGGAAAACAATACGAACAGGTAAGAGACGATCAGACAGGTCACTATCAGAAAATTGTAATTGAGTCAAGAGATAAAACCAAATCTCCGACACTTCAAATCAAGAGTCTGAAGAGTGAAAAATTACTTTCAACATATTTAATTCCTGTAAAAGCTAACTTGCTTGTTAATGACGGCGAGGAAGTAAAAGCAGGTACAATTATAGTTAAGATTCCGAAAGATTCCGGTAAAACAAGGGATATTACAGGCGGTCTGCCAAGAGTAACTGAGTTATTCGAAGCAAGAAGCCCGAACGATCCTGCGAAGATTGCTGAAATCGACGGTAAAGTTGAAATCGGAAAAATCACAAGAGGTAGCAGAGAGCTTAAAATTGTTTCGCTCGACGGTTCTGAATCACGTGATTATAAAATTCCAATTGGAAAACATATTCTAGTAAGACACGGTGATATCGTGAAAGCAGGCGAGCAGCTTACAGGCGGCGCTTACGATCCGATTGACATTCTTAAGATCAAAGGTGTTGCTGAAGTTCAGGAATATCTTGTAAACGAAATTCAGGAAGTTTATAGAATTCAGGGTGTAAAAATTAACGATAAGCACATCGAAGTTATTGTTCGTCAGATGCTTCAAAAAGTTAAAGTTACAGACCCGGGTGATACAAGAATTCTTGAAGGCGATGTAATCCATAAGAATGTATTCTCTGATGAAAATGAAGGATTAAAAGGAATGGTTGTTGTAACTGAAAACGGCGACAGCAAAGAAGTTTACTTAGGACAGCTAATCGGTAAAAAAGAATTAAAAGAAATAAATGCTGCTCTTAAGAAAAAAGAAAAAGCTATAGTAAAAACAAGAGAGGCAATGCCTGCAACTGCAGAACCTGTATTGCTTGGTATTACACAGACCTCGCTTACTACGGACAGCTTTATCTCAGCTGCATCGTTCCAGGAAACAACTAAAGTTCTTACAGACGCTTCCATCAAAGGAAAAGTTGATAACTTATTAGGACTGAAAGAAAACGTTATTATCGGTCAGTTAATACCTGCCGGTACAGGATTAAGAAAATATAAAGACTTAGTTGTACAGAACAAACATACATTCTCTGAAAAAATTACTGCTGCAGAAGAAGCAGAAGTAGAAACAGAAGAGAAAATAAAAGCATAATACATAAACTGTAATTCATATAATAAGGCGGGACGTTTGTTCCGCCTTTTTTTTTGTTCAAAAATTCAGATACATTATTGAAGCAAAAGAAATAACTTTGGAAGATAATAATATAAGATTCACATGCGAATTATTTTTGAAGGGCGAGCATATACAAACTCAATTATTTACACAGACCTTTTCTGAAAGAATAGTCACTGTAAAAATGGAAAGTATTTTTAAGCGTACTGAAGAAAAGGATTTCAAACAGGAATGTACTTTCACAATTTCTCCCGAAGGTTATATTAGAACTCAAATTGTATTTAAAGCAAATGGAAAAGAGTCTTCAGTAAGATTAAGAAAAATTGATGTTAACAAGCTTGAGATTTATCATAATTCAGTTTTTAAAGAAATAATTGATACAGATAAAAATGAAATATATTTGCTTGACGGATTAAATCCGTTATTTGATTATTATAATTACGTGTATTTCATTAGTTCAGAAGAAGGAGTAAAGATAGAAAAGGATGTTTTTTATATAGATCACATAGAAGGCAAGCTGACCAAGAAAATTTATACTTTTAAAAAAACAGGTAATGAATTACTTATTAATAAAGGAGAGAGCAACGGCGAAGTATCAATTGAATTATGGGAAGAAAGTTATGGTTTGAAGAAAATTAAAACCAGGGACTCTGTAAGTTTCTTTAACAGATGAATATAGACCATAAATTTATCCAATATGAATAATGCCCTTTCTATTTATGGGCTTTTAATATAAGTTATAAAACGCTATAAATCCATACCTCACTCATCATAAAAAATCTGCGAATTAGAAATTGCAGACATATCAATAACTTAAAAAATAAAATTTTTTCTGCATAATAATTTTATTTGACTTTTCATTTATTTTGCCTATTTTTGTATACAGGTGGAGCAAAGTGGAGGAAAGTGGTGTATTTATCCACAAGCTAAAAACGCCTAAAATCAATCAAAATTAAACATTGTTTCAGGGATATTCTAAAATAAGTCTCGATGCAAAATCAAGGTTCATTCTTCCTGCTAAATTCAGGAAAAATATTCCTATTGAATGCAGCAATCAATTAATCTTAACAAGAGGAATTGATGACTGTATAAAACTATATCCGAAAAATACCTGGGACGAAAAAGTAATGAACGGCTTGCTGCAACTAAATACAATGCAGGCAAACGCAAGAAAATTTGTGCGTGAGATTTTATTTTATGTAAATGAAGTAGAGATAGATTCACAGGGAAGAATTTTAATTCCGCCGCAACTTATGCAGTTCGCAAATTTTGAAAAGGAAATTGAAATTATTGGTACGATAGAAAGTATTGAAATCTGGAATCCGAAAACAAAAGAAAAACTTGAGAGCACAGAGCCGATACAATACAATGAGCTTGCAGAAAAAATTTCTGAGTTCAATATAGACATACGCTTGTAATGTCAGAGAACACTGAAAATAAATTTTTTCATACACCTGTTCTTTTAAATGAAGTTTTAGAATATCTCTTCAACGATAAAATAGAAAAACAAATTATTGTTGACGGGACATTAGGCGGCGGGGGATACTCCGAAGCTATTCTTAATAAACTTGGCGATAATGATTTGCTGGTAAGTTTCGATAAGGATTTAGAGGCGCTTGAGTACTCAAAAAAAAGATTAGAGAAATTCGGCGATAAGGTAAAATTTGTAAACAACAATTTTGCCGATTTAAAAACAGTTCTTTTACAAAACGGAATAAAAAAAATCACAGGGCTTGTTCTTGACCTTGGTCTCTCTTCTCATCAGATAGAAAATGAAGAAGGATTCAGCTACATGAAAGACACTAAGCTGGATATGAGAGCTTTTAAGAAAGATAACATGACTGCAGCGGATATTCTGAACTCATCAACGAAAGAAGACCTGATAAGAATATTTGAAGAGTACGGCGAAGTCGGAAATGAAAGAAGGCTTGCAGATGCTATTATAGAGAGAAGAAAAGAGAAAAAGTTTAGAACGACTTTTGATGTAGTAACTCTGATTGAAGAAGGATACAAAATTGATAAAAAGAATACAATAAAATTTTTATCAAAAATATTTCAGGCTTTACGAATAGAAGTAAATAATGAAATGGATAATCTTAAAAAAGTTCTGAAAGATTCACTGGATATGCTAGACGAAGGCGGAAGATTAGTCGTTGTTTCTTATCATTCGCTTGAGGACAGGATAACAAAAAATTTCTTTCGTGAGATGTCTGCAAATTTCAGAAAGACTGATAATCCGTTTTTTGATGAAGCTGTAACCCCCAAACTGAAAATTTTAACAAAGAAATCTATAATGCCCGGCTTTCAGGAAATAAAATCCAACTCGCGGGCAAGAAGCGCAAAGTTAAGATGCGCAGAAAGAATTAATCTGAATGTAAATTGAGAAATAAAGCTGCAAAAAATAAAAAGAAACTTTCTTTATTCAATACGCTGATTGCATTTTCTGTTATCTGCGTATTGCTTGTGCTTTATATCAATAATATAATTTATGTAAATACCCTCGCTTCCCGAAACAACGCAATTAAAGAAGAGATTAAAAAAACTTCGCAGTCGAATGATATATTAAGAACTGAAATTGAACGATTAAGCAGCTTTGAAAGAATAAAATCTATTTCGAATGAAAAGCTGAAGATTGATGTTCGCGAAGGGGCATTTACCGACAAGAATAAAATTATAGTAAATAAATCGGAATTGTATTAAAAAATAATCTACTTTATTGGAGTCATTTAAAAAATTCCTGAGTTATTGTTCAAGCTTCCGTGCGAAAGTCGGTTTTATTTCGTTCGTATTCCTTCTTATTTTCACAATCATACTTTTTAAATTAATTAACGTTCAGATAATTAATTCTGCCAAGTATAAAATTGCGGCAAGGAAGCAGTACGAAGAGAAAATAAAAATCTCTCCTTCGCGCGGACTTATATATGACAGGAATATGAATGTGCTTGTCTCCAATTCGCTTCAGTATTCTTTCGCTGTAGATCCTACGATGGTTACAAAGCCTGATTCGATTGCCAATGTATTTGCAAGAGTTTTCAAAAAAGACAGGAACGAATATTTAGCAAAGCTTACAAATAAAAGTACTTCCTTTGTTTATTTAGAAAGAAAAGCTGATGTAGCAAATATTCAGGGTCTTGATAGCGCTGACTTTGACGGATTAATTGTTCTCAAGGAACCTAAGCGCGTTTATAACTATGGAAGACTTGCTGCACAGGTGCTTGGGTATACAAATCTCGAAGGCGCAGGACTCAGCGGTGTAGAGCAGTCAATGGAAAGCGAGCTTGCAGGTAAAGACGGCTTTGTGATTATGCAGAGAGACGGAAAGGGACAGTATAAACCGAACATGGATATCCCAAAGAGGGAACCTGTTAACGGTAATAATGTTGTGCTTACGCTTGATATAAATATTCAGAAGTTCGCAGAAGAAGAATTAGAAAGAGGTGTTAAAGAAACTGATTCAAAGGGCGGTAAAGTAATTATTACAAATGTAAAGACAGGTGAGATACTGGGTATGTCATCATATCCTTCGTATGATCCGAATAACATTCAGGTTTCCGATACTGCAGGATTTACAAACAAAGCTATCTGCGATGTTTATGAGCCGGGCTCGACTTTTAAAGTCGTAGCAGCGGCTGCTTCGCTTGAAGAAAAGCTGGTAGATAAAATGACATTGATAAACACTGAGAATGGTCATTATTCACTGGCAAACAATGTTACGATGGAAGATGAACACAAAGCAGCATCGATGACTTTTCAGCAGGTACTTGAGAATTCAAGTAACATTGGATTTATGAAAATCTCATATAAGATTGGTCCCGAAAGATTTTATAAATACGCCCGTGACTTTGGTTTTGGTATTTCAACCGGAGTAGAATTGCCGGGAGAGAACAGGGGAATGTTAAAACGCCCGATAGATTTTTCTCCGATATCATTGCCATATATGGCTATAGGATACGAAGTATTGATTAACGCTATGCAGCTTACAAGCGCATATTCTACCATTGCAAACAACGGAGTTCTATTAAAGCCATACATAATAAAAAAAGAGACGGCACTAGACGGTAAAACAATTTTTGAAAACAATCCTGTTGAAATCCGTCAGGTGATTTCTCAGAATACTGCTAAACTTCTTTCTACTTTAATGATTGGAGTTGTTGAAACAGGCACAGCTACCGATGCAAGAATTGACGGAGTAAAAATTGCGGGAAAGACAGGTACGGCACAAAGAGTTGTTGACGGAAAGCACTCATCGGGATCGCATACGGGTTCATTTGTTGGATTTTTTCCTGCAGATAATCCGCAGTTTTTGATTACGGTAATTCTTGATGACCCTAAAGGCGGACAGTTTTACGGTGGTAAAGTTGCCGCACCTGTTTTTAAAAGAATTGCAGAAAAAATAATAGGTTTCTCAGGAAATTTAAATCTGAATGAACCAAAGTTTGATAATAAAACTACCGATGTAAATGTCTCGAATGTGTCGAATAATTTTATTCTGATTCCTAATCTTATGAATTTAAGATTGGAAGATGCAAAAGATATTTTAAGAGATTTAAAGCTGACATGTGAAATTGTTTATCCTGAAAATTCCAAAGCGAATGATTTCTTAGTTGTTGAATCTCAACAACCGGGTGCAAATTCAAAAGTAGATATAAATACTAAAACAATAGTAAAGCTTGTTGTTAAAAATAAAGAAGTTGAATTGAAAAGTGTTTTACAAGTACCCGATGTAAAAGGGTTCAGTCTTCGTAAAGCAATCAATGTTCTTTCAGCAAGCGGATTTGATATAGATATTAACGGCAGTGGTGAAGTGATTGACCAGATGCCGAAGTCAGGAAGCTCGCAGCTTCCGAATTCAAAAATTACTTTATTCTGTAAGCAGATTAATTAACGATAAGTGAATTATTCGGAATTACTAACAATTACAAATGTACGCGGAACTCCTCATCATGATTTTCCTATAGAGGGGCTTGCATACGATTCCAGAAAAGTTAAAGAGAATTATATTTTCTTTGCACTGAAGGGCTTGAAAGATGACGGTACTAAGTATATAAAATCTGCGATTGAATCCGGAGCGAAAGCGATTGTAACAGATGTGGATTTAGATGTAAATGAACTTCCTGCGAATGTTCTTCATGTAAAAAATGCAAGGAAGACAATGGCCCTTTTTGCAAATGTTTATAATCAGTTACCATCGGAAAAATTAAAACTGATTGGTGTAACGGGAACAAATGGAAAGACGACTACAACATATTTAATAAAATCTTTTTTAGAAAACTCAGGATATAAAACAGGATTGCTGGGAACAATTGATTATCAGATAGGTGATTTTAAAGTTGAATCGAAATTAACTACTCCCGAATCAGTGGAGATATGCTCTATGTTAGGTGAAATGGTGAAGCAGGGTTATCAGTATTGCGTGATGGAAGTTTCTTCGATTGCATTGGTGATGAACAGAGTGTACAGCCTGAATTTTGATTCGGCAATATTTACGAATCTTACAAGTGAGCATTTAGATTTTCATCATAACATGGAAAATTATTTTCAGGCAAAGAAGATTTTGTTTGACGGATTATCGGAGAAGTCATATGCTATCACAAATTTAGATGATATTTACGGTGAAAAAATTCTTGCAAATACAAAAGCAAAAAAAATATCATACGCGTTAAATAATAATGCTGACTACAGAGCTGAAAATCCGAACTTTGATTTAAAAGGGTTGAGTTTCGATATTAAAGATGAAGGTGCTAAGATTAATTCTAATATCACTGGCAAGTTTAACATTTATAATATGCTGGCATCCATTGCCTGCGTAAGAAATTATGACATAAGTTATGATTCAATAAATAATTCATTGAAGAACTTTGAGGGAGTGAGCGGAAGATTTAATAAAATTGAATTACCTAATGGTGCATATGCAGTAGTAGATTATTCTCATACTTCAGATTCGTTGAAAAACGCAATTGAATCAGCAAGAGAAATAGTTAACAATGAAAATAAAAACGGCAGCCCAAAAGGTAGAGTGATTACGATATTCGGCTGCGGCGGAAATAAAGATACTACAAAAAGACCTGTAATGGGTAAGTTCGCAACAGAGCTTTCTGATTTTTCCATTATAACTTCCGATAATCCAAGATATGAAAGACCTTTGGATATTATTAAAGAGATTCGTAAAGGTGCTGTGAATAAAAATTATGAAATAGATGAGAACAGAGAGACGGCAATTGAAAGAGGAATAAGAATGAGTAAAGCAGGTGATATAATTTTAATCTGCGGTAAAGGACATGAAACGTATCAGGAAATTAACGGAGTAAGGTCGCACTTTGACGATAAAGAAATGGTTCAAAAATATTCTTACTTAGCAAAGTGATAAGAGCAGAAGATTTTTTTAAAATAGAAACGGAAGCATTTTACAATATTGAGAAAGTTGCAAAATACAATTTTGAATCAGCGGAAATAGATTCCAGAAGAATAAAAGAAAATCAAATTTTTTTTGCAATAAAAGGTGAAAATACAGACGGTCATAAATATTTAAAGGATGTTTTTAAAAAAGGTGTAAAGCTTGCAGTAGTTGAAAAGAAATGGTTCTTAAAAAATAAAAAAGATTTTGTAAATAGTTCTTTTATAGTTGTTGCAGATACAATTTTATCTCTTGGTGCTTTCGCGCAAAAACATAGGGAGAAGTTTGGAATTCCCGTTTTGTGCATCGGCGGCAGCAATGGTAAAACGACAACAAAGGATTTAGTAGCAAGTGTTCTTTCACAAAAATACAACGTCTTAAAAACTGAAGGTAATTTTAATAATCATATTGGTCTGCCTTTAACACTTTTGAGATTAAACGATAAACATAATTTTGCAGTTCTTGAAGTCGGATGCAATCATTTTGGAGAGATAAAATATTTATGTGAGATTGCTAAACCTCAATATGGAATGATTACAAATATAGGAAGAGAGCATTTAGAATTTTTCAAAACAACTAAAGGCGTGGCTAAAGCAGAATTTGAATTATATGACTATCTGAAAAAAAATAACGCAGTCTGCTTTTGTAATGTTGATGACGATTTTATTAATAAATATTCAGACAAGTTAAAGAAAGAAAATAAATTTACTTATTCAAATAAGAAGTCAGCAGATGTGAAAGGAAAGTTTGTAAAGTTTAATAAAGATTTTGAACCTGAGTTGAATATTACTTATAAAAAAAGTTCTTTTAATGTAACAGTGGCAACTTTTGGAAAACACTCAGTAGTGAATGGTTTAGCTGCAGCAAGCGCTGGATTATATTTCGATGTTTCTCCTATGAAAATCAGAAAATCTTTAAAGGAGTTTAAACCGACAAGTTCAAAAAGAATGGAAGTTATAATAAAGAACGGACTAACAATTATAAATGATGCTTATAACAGCAATCCTGACTCCGTAAAGATGGGATTAGAAACAATCAACGAGTTTAAAACAAAAGGAAATAAATACGCAGTACTTTCGGATATGCTTGAGCTGGGTAAAGCAAGCAAGAATGAACATTCATACATAGGAAGTTTAGCGGTAAAATTAAAACTGGAAAATTTATTTACAACAGGTCCTGAGTCATTGAATACATACAAATCTGCAAAAGGTGTAAAAAATAATTTATACTTTGAAAAGAAAACTGATTTAATCAGTCATCTTAAAAATAACATTAAGAAAAATGACGTAATATACGTCAAAGGTTCTCGCGGAATGAAAATGGAAGAAGTTGTGGAAAACTTAATACAAAATTCTAATGCTCTATAAATTAGCTGAATGGATAAACGCAAAATTCAGTCCTCCGGGATTTGATGTATTTCGTTTCCTCACATTTCGTTCTGCAATGGCTGCTATAACAGCGCTGCTTTTTTGTTTTGTAATAGGGCCGAAAATAATTGAGATCCTGAAGAAAAAGCAAATCGGCGAAGCGAAGAAAGAAGACGGACCAAAATTTCACTGGTCAAAAGCAGGTACTCCCACTATGGGCGGCTTTATTATTCTGCTTTCAGTTTTAATTCCCGTTTTGTTATGGGGAGATTTGAGCAATACATATGTTTTAATAATGTTGTTTGTGACGATTTCGCTGGGAGCTGTAGGATTTCTTGATGATTATTTAAAAGTTATTAAAAAATATAAAAAAGGTCTTGTTGAAAAATATAAATTGATGTTTCAGCTTTTAGTAGGATTGATAGTAGCAGTCTTGGTATATTTTCTGCCGGAGTTTCATAAGATTAATTCGATTACAACAATTCCTTTTCTGAAAAATTTTGAATTTGATTTTTCATATTTCTATATACCGATAGTTGTGTTCATCATAACAGCAATGTCGAATGCTGTAAACTTAACAGACGGCCTTGATGGTCTTGCTACAGGAACAGTTGGTATTGTTGCTTTAACTTTGGGTGTGATTGCATATGTATCAGGTAACGTTGAGGCAGCAAAATATCTGAATATAATTTATTTAAAAGGTAACGGTGAGCTTGCAATTTATTGCACTGCATTGGCAGGGGCTTCACTCGGGTTTTTATGGTACAATTCATATCCTGCACAGGTTTTTATGGGAGATACGGGTTCGTTAGCATTGGGAGGCGCAATTGGAACATTATGCATACTTGTTAAAAAAGAATTTTTATTACCGCTGCTCGGCGGAATATTTTTCGTAGAAACAGTATCCGTTATTTTGCAAAGATATTATTTCAAGTACACAAAAAAGAGATACGGTGAAGGACGAAGAATTTTTAAAATGGCGCCGCTTCATCATCACTTTGAAATGAAGGGAATTCCTGAACCTAAGATAGTGGTAAGATTTTACATAGTAGCAGTTATACTTGCAATTATGGCTTTAGCAACATTTAAAATCAGATAAGTTTTTTGAAACAGGAAGAGATTAAAAATACAAAGTTTGCAGTGCTTGGGGCAGGAAGAAGCGGAATTGCAATTACAAAATTGTTATTAAATAACGCAGCAAAAGAGGTTCTCTTAACGGACGAAAAAGAATTGAATGCAAACAGTTTAAATATTGAATCAGATAATTTCAAAATCGAATCTAATGGATTTACAGATTCTATTTTAGATTATGATGTGATTATTAAAAGTCCGGGCATTCCTCCTTCTAAAGAAATTTTAATGAAGGCAAGAGATTTAAAGAAAAAAATATATTCTGAAGTTGAAGCTGCAAGTTGGTTTTGTCCTGCTCCGATTATTGGAATTACCGGTACTAATGGCAAAACTACAACTACAGTTCTCATAGGAGAAATTTTTAAAAATGCAGGATACAAGACTTTCGTATGTGGTAATGTAGGTAAAGCTTTTTCTGAAATTGTAAATGATGTTACCAAAGATTCAATAGTTGTTCTTGAATTAAGCAGTTTTCAGTTAGAAGATATAGAGACATTGAGTCCTGAAGTTGCAATAATTTTAAATATTACACCTGACCATATTGATTGGCACGGTTCATTTGAAAATTATCTGAATGCAAAATTAAAGATTTCATCAAATCAATCGGGTGATAATTTACTTGTTTACAACTATGATGATGAAATATTGCGTGACAAATTGAAAGATTATAAAAAAAACATTGCTGCTATAAGTGTAATGGAAAATTTATATGAATCTGATTTCAATACAGGTGCTTATTTGATGAATGGTATGCTTTATTATTTCGATAAAAAGAAAAATCAATTGGACGATGTAGTATTACGAAAAGATGTTTACCTCAAAGGAAACCATAATGTCTATAATGTTCTTGCAGCAATAGTTGCAGCCAAAAAATTCGGAATTTCATGTGATGAAATAGAAGAAACTTTAATGAAATTCAAAGGTGTTGAGCACAGAATAGAATTTGTAAGAGAATTGAACGGAGTGCCATACTACAATGATTCAAAAGCAACAAACATTGATGCTCTTATCGTTGCGTTACAATCATTTGATAAAAATATTGTTTTGATTCTTGGGGGTAAAGATGTAAACAACGATTATAATGTCGTGAAAGATTTAGTGAATGACAGAGTGAAAGAGATTATTGCCGTCGGTTCAAGCAAAGATAAAATAAATAATTTTTTCAGCCCTTTTAAAAAAGTTTACGTTGCAGATTCTTACGAAGACGCAGTGAGTTATTCATATAAAACAAGTGAAGCGGGGGATACGGTACTTCTTTCACCTGCATGTAAGAGCTTCGATATGTTCAACAACTTCGAAGAGCGCGGTACAAAATTTAAAGAATTAGTAAATAATCTATAAAAGATTGAGCGATACATCAAAACATAAAATTGATATCTGGATTCTGATTCCTGTGCTGCTGATGCTATTCTTCAGCATTGGCGCAGTATACAGTGCAAGTTCATCTTTTGCTATGGATAAGTTTTCTGATCCCAATATGTTATTCCGCCAGCATACAATGAGAGTGTTATTTGGTATCGTTTTGATTTTTGCGTTCGCAAAACTTGATTACAGAATGATTCAAAAGTATTCAAAGTATCTGATATGGATTTCCATATTAATGCTTATCTATATTTTCTTCGGCGGAGTAGGAATGAAAGGCGCAAGCAGATGGATAAGTCTTGGTCCTTTAAGTTTTCAGCCTTCTGATTTTGCAAAGTACACTCTGATAATATACGTTGCAGCGTTGTTGGCAAGAAAAAAAGATTATTTACATTTGCTTTATAAAGGTTATATGGTAATTATTTTTTACGTGTTGTTTGTTTCGATGCTTGTTGCGTTTCAGCCGAATTTTTCGGTATCGATGATAATTCTTTCTACTTCATTTTTAATGTTATTTCTTTCCGAAGTGAAGCTGAAACATTTAATATTTACGGGATTGATTATTTTACCATTTGCAGTCTTATTCGTTCTTTCAAAAAATTATATACTCAATCGTCTTTCCTCTCACTCTGAATATGCATCAGGAGGAAATTCGAATTATCAGTTGATGCAGGCAATTATCGGATTTGGTAACGGCGGTATTACAGGAATCGGACCGGGGAATTCAATACAAAGAGATTTTTATTTACCTGAGGCATACGGTGATTTTATTTTTTCAATCGTCGGTGAAGAATATGGTTTCATTGGTACAGCTTTGATAATTACTTTGTTTGCTTTGTTCATGTTCAGAGGTTACAGAATTGTAAAAAATGTTCAGGATGATTTCGGAAGATATCTTGCATTCGGAATTACAACTGTACTTTCATTTTACGCAGTTATAAATATGTGTGTGGCTACTGGTGTTATTCCTACGACAGGCGTGCCGCTTCCTTTTATAAGTTACGGTGGAACAGCTTTGTTTTTTAATTCAATTGCAGTAGGGATTTTATTGAATATATCTTCTTTTGCAACGGAGAAGAAAGAAGTAGAAGAATTTAAATTTGCCAGTGCTTAAAGTAATATTTGCTGCAGGCGGAACGGGAGGACATATTTTCCCCGCAATCGCTATTGCAGATGAAATAAAAAAGAAATTTCCCGATGCAGAAATTCTGTTTATCGGAGCTAAAGGAAGAATAGAAGAAAAAATAGTGCCGCAAAATAATTACAATATTAAGTTAATCGAAATTGCAGGATTCAACAGAGAGAAATATCTGATGAACATTTCTCTTCCCATGAAAGTAGTCGGCTCTGTTTTAAAAAGCAGAAGAATTATAAAAGACTTTAAGCCTGATGTTGTTGTCGGTACCGGCGGATTTGTATGCGGTCCGGTAATTTATGCAGCGAACAGATTAAAAGTCCCAGTGCTTTTACAGGAAGGAAATTCATATCCCGGAAAGACAATACAGTATTTATCTAAAAAAGCAGATAAAGTTGTTCTGACATTTGAAGACAGTAATAAATATGTAAAGAGAAAAAATAATATTTTGAACATTGCACATCCGATAAGAACATCATTGAAACTGATAGATAAGAAGGAAGCGTTGAAATCTTTCAATCTTCCGGTTGAAAATAAAACGATTTTTATATTCGGTGCAAGCCAAGGAGCAAGAGGAATTAACATAGCGCTGGATAAAATTGCTCCGAAGTTGTATGAAAAAAATATAAATCTGATATGGCAGACAGGCGTTCCTGACTTCAAACATTACAAAGATAAGTATGAACCTTACTCCGATAAAATAAAAATTTTGGATTTTATTGAAAAGATTGCTTATGCTTTTTCCGCCGCTGACTTAGTTATATGCCGCTCGGGAATTACAAGTATCATGGAAATTGCGTACTTAGAGCTTCCTGCAATATTGATCCCGCTGCCGACTTCCGCTGAAAATCATCAGGAAATGAATGCAAGAAGTATGATGAACAGAAAAGCTGCAGTGATGCTTTTGCAAAAAGATCTTGATAACGAAATGTACAACACGATTGAAAAATATTTATACGATGAAAATTTACTGAATGAATTGAAAACTAATGTTTCAAAGTTCTCTGATATACATGCAGCTTCTAAAATTGCAGATGAAGTTATAAAGCTTGCAAAATTATGAATGAAAGAACATATAAATACAGATTAGATTTTTATTACACATCACTGCTGATTTATTTGTTCGTATTTATTGCTTATGTAATTTTAAAAGGGAGTTTTTCCGATGAAAAATTTCAGGTAGTAATTCAGGATCCGATTATTTATATCTTTACTGCATTCATTGTGTTCTTTTTGATAGTCCTTATTTCAAATTACATCAGAGCGAGATATTTAATTTTTGATGACAGAAAGATAACTCTGAAAAACAGATTCGGACAAAGAGAACTGCCTTACAACGAAATTGTCGGAATAAAATTTTCACGGGAGAAAAAAGAAGGAAGATTGGAAAAGAGCAATATAAGATTAGTGAAGTTAAAATTATCGAACAGAAAAAGATTGTTAAGAATAAGACTAAGTGATTTCCAGAATGAAACAAAACTGATATCGGAATTTCAACAAATAAGAAAAGGACTTCAAAATAAAATTTAATGAGCGAAGTATTCGGAAATATTAAAAAGGTACACTTCATAGGTATAGGGGGAATAGGAATGAGCGGGATAGCTGAATATCTCGCAAAGAATAATTATGTGGTCTCGGGAAGTGATTCGTACACTACTGAGATTTCCGAGCGTTTGAAAAATTTCGGAATAACGATACATGAAGGTCATAATACAGATTTTCTTCTGGATGACACTGAGCTTGTAATTTATTCGGCAGCTGTGAAAGAAGACAATCCGGAGTATATAAAATCAGTTTCATTAAATATTCCGACTATTAAAAGAGCGAAAGCTTTAGGTGAAATTGTAAACGATAAATTTTTAATTGCAGTAAGCGGGACACATGGTAAAACGACAACAACTTCGATGGTTGCAAAGATTTTAATTGAGAATGATCTTGACCCTACTGTTTTTGTCGGAGGTAATCTTTCATTTTTAGACGGCAGCTCATCAAGAATAGGGAACAGTAATATAGCGGTAGTGGAAGCTGATGAATATGACAGAAGCTTTCTTACACTGAAAGCAGATGTGATTATCGTAAATAATATTGAGTCAGACCATCTGGATATCTATGAAAATCTTGAAGACATACAAAACAATTTTATAAAGTTCTGCAATCTTGGAAAAGAGAATTGCAAAGTAATTTTAAATGGTGACGATGAAAATGTAAGAGCGATTGCAGGCAGAATTGGAAAACAAAAAATGTTTTTCGGGTTTGACGATGAAAATGATTTTGTTATTGATAACATCACTTATTCTGAAAAAACATGTTCATTTAAATTAAACGAATCACAAATAAATCTTTCGGTAATAGGAAGACACAATATGCTTAACTCTTCTGCTGCGTTTCTGGCAGCAAGAGAAACAGGATTAAATGATGAGCAGATTTCTAATGGATTACAGAACTTTGGTGGAGTGAAGAGAAGATTTGAGCTTAAGTTTACAAACGGAATAAGAGTTTACGATGACTATGCGCATCACCCAACAGAAGTAAAAGCAACGCTTGAAGCAGCACGTTCGATAAATCTCGGAAGAATTATCACAGTGTTTCAGCCGCATCTTTATTCGAGAACGAAAGATTTTTATAAAGCTTTCAGTGAGGCATTTGCTGGGACAGACATTCTTATTCTTGATAAAATTTATCCTGCAAGGGAACTGCCGATAGAAGGTGTAACAAGTGATTTGATATTTAAAGAGTTTAATAAAAATTATCCGAAGGAAGCATATTCCTTCAATGAGAAATCCGATATTTTCAAGAAGCTAAAAGAAATTGTAAAAGATAAAGACATTGTAATTTTTCAGGGAGCAGGAACGATAACTAACTACTGCGATGAGTATGTATCAATAGTAAAAAATAAATATTGATTTAAAAAGATAAATGGCAATATTCCGCAAATATAGATTTCTGAGTTTATTCTTTCTGATAGTGCTGATTGTAGTGTCATCGGTAGTATTGGCAAATAAATGGAAGGCGGACAGCAAGTATGATAAGATTACAATTAAAGGAAATGTATCAGTAACCCGTGATGAAATACTGGATATTGCAAGATTAAAAGATACTGTTGCATTCGATGATGAGCTTAACTTAAAAATTATTCAGGATAGAATTTTAAGACATCCTGAAATTAAAAAAGCATTTGTAAGCAAACAGCCGCCGGATGAACTTGTGATTGAAGTTATTGAAAAGAGACCTCTTGCAATTGTAAGTCTTGATAACGAAGTGAAGTTAATTGATGAAGAACTTGAATTATTTACTTATAAGAACATCAAAAAGATATTCGATTTACCTGTGATAAGCGGATTGAAACTAACTCCCTCTGAAGTTAAGTCAGCAAAACTGAAAAGTGAAGAGATAAGAATTGCAATGTTTATGATTATGAATACTTACAAGAAAAATAAAGTTTTGTACAACAATATTTCTGAAATTAATTTTGCGGACCCGAATGCGATAGTTGTTTACACGAATGATATTCCGTTCCCATGTTATTTACCGAGAGAAACTGAAAGTATTGCGAATAAAGATTATCAGAAAACAATTCTAAACAGGTTAACATATTTGAATAATTACCTTACTCAGATCTATCCTGACAACAGGAATAAAAAAATAAATTATCTGGATTTACGTTACTCGAATCAGATTGTAGTAAACTATCAATAAAATATTATGTCGAAAAATACAAAATCATACATGGATGAAGATATAGTTGTGGGACTTGATGTTGGCACAACGAAGGTATGCGTTATCGTTGCAAGGATAATGGGTGATAAAAAAATTGATATAATCGGAATCGGCAAAGCTCCTTCTGATGGTTTGCACAGAGGTATAGTTGTAAATCCTCATAAGACAATTGAATCGATTAAAGCTGCTCTTGAAGAAGCAAAATTAAATTCAGGTGTTGATATTTCTTCAGTGTCTGTCGGTATTGCCGGGCATCATATAAGATGCATACAGTCAAGCAGTATAATAGGTATTAATAATCCTGACAGAGTTATTTCAGAGGAAGATGTAAGAAGATTGTTGGACCAGTCACGAATTTTGAAATTACCAAGCGATACAAAAATAATTGAAGTTGTTCCACAGGAATATATTATAGACGGCAAGGATGGAATATATGAAACTCCTGTTGGTATGTTCGGAACAAAGCTTGAAGCTAAAGTAAATATTATAACAGGACTTGTATCATCTATCGATGATTTATCCAAATGCGTTACAAGTTGCGGCGTTGATATAGATGATATTGTGCTTGAGCCTATTGCATCATCTTATTCCGTGCTTGATGAAACAGAAAAGAAGGTCGGTGTTGCAATGATTGATATCGGCGGCGGAACAACTGACGTTGCAGTTTTCAAAAAAGGTGTTTTAAAATACACTGCAGGTATTGGTATTGCCGGAAATTTAGTCACGAACGATATAGTGGAAGCGCTCGGAATTTCAGATGCAGAAGCAGAGAGAATAAAACGTGATTACGGCTATGCAACACTTAGCGAAATACTTAATGATGATGAAATTACATTTGAATCAATTCATCGCAATCAGCCGAAGCGTACTAAGAAAAGCATTCTGTCAAGAATTATAATGGCGCGTATGCAGGATATTTTTGAACTCAGCGCAGTTGAATTAAAAAATTCAGGAATTCAAAAAGAATTACACGCAGGTGTTGTAGTTACAGGCGGTGGATCATTAGTAAGAGGCTCACGTGAGCTTGCTGAAGAAGTGCTTGGAATGGAAGTTAACTTGGGATTTCCAACCGGTCTTTCAGGCGGACTAACAAAAGAAGTTGAGAGTCCTATTTTTGCAACAGGCGTGGGACTTGTTCTTCACAGAGTAAAAACACTGAACGATGCGTATAAACTTTCACCAACCGATAAAAAGAAGAAGTCAAAGAAGCTTAATGCGAAGGGAATACTTGCAAAGATAAAAGAATGGTTCGATGAACTATAAAGCCTAAAAAATTTTCATCTTAAAATATAAAATATTATTTAACTAACCCAAATAAATTCCTTAACACGAAAGGAAAAATCAACATGATTAAACTCGTTCCAACCCAAATGAGCGGCGCAAAAATAAAAGTAATAGGTGTCGGCGGCGCAGGCGGAAACATTATTAACTCGATGGTGGATAAAGGCATCGACGGAGTACAGTTTATCGCCATCAATACAGATGCACAAGCTCTTGATATGAGCAAGGCAGATGTAAAAATTCAAATCGGCAAAAATGTCACTAAAGGACTTGGCGCCGGTATGAAAGAAGAAGTTGGTTTTAAAGCGGTTGAAGAAAGCCGTGATGAAATCGAAAAAATGTTAGAAGGCAGCGATATGGTTTTCATCACTGCAGGAATGGGGGGAGGAACAGGTACCGGTGCTGCACCTGCAATTGCCCATATTGCAAAGGCAATGAATTCACTTGTTGTTGCCATCGTTACTAAGCCGTTTGCATTCGAAGGAAAACCAAGAATGAAACTTGCTGAGTCAGGTGTGCAGAAACTGAGTGATGAAATCGATAGTCTCATTGTAATTCCTAATGAAAGAATTCTTGACCTTGTAGGTAAAGATACATCTGAAGAAGATGCATTTGACCTTGCTAACAGAGTTCTCTACAATGCGACAAACGGTATTTCACAAATCATTACCAAGCCAGGAAAAATCAACGTTGACTTTGCCGATGTAAGAACTATCATGAAAGAAAAAGGCGAAGCAATGATGGGTACAGGTATTGCAACAGGTGAAGGCAGAGCTGCAAAAGCTGCCGCCGCTGCATTATCAAATCCGCTTCTTGATTTAATTGATATAGCAGGTTCTGAATGTGTTCTTACGAATGTTAGTTATTCTAAGATCAGCATTCATGAATTGAACGAAATCAATTCTATCATTCAGGAAGCTGCAGGAGAAGATGCTGCATTTATAACAGGTATGGTTAAAGATGATTCAATGAAAGATGAAATTATGGTTACAGTTATTGCAACCGGTTTCAATAGAAAACAAGCAAAACTCAATGGTAACGGCGAAGCAAAGGTTGTAGAAATAAAACCTAACTACGCTCCGAAAATTACTACAATGATAACAGATAATGAACTTCAGAATCTGGATAAACCGGCATGGCAAAGAAGAGAGATAAAATTAAATGACGACCTGAGCGAAGAAAAACACGTTGAAGAAAAATATACAGATGAGAATATAGAAGAATTTAAAATCAGTGATGATTTTCAAAAGCCGGCGTTTTTGAGAAGACAAATGGATTAAAAAAATAATTCTTTCTAATAATTTATTAACCCCTAGTGAATTACGAAGAACTTTTCCCGTTCTGCAATTCCAACTGCAGAACGGGTGATCCCTTTTATGTTTTAAAATTTAACATCCATCCTGCCATAAAATACTATTGCATTATAAAGTTTTAAGTTTGTTATATTTATTTCTATGAAATTATTAGAAAATATAATAAATAAATTAATGGATTCTTCTTCTTCTGTAGAAGATGCCCTACTTAAAACTAAAGTCTTAGCAACTAGAATAAAAAACGAGAAACTCTTAGAGTGGACTACATTAGAATTAGACGGGTATAAAGAAGAACATTTATTACCGGAATACAGAAAAACTATTGCAATTGTAAAAGGTGATCTTGTGCAAGGTTCGCAATTAACAGGAATGATATCTCTTAATGGAATTTTAGTGCCGATAGAATTTTTTGAGAAAGATATTCAGTGGAGTCTTACAAACCATCACTTACTGCAAGGGATTAAATTTTTAGAAGATATTTCGAATGATGATAGTGAAAGTGATTCTGTCGTATTCACTTTACCTAACATTGTAGCAGCAAAGATAGAGCAATACTATCATGAAAATGGAAATCCCTTACTGAGTGTTTTAAGGGTATATAAAAGAGTATCAACTTCTAATATAAAACAAATTATTTCGACAATAAGATCTCAACTTTTAACATTTATGTTGAAACTAGAAGAACAATTTGGCATTGAAGTTGAAATTAAAACACTAATAGAAAATGAAAAACAAATTGTTAATATTATGAAACGAACAATAATTACAAAGGGTGATGGTAACGTAATTACAGTTGGAAATGATAATAAAATTAAAGTTAATACTTCAATTGCAAAAGGTAACAAAAAAAATCTTGAAGAGAAATTGAGAGAACAAAATATTGAAAAAGAAAATATCGCGAAACTACTTGAAATTATTGATGATGAGTCCCCAGACCCAATTAGGGGTACTTTGGGTGATAAAGTCAATAGTTGGATTTCAAATTTATATGCTAAATCCTTGCCAATTCTAGGAGTGCTAGCTACTAATACTTTAGCAAATATAATTTCTGCCTTAATATTACAATACTATGGGGTAGGAAATAAATAATAATTAGTAATCAAACTCAAGCTTGATCAAGCTTTTCGTGAAATTAATTCAGATTTGTAATTTATTTCTCTTGAGGTTTTCTTACTTTAAATTCTCAAGCACCCCTTTAAAAAATCCCACCAGGTCCTTAATATTTTCAGGATTGACTGCTATCAGTCCGTGGTAAAGCAGATCAAGCTCACGCAAAGTAAACATCATAAGAAGGTTAAGAGCTACAAACGTAAAAACATTCATCACGAAATGCGATTTCCTGTTTTCATTTGTATAACCCAGGAAGTATGTTACTACCATCGAAAATAAAAATATCAACAGTATTACAGGCATTGGAATCCTGTCTTTATCTGAATAATATTTATCCCAGTAAAGATGTGTTGTAACGTTTAATGCTTCCAGAATTTTATGAGAGTAATACGAATACTTTTCTTCTTTTTCCTTCAATACAATAAAGTCCCACATCTTTCCCTGCAGCACCATTGCTTTATCTTTGTTGGAGCTGAGTGTATGATCTGAACGGAATTCTGAATACTCTAAAAGCATCTCGACAAATTTTCGTGAGTCCTCTTTGTCGAGCTGCTTTCCCCATCTGTAAACTTCGGATATTGCATCTGCTTCCTGAGCCACAAGAGTTTTTGCATCTCTGAAATGGTTTGCAGCACCTGTTAAAGTGAAAGTGTAGAGGAGAGAAAGGAAAATTACAAATGCCTGGAGCAATCCCTGCGATTCATAATTTCTTTCTGTACCGTAAATTCTTTTCTCACGTTTTGAAAGGCGGTTGCCAAAGAAAGCACAAAAAATTAAAAGGATAACATAAACAGGAATGAAAAATATTGAATCAAAAAATCCGTAAGAAAGCATTGAGAGGAATTTAAAAAATTAGTAAAAGTAGTTTTAAAAGAAATTATGGTCTTACGGTGCCTTTAGTATAATTATTCGAGAATATCGTAAAGTCGTTTCCGTTTACAATACCGTCTCCGTTTAAGTCCGATGCTAAATATCCTGTGCTCCCGAATTGCGCCGAGTAAAATGTAAAATCATTTCCGTTGATAAATCCATCCTGATTTATATCTCCGCTGTAAATGCACCACTTACCGTTTTTTAAAATCATGTTGCTGCCATAGGCTTGAGTAACTGAAGATGTAAAATTATAATTTGTATTTACTGCTACGGTGTAGTTTACCTGACTGCTGCTCCATGTCTCCAATGAATTTCTGTGCTTCACTTCTATATAATAATTTCCCGTTAACGCTCTGTTAAAAATTACGGGAGCAGTGAATGTCAGCGAGTCTAAAATTCCTGATGCTGAATCAATTATACTGTATGGAGATGCATTATCTCTTAAATAAATTTTCACAGAGTCTTTTATATTCAGTCTGTTATTCACATCATCATATAATCCATCCGGTATTACACTTACATTTACATTTGTTGCAAGAGTACTTTTATTGAACAGGTAGATGTTTCCGTTCTGTGCAAGACAGTACATTTCATTGTTCTGATCCATTCCGAATGAAATAATTAAATTCGGAGTGTCAATTAGCATGGAGTCCTGAGATACAACTCCGTTCGTATATCTTAACATAGAAATTTTACCGGAGCAATAATCTCCATAGATGTATGCGCCTGTGAGCTCAGGTCTCCGCTGCCCTCTGTAAACTCCGGCACTAATTATAGAACAATTACCTCCTGTATGATTGTATTCTTTTATCGGCATCGTGATTCCCGAAGTATCGCAGCCCGAGGATGGATTATAACAATGAAATCCTTCAGTGATATGCCATCCATAATTTCTTCCATTCTGCAGAATATCGACTTCTTCATAATTGTTTTGGCCGACATCTCCAACATAAATTAATCCCGTAACAGGGTCCTGAGAAAATCTCCAGGGATTTCTAAATCCGTATGCATAAACTTCTTTTGCTCCGCCGCTGATTGCAAAGGGATTATCTGAAGGTATTGCATAATTGTTTCCTCCGGAAGTATTGTTTATATCTATACGTAAAATTTTTCCAAGGAGGGTATCTTTATTTTGAGCACGGTTGCCGGGGTCCCCCTGGTTTCCGCCGTCGCCCATTCCTATATACAAATATCCGTCAGCGCCGAACATCATCTGCCCACCTTTGTGATTATCATAAGGCTGATAAATTTCTAACAGCTTCAGTTCAGAGAGTGAATCTGCTTTATCAGGATCGCCAACGCTTCTTGAAAATCTTGAAATGGTTGTGCGCCCGTCATTTACATTATTATAGTTTACATAAAAGTAACCGTTCGATGTGTAGTTGGGATGAAAAGCGATTCCAAGCAGTCCCATCTCCCCGTCGTATCTTGCTAAGTTCACTATGTCGAGAAAAATTTTCTTTTGAGATACAGAAACATTTGAATCGTTCGGAAAAACATAAATCTTTCCGTATAAGCTGGCAAGGAAAATTCTGTTTGTGTTATCTCCTGCGTGGGTGAGCACTACGGGAAAATCAACATTAATATTCGGGAATGCATTCTGAATTTGTATGTCAGGATTCTGAGCGAAACAATTTAATGAAATACTGAGTATTAAAAAAAGAATTTTTCTCATGCTTAATTTATATTAGAAAATAGAAAAATAAAAATTAATTAGGCAGTGATAAAAAATGTTAAACTTTCACCGTAAGTTTTTGTCTTATCTAAGATTTATATGCTTGAATTTATATGTATTTGGGCTTAATTTTTACAACAAAATAATTTTAATGAAAATCTTCCTTTCTTTCCTGTTTTTATTTGTAATTTCTACCTCTCATGTATATTCTCAGACTTCAGATTCGCTTAACTATTGTGTGGTAGTTGTGAATGATTCCGGTGTGTATGTTCCGAATATGAATCTTCGTATTGTATCATTTAAAAAAACAGACGGGTTTTTAAAACAGAGCACAACTGATTTTTCCGGTACTGCATGTATCACTCTTGCCCATGGAAGAGATTATAATTTAATAATTGATGACAGTGCATACACCCGGATTAAAAAGAAAATTTCTCCTGATGTTTCTGCATCTATAATAAACGATACTATTTTTCTTTCTACTAAAATTACATCTACTGATGTGATAAATGTAGAGGCGCAGAAAGATTTTATGCATATAGAGGATGATAAAATGGTTTACGATATTTCTAAGATGAAAATAGATCCGGGACCAAACGGGCTTGAGCTGATGAAAAAAATTCCGATGGTTTCAGTTGACGGAGAAAACGTGTTGCTCAGGGGGAATTCGGTGAAAATTTTATTTGACGGAAGAGAACAGAATATATATGGAGACTTGCGCTCTATACCAACTGATATGATAGAAAAAGTTGAAGTGATGACAGTTGTTCCGGCTAAATATGAAGCTGAAGGGATAGACGGGGTAATAAATGTAGTATTAAAAAAAATAGAAGAAGCGAAATATAAAGTTTCAATAGGCGGTTGGGGAAATTCAAACAATTATGCAAATCTGAATCAGTCGGTTAATTTTAAAAAAGACAAGTCCAGCTTTTTTTTAAATACTTCTGAAAGGTTATTTAATCCTAAAAATTACAGTTATAGCACAAGAAAAAATATTTCAACGGGAGAAATGTTATTAATTTCAAATGATACGAATACAAATACAACAAATGCGTACAGAATAAATCCCGGAATTATATATGACATTAACAAAAATCTATACTTTGGACTTGAGGGGGTATTAAATGTTTCCAAGAATACTTCGGATAGCAAAAGCTACCGCCAATATTCTTATCAGCCTGATTTTATTCAGCAGCTTTTTAGAAATAACAACAACGATAATAAAGATTATTCTTTCGTCGGCTATATAAATCAGAAGGAAATAACTGGAAAAGATGAAGTGAATTTAGAATTCAATCTCAGCAACACTAAATACAATTCAGATTTTGATCAGGTACAGGTAATAGGTAACGTATCAACTCCATTTACAAGCGGAACTTCCGATATAAAAAATAACAATTATAATATTAAGTTGGATTACTCAAAAAAAATCAGCGACGATGTGAAATTCGAAACCGGTTTTAAAGACTCATATAAAAGAGAAAATAACAATTATTTTAATTTAGATACATCCGGTTCATTTTCGTCTGATTATGAATTTACTGAAAGCATTTACTCATATTATGGAACTCTGACTTACAACACAAATAGTATTCACTTTAAACCGGGGCTGCGAATTGAATATTCCGATATGCGGGGTTTGGTTAATACAGGTTCTCAGTTCACAAATTATCAGTTTGATATTTTCCCTTCAATGCTGGTTACAAAATATTTCAGTGATAATACTCAGATTCAATTATCATACGGTAAAAGAATTGAACGTCCGCGCTTTAACGTGTTGAATCCGTTTCCGATTAAAAGAGATATATATAATCTTACAACCGGAAATCCGGAGCTGCAGCCGGCTTATACACATTCCTTTGAATTTAAATTTACTAAGCCGTTAGGTAAAAATAATATCAACACAAATTTCTTTTTTAAGCATAATACAAATCTGATTCAGAATTTAAGATATATAGACTCCATCTATACACGTTCACAATATAGAAATAACGGTTACTCGAATGAATACGGAACAGATGGCAGTCTAAGTTTGACAATAGGTGAATTCTGGAACACGAATTTGTATGGCAGAATCGGAAAAAAAATATACGGGGATGATTCTCTTAATGCATCAACTGATGGAATTTCATATAATCTTAGTGTATGGGGAGGGTACTCTAATCCTGAAGTAATAGATGCAAGTCTTAGTCTGTACTATGCAAAATACAATTTTTCTGCGCTTACAGATGTAAAACCTTTTTCATCGCTGAGTTTTAGTTTGGGAAAGAACTTTTTCGATAGAAAATTATCTCTCTACTTAAGTTTAGACGATATATTTAATTCCTCCAGTTTTGAAAATACTTATATACGAAGCGGCTTTGAAGAATTCTCAAGGTCCACAGGCTCTATGGGAAGAAGCGTGAGCTTGAATGTCAGGTTTACATTCGGAAACTACGATGAAAAACGGCAAAAAGGAAAGGATATAAAAGGAGAGGATTATGGTGATTAAAAGAAGAATTTGTATCACTTGCAATTGGCTTGAAAACCTAAAGCCATAAGATTAATTTTACTGAATATGAAAAATTTTTTAGATTTAGTTAAAGAAAAGATAGTTGTTTTCGATGGAGCAACAGGTTCCAATTTTCAGACCTATGGACTAACTGCTGATGATTTTGGCGGAAAAGACCTTGAAGGCTGCAACGAATACCTGTGCATCTCAAAACCCGATGCGGTTAAACGGCTTCACACAACATTCCTTACAGCAGGAGCAGATGTTATTGAGACAAATACATTTGGTTCAGCCTCAATCGTGCTGACAGAATATAACATAGCAAATTTAGATTACGAGCTTTCTAAGAAAGCTGCAGAGCTTGCCAAAGAATGCGCTAATCAGTTTACCACAAATGCAAAACCAAGATATGTGGCAGGTTCAGTCGGACCGACAACAAAGCTTCCATCACTCGGACATATTACATTCGATGCTATGGAAGAATCTTTCTACAGACAGATGTCAGGATTATACGATGGCGGTGTTGATTTATTTTGTATAGAAACTTGTCAGGATTTATTACAAATGAAGTGCGCGCTATCAGCGGCAAGAAGATTGTTCAGAGAGAAGAAAAGAAAACTCCCTGTGATTGCATCCGTAACAGTTGAATCAATGGGAACAATGTTAATGGGCTCGGAAATTTCTTCTGCGCTTACAACTCTTGAGCCATATGATATTATAGACATAATAGGAATGAACTGCGCAACAGGTCCCAAAGAGATGGAAGAGAATATAAGATATTTGTGCCAGAACTCTCCGCTTCCTGTTTTCTGTATGCCTAATGCAGGAATTCCTGAAAACGTAGGCGGTCATGCTCACTATCATTTATCTCCCGATGAAATGAAGAAATGGATGTCACACTTTGTTGGTGATTTGGGTGTCGGAATTGTCGGCGGATGCTGCGGTACTCATGACGGTCATATAACAAAGCTTGCAGAAATTTCTGAACAATATATACCAAAGAGAACTGACTGGGAATACACTCCGGCAGTATCATCGATTTATACTTCCGTTCCAATGATAATGACTCCTGCCCCATTGATGGTGGGAGAAAGATGTAATGCAAACGGCTCAAAGAAATTTAAGCAGCTGCTTGAAAAAGATGATTATGATTCAATGGTTAATATGGCTAAGGAGCAAATCAAAGAAGGCGCTCACGTGCTTGATGTATGCGTTGCTTACGTAGGCAGAGATGAAATGAAAGATATGGAAGAAGTGATGAAGAGATTTAACACAGCGGTATCAATTCCATTGGTGATTGATTCGACTGAAGTAAACGTTATCGAAGTGGCTTTAAAAAATTATGCAGGTAAAGCTATTATCAATTCCATTAACTTTGAAGACGGAGTTGAGAAGGCTGATAAAATTCTTGAGCTTGCAAAAAATTACGGAGCAGCAGTAATAGTACTTTCAATTGATGAAGAAGGTCAGGCAACAACTTTAGAAAAGAAAATTTCCGTTGCAAAAAGAATAAGAGATCACGCTGTTGAAGTGCACAATTTCAGAGAAGAAGATTTAATATTTGATGCTCTTACCTTTCCACTAGGTTCGGGTACGGAAGATTTAAGAGACAGCGGTATAAATACAATCGGTGCAATAAGAGAAATAAAAAGAATTATGCCGAAGGCAAAAACAATTTTGGGATTGAGTAACTGTTCGTTCGGTTTAAGTCCGCATATAAGGCACGTATTGAATTCTGTCTTCCTTCATTATGCAGTTGAAGCGGGACTTGATATGGCAATTGTTCACGCAAGTAAAATTATGCCTTTGTATAAAATAGATGAAAAAGGAAAACAGCTTTGCAAAGAGCTTATCTTTGATGAAAGAAAATATGAAGAAGTAATGGCGTAATGGAATAAGGTTAAAAGTTTATAAGGTTCATAAAGTTTGTAAAGTATAAAGTATAAAGTTAAAAGTTTCATAAAGTTGTAAGTTAAAAAATATTGGGCGAAGTTTTTTACTTCGCCTTTTTTATTTAAGGAGAAAATATGCTGTACTTAAAATTAACACCTGAGGAAGTTAAGGCAAAATTTGAGAGGAAAGAAAAATTTCGATTGATAGATGTTCGTGAAAAAAGCGAGCTTGAGATATGCTCAATTGATTTTGCCGAGCATTATCCTATGGAAGATATAATAAACCGCATGCATGAATTTGATGAAGAGGAAGAAATTATATTTATGTGTCATCACGGAGTAAGGAGCGGCAACGTTGCATTTCATTTTGCAAGCAGAGGATTTACCAAGGTTTCAAATATGTCAGGCGGTATTAACAGATGGAGCGATACTGTTGATTCATCTCTTAAAAAATATTAATTCGTATTTATTCGTATCCATTAGTATAAGGAACTTTTAGTATGGTTTTTGCTATTAAGATATGTAACCAAACATTATTACCCCAAATGATTAATAAAGTACTTCTTTTCTTTTTCCTTTTCACAGGCACTTCTGTTTTTTCTCAAAATACATCAACTATAACAGGTAAAGTACTCGATATTTTAAATAAGCAGCCCGTAGCAGGTGCAGTAATCGAAATTCAGGAATTGAAAGTTAAAACAGGTACAGATGACGCAGGTTCATTCAAGCTCGATTCAGTACCTGTCGGAAGATATACCATCAAAGTAACTTCAATCGGTTATTTAACACGGTTAGCAGATAATGTTATCGTTAACTCAGGTTCGTTTACTGATTTAATATTCGAGTTAGAAAGTGTTTCCACAGAAGAAATTCTTGTTCAGGATGAAAGATTTGCCAAGCCAAATGATATTACCACTTCAATAAAAAATCTTCAGTACGAAGAGATAAGAAGAACGCCCGGCGGCTTTGAAGACATAGGCAGAGTTGTTCAGTCTCTTCCGGGAGTTTCGTTTGTAAATGACGGAAGAAACGATTTAATTGTTCGCGGCGGCGCGCCTTCTGAAAATCTATTTCTCGTTGATAACTCACCTATACCGAATATTAATCACTTCGGCTCACAAGGCGCAACAGGAGGACCGATAAGCCTTATCAGTTTAAATTTTATTCGCGAAGTAAATTTCCTGACAGGTGGATTTTCACCTAAGTACGGCGATAAACTTTCATCTGTTCTTGATATCAAATTAAGAGAGGGAAGCAGGGAGAAATTCTTTGGTGATATTAATTTATCTGCAACGGGATTTGCAGCAACATTTGAATCTCCCTTCGCAAATAAAAAAGGTTCCTGGCTGCTCTCTGCAAACAGAAGTTATCTTGATTTGATTTTCAGCGCTGCGGGTTTTGGATTTATTCCCGAGTACTCAACTGTGCAGGGAAAAATTACCTATGATTTAAGCAAAACACAATTTCTTACAGTAAACGCTGTGGCAAATTTTGATAAGGTAAGATTTAATAATGATAAGCTTGAAGACAGGCAGGATAACGAAGACATTTTGAAAACAAATCAGTGGGGATATACAAACGGATTTGAATTGAAGTCTTTATTAAATAAAAATTCTTATTCGCTTTTAAATCTTACAAGAAATTACACCAGCTTCGATAACTCCGCAAGAGATTCTAACTTTGCCGAGAGATTTTCTAATACTGCTAAAGAATCTGCGACGAGTTTAAAGTACGAATATTTCTGGTCGCCAACAAACACAACAAGCCTGGAAGCAGGAGTAAGCGGAAGCTTTATAAATTTTAACAATAAAGTTTATTTAAGGCAGGATACAACTCTGGTAATCAATCCTGAAACCAATGAGCCTTATGTAATTCCCGGGCTGGATTTCTCCAATGACGATAATACTTACAAAGTTTATTCATTCGTAAATTTAACAAAGAAAATTTTCGGCGGAATAAAAATTAATGCAGGGGTACGATATGATTACTTTGCATTTATAAATAATAAAAATTATTTCTCACCAAGATTTTCGGTTAATGTTCCTGTTACGGGAAAGCTAAGTCTCACCGCGGCATACGGAATTTTTTATCAGTCGCCTTCATACATCTGGCTGGTTTCAAACGACCAGAATAAAAATTTAAAAAATATAAAAGCCGAGCATTACGTTGGGGGAATAGAATATATATTAACCAATGATATGAAGTTTTCTATCGAAGGTTATTATAAAAAGTATTCCGATTATCCTGCAAGCACAGTTAGAAATTATCTTATACTTGCAAATCAAGGAGGGGATTTTCAGAATGTGGGTGACTTTGGTTTAGAGCCGCTTGTTTCTGCAGGGGGCGGATACTCAAAAGGTATAGAGTTTTTCTTCCAGAAATCACTGACTGATAAATATTACGGAACAATAAACTTTTCTTACTTCGATGCTAAGTTCATTGCGCTTGACGGAGTTGAAAGAGAGAGTGATTTTAATAACAGATTTTTATTCTCTGCGAATGCAGGGGCAATACTCGGTAAGGGATGGGAAACGGGAGTAAAGTTCAGATACAACGGCGGCCGACCTTACACTCCGATAAATCCAACGGACGGCACAGTTGATGTTGCAAATTATAATTCTGCGCGTCTGCCTGATTATAACAGGCTTGATGTGAGAGTTGATAAAAGATGGAATTTTAAGAAGTGGTCGCTTGTAACGTATATAGATATTCAGAATGTTTTGAACAAGAAAAATATTTCCGGATATAAGTGGAATAAGTTCAAACGGGAAATTGAGACGAATAACAGCATCGGCACATTGCCAACGATTGGTATTAATGCGCAGTTTTAAAAATGAGTTGTTATGTCAAGAAAAAAAATAAACCTATTACTACTATTAGGTAAGAATCATTTTTAAATTTTATAGAAATCAATTATCTTGTATAGGAGTAATTTTTGTAAAAGCAGATTTCAACTTTACATAATAATCAGACATATTCAATTACGAGTTTCAAGTTTCAAATTTCAAGTTCTTGTTTCGAGTTTAGAAAATCCGACTTTTCTCCGACTAAATTTGAAATTGAAAAATTTCAGAATTGTAAAAACAACAATGGGTTTAGAAAACCCGACTTCTTTCATTTTGTAAATTTGAAATTTAAAATCTGAAATTTGAAATTTAAAAATTCGACTTTTTTTCAACTAAATATGAATATGAAAATTTTCATAATTGAAAAAACAATAACGGACTTTTAAAAATCCGACAATAATCCGACTTTTTATATTTTTTAAACAGGGAAAAGATTAAACTGGGAAATCTTAAATCTGAATTCTTAAATCTTAAATAAAAAGAATCCGACTTTTTTCCGACTTTTTAAAAAATATTCGCCGCGGCGAACAACATTTCCGCAGCCTAAAATTTTAACTTTTATCCCTTTTACATTTTATCGATATTGTAATATGAAAAAAATACTTTTAACCATTCTTCTGATTATTTCAGCAAATGCATTTGCACAGCTTCCGGGTGGAGCTTTTTCAATCGGCGGCGGTCCTACAGTCGGTTACCAGGGTGTAAAATTCGATGACCTTAATACAATGTTAGTGAGTTCAGGACTTCCTGCTTTGAGCAACGGAGTCGTTTACTTTGGCGGCGGCGGATTTATTGATATTCCATTTAAAAATTTTAAATGGCTTCGCATCGGAGGATTCGGAAGAGGGTTTTCTACAACTACTTCAGGAAAAGTAACTTCAAACAATTTATCATATACAAAAACAGCAACTGTAGAATATGGCGAAGGCGGATTAACACTTGATTATGTTATGAGATTCGGTTCAGTACTTGATGTTACTCTCGGCTCTTCATTTGGTACAGGCGAATATAAACTGAAGCTATATCAAAGCAGCACAACCGCTCCAACATGGTCTAACATCTGGGGAAATTATAACGGCTCAACATCAGATTACTCGCGTGAGTTAAAGACGAGAGTTTTTACAGCGCAGCCGACATTAGGTTTCGGAGCAAAGCTTACAGGATTTATGTATGCTAAATTAAATGCAGGATATCTATTATCATCACACGGTGACTGGAAAGTTGAAGATAATGTTGTAACCACAGGCGTTCCTGACGGAGTGAAACCTGACGGCTTTAATGTAAATCTTACAATCAATGTAGGACTGTTCTTCAGATAATTTTAATTTAACTCAACTCAAGATGCAAAATATTTTAGTAACCGGCGGGGCAGGATTTATAGGTTCGAACTTTGTTCGATACATGTTAGAGAATTATAATTATAAAATTTTCAATTTTGATAAGCTAACTTATGCGGGCAATCTTGAAAATCTTACTGATATAGAAAATCATTCCAATTATAAATTTATAAAAGGTGATATTTGCGATAAGGATGTTGTTGAAAGTACGATTAAGGATAACAACATAGATACAATTATAAATTTCGCAGCAGAGTCTCATGTGGATAGAAGCATTCTGGGCTCAAGAGAGTTTGTCGTTACGAATGTACTTGGTACACAGGTATTACTTGATGCTGCAAAAAATTTAAAGCTTGAAAAATATCTGCAGGTTTCAACCGATGAAGTTTACGGTTCGCTTCCTGAAGATAAGAAAGAAATAAAATTTACGGAGCTTACTCCGCTTACAACAAATAGTCCTTACTCAGCCAGCAAGGCATCGGCAGATTTACTCTGTAATGCTTATTGTCATACACATAAACTTCCGATATTAATTACAAGGTGTTCAAATAATTACGGACCTTATCAGTTTCCTGAGAAGTTAATTCCTCTGATGATTGCAAAAGCATTGGACGGAGAAAAGCTTCCCGTATACGGTGACGGCAAGAATGTCCGCGACTGGCTGTATGTGGAAGACCACTGCTCGGGTATTGCAACTGTTCTTGAAAAAGGAAAGATAGGTGAAGTTTATAACATCGGCGGAAATAATGAATGGTACAACATAGATATTGTAAAGCTTATACTTGAAAAGCTCGGCAAAGGTGAAGAACAAATTACCTATGTAAAAGACAGACCGGGACATGACAGAAGATATGCAATAGACTCAAGCAAGATTATGAGTGAACTTGGATGGGCGCCGAAGTATCAGTTTCCTGAAGGAATAGAAAAAACAATTAAGTGGTACATAGATAATGAACCGTGGTGGCGCAAAGTCATGAGCGGTGAGTATCTGAAATATTTTGATAAAAACTACTCATCAAAAATAAAGTAGTTCAAAGTAATAAGTTAATTTATAAGACAAGGGGCTTGTTTAAATTAAGGTTTTATTTTTTTAACCGGTAGTTTACCTGTGATAAATTTAAACTTACTAAAATGAATCAGGCACTTTCCTCACTTCTTCGTGTAAAACTCAATAGAAGAATTATAATAGCATCAGGAATTTTATTCGTAATCCTAAGTGCTTTCACTTTAAGCGATCCTACTGCAGCTTTCTTTGGCGGAACTGTTTGGTTCGGATTGTTATTTTTAGGCGGTGGCATTTTTGAAATACTATTCGCCGTTGCAAACATCAATACTCTTTGGGAATGGAAATTCTATATAGGCTTCGGTCTTATAAATATAGTTATTGTCATCGTGCTCTTTACTGCTCCAATCGTCGCGGCAACAATTGTTCCTATGTTCACAGGATTATGGCTTCTGTTCAGATGTGTTGCAATTATTGGGAGAGTTGTTGAATTCAAATCTTTCGGATGGATGAGCCGCGGAGCGCTGACAGCTTTATGTATTGCGGGGATTATATTTTCATTTGTCATTTTATTAGTACCTCCATTTGGTGAAAAGCTCCTTACATTATGGTCAGCATTGCTTCTTCTAATGCTCGGTATGTTTTATCTTACAATCAGCATAAGGCACAAAGGTGCGCATGTACTTCAAAATAACTATGCTTAATTAAATTTGTACCTTTCATACGAAAGGATTTCAGATGCTTTCATATTAGTACCTTACTCTGCACAGAGAATTATCAACGGTCATTATTTAATAGGATAGCAGATTTATAAATTAATTTTGTAAAAAATGGATAAAACGGGATACAAAATTCTTCAGGACCCGCTGCGTAATAAAGGCACGGCATTTACATTAGAAGAACGAGAAAAGTATAAACTTACAGGACTGCTTCCTACTGCAGTCGAATCTCTCGATACACAGTTACTCCGCATAAACGAACAAATCGAATTCATATCAAAACCGATTAACAGATATGTTTTTCTTGCACAGCTTCTTGATAATAACGAGACATTATTTTTCAGGACTGTTATGGATAATCCCGTAAAGTACATGCCTATTATTTATACGCCGACAGTAGGCGAAGCTTGTCTTAAGTTCGGACATATTTTAAGAAGACCGAGAGGTATGTATATATCAATCGAGAATTATGATAAGAAAAAGATAAAGAACATTATGAAGAACTGGCCGCAGGAAGATGTGCGGTTTGCAGTTGTTACAGACGGAGAAAGAATTCTGGGACTTGGTGATTTAGGAATATCAGGAATGGGAATTCCTATAGGAAAGCTATCTTTATACACAGCATGTGCCGGTGTTCCGCCGCAATATACATTGCCTATTGTGCTTGATGTAGGGACAAATAATGAAGAGTTATTACATGATCCATTATATCCCGGATTAAAGAAGCACAGAGTGAGAGGGAAGGAATATGATGATTTTATAGAAACATTTGTAAAAGCTGCAAATGAGGTTTTTCCTGATATCTGTATTCAGTGGGAAGATTTTGCAGGAGTGAATGCAATAGATATTTTAGATAAATATAGAAATAAAGTCTGCACTTTTAATGATGATATTCAGGGAACAGCAAGCGTTATAGTTGCAGGTCTGCTTGCTGCAAGCAAAGCATCTAAGAAGAACATTACAGAGCAGAAGTTTTTATTCCTCGGTGCAGGTGCTGCTTCAATTGGCATAGCTGATTTACTGATAAAAATTATGATGCTTAATGGTATATCGAAAGAGGATGCACATAATAGAATCTGGCTGTTTGATAGTAAAGGATTGGTTACAAAATCCAGAACTGACCTTGCGGGGCATAAAGTTACATTTGCTGCCAATGATAAATTTACGAATAATTTTGCTGAAGCAATACTTTCTATAAAGCCGACTGCGATAATCGGTCTGAGTACAATGAAAGGAGCATTTACTAAAGAAGTAATTGAGTTGATGTCTGCAATAAATGAGAAGCCGATAATTTTTCCTTGTTCAAATCCGACTTCACGATCTGAATGCACAGCTGAAGAAGCGTACACATACAGCGGAGGAAGAGCAATATTTGCAGCCGGAAGTCCTTTTGACCCGGTTGTACTTAATGGTAAAACATATACTCCCGGGCAGGGGAACAATGTTTATATTTTTCCGGCAATGGGACTTGCAATATTTGCAACGAAGGCGAAAAGAGTTACAGATGGAATGTTCATAACTGCAGCTACTGCTTTGGCATCTCAATTAAGCGGTGAAGAACTGGAGAACGGACTGGTTTTTCCTCCTATCAAAAAAATATTGCAGGTGGAAGCAGATATGGCAGTAAAGATTGCCGAATATGTTTTTGATAATAAACTTGCACAGGTTTCAAGACCAAAGAATATTGAGGCGTTTGTTAAAGAAAAAATGTACAGACCGGAATACTAAGGGAAGTTTTTCACAAACGGATAAAAGTTTCTTTGAAAGATTATTTCATTTAAGCTAATTTTACTGAAATAATTAATAAGATTATGTCAGAAGATAAACAACAAATCAGTTTAAAACTTAACGAATATTATAATGCCTTCAATAGTAAGGACTGGGAAAAATTTTCGTTAATGCTCACTGATGACTTCATTTATTTCTCCGATAATGCTGCTGTAATGAATAAAGAACAATTTATTGATTTCCTGAAAAAAGATTCCTGGCAGGGAAAAAGTTTTAATATAGAAGATCTGATGGTAATTATTTCTGAAGATAAAAGCTTAGGCGTAGCTGTTTATAAAATATCGTTTGATGGAAAGATGAGCGACAAAGATATTACCATGAATGCAATTGAAAGCACTACTTTTTCAAAAATAAATAACGAATGGAAGGTGATACACTCGCATGTATCAAATAAGTATTAATTTAAAATACTTATGTTCTTATTAGTCATCATCATCGTCATTTTCTCTTTTTTTACTTTCATGTTTTGATTCTTTACCGTCACGCTCATTATTTTCATTTCCATCTTTCATATCATGCTTATTTCCACTTGTATGACAGGATACGCAATCATTAATATTACCGCTGACTTCATCATGTTCTTTTAAAATATTACTTTGGGTATGTTCATGGCATCCGTAACACGTGTATTCTTTGTAATTACTGGATGTATGACAAACGTTACATTTTGCATTGTGGTCTTTATCGAGCAAGAAATATGATGAGTGGTTGAAATTAGCCGGAGACCATTTATTAGTTGTATGGCATTTATTGCAATTATCGAGGAGACCCTGGTGAAACGAATCACCGGGTTTTTGGTGACAGGTTATACAATTATTTTTATCAGCACCAGATATCATATCATGATTAAATTTTACTGATTGTTTCCATCCTGTAGTTACGTGACAATTATTGCATGATGATGATAACGGAATATGCAGCTTATCGCTTGGTTTTGTATGGCAATCACTGCAGTTATTTTTTATATCAGTGGATAATAAATCATGTTTAAAATTACTAAGTTTAGTATCAGGTTTAATTCCCATATGATCTGTGTGACAAGATGCGCAGTTTTGGCTTGTAAGATTTTCATGAAATAATGATTTATCTTTTTTTGAATTACTATCGGTTGAATTCTTTAATTTTCCTATTTCAGATATTTTATGACATGTAATACACTTATCATTAGATATCCCCCAGAATGGTCTATGACAGGAATAACAATCATTACTTAATTTTTGATGTCCCGCAATTAAATCGCCCGGGTTTACCATTTGCTTAGGATACTCAATTACAGCCCATACTACCAAACCGGTTATCAGAATAAAAATTATCTTCTTCATTTTGCGAACATGATTATTGTGACTATGTGAATTAAAGACAAAATGCCTAACAGATAAGTTATGGGTAAATGAACTACCCTCCATTTCTTCATTGCATCAACGGTGATGGAATCAAAAAATAATTTCTTATCTGCTTCTTCATTACTTAAACCGGATTTTACAAGTTCCGCTTTTTTCATTTTGAAAGCTTCATTAGTATCTTTGAGTAGAAATTTACCGACTAAGCCGCTTCCCAAAGTAATAAGCAGCATCAGAATTGCAAGCCATGGCAGCAATGCGTTAAAGTGAATGCCCCCATGTACTATAATTAAAATTGTACCAATCCATGCAAGATACTCATGCATCTTTAATAGTGTTTTAGGTGAACCGGAGGAAATTACTTTTCTTTTTCGAAGTGAATAGAGAAATGAAATCAATACCAGAGCAGTTCCGAAGTAACCCAGATAATAGCTTAACGAAGCTATTTGCATTCGATGTAGTAAATAATCCAGACAAATGGAAATAACAATCATCAGTCCGTACCATTGTATAAATGGAATTACGTGACGTACAAAAAGAGAATTTTTCATAATCAGTTTTATAAAAATAAATATAATTTCGTTTTCAAAATATGATTTGTATCATAAATATATGATAAAATCAATATTTATATTTAGACTTAATATAGTTTTATTTTTATGCCACTTTTATCTTGAAACATTGAAACATTAATCGTATTTTTACGATATACGATAATAGAAAGGATTTTACATTAAATGGCAGCACCTAAAAAAGAAAGCTTTACAGAGCATGAGCAGGAGATAGCGGATTTTGCTAAGGCAATTTCTCATCCTGCAAGGATTTCAATTCTCAACAAGCTTGCAGAGAAAAACATGTGCATCTGCGGAGAGATAGTTGAAGTTATGCCTCTCTCACAATCAACTGTATCTCAGCACTTAAACGAGTTGAAGAAAGCGGGACTAGTTCAGGGAACGATAGACGGGCAAAAATCATGTTACTGCATCGACTGGAAAGTCCTTAACGAAAAACTGGAACTCTTAAATACTTACACTGAAAAACTAAAAACCCTCAACAAAAACTTTAATAAGAATTGCTGTTAACAGTAAAATGTCCTGACACATTTTAAAATTAATTCTAACAACAAACGAAAGGAAATTAAAATATGCAAACAGCAGAAGAAATAAAAGAAGTAGTAAAAAAACAATATGGAGCGATTGCAAAGCAATCAAAAACTCAAAACCAGTCATCATGCTGCGGAGCAACGGGATGCTGCGATACAGTTGACTATGCAGTATTTGCCGAAAATTATTCCAAGCTGAAAGGTTATACTCCCGATGCTGATTTAGGGTTAGGCTGCGGACTTCCAACAGAGTTTGCGCAGATTAAAGAAGGAGATACAGTGCTTGATTTAGGTTCAGGGGCAGGTAACGATGTATTTATTGCAAGAGCAATTGCAGGTGAAAAGGGAAAAGTTATCGGTCTGGATTTTACAGATGAAATGATAAAGAAGGCAAGAGAAAATAATGCAAAGCTTGGCTTCAACAATGTTGAGTTTATACAGGGAGAAATTGAAGATATGCCGCTTCCGAATAAATCAGTGGATGTGATTGTAAGCAACTGTGTTTTAAATCTTGTACCGGATAAAGAAAAAGCATTTGCAGAAATGTACAGAGTTATGAAGAACGGAGCGCATTTTTCTGTATCGGATATCGTTATAAACGGCGAGCTTCCTGAAGGAATTAAAAAAGCTGCAGAGATGTATGCGGGTTGTGTATCAGGTGCGATTCAAAAAAATGAATATCTTGATATTATTGCTAAGACAGGATTTAAGAAAATCGAACTACAAAAGGAAAAAGCCATTGATGTCCCCGATGAAATAATGCTGAAGTACATTTCTGAAGATGAACTGAAGAAGTTTAAAGATTCTGATGCTGCAATAATAAGTGTAAATGTTTATGCAGAGAAACCTTGCTGTGAACCGGGAGCAGGCTGCTGCTAAAATATTTAATTGTTAAAAATGGATTGCTGTAAAGATTGCGATAATGTAGTAACGGTTTATGTTAATTCTTCACCATATAACTCCGGCAGCGGAAAAATCTGCTGGAGTGATGGTAAGAACTCTGATTTACTTAATAGAATAAATTTTGAACGGAGCAAAATTTGGAAAACACTGAAAAAGTTAAAAGGTTATCTTTCTTAGACAGATATCTGACGATTTGGATTTTTTCTGCAATGACGCTTGGAGTAGCTATAGGATATTTTATACCGGGCACAGCAGATTTTATTAATAAGTTTCAGTCAGGCACAACAAATATTCCGATTGCGATAGGACTTATCTTAATGATGTATCCTCCTTTAGCAAAAGTAAAATTTGAAAAGCTCCATGAAGTATTCGCTAATAAGAAAATTCTCGGAATTTCTTTATTGCAGAACTGGATAATCGGTCCCGCCTTAATGTTTGCGCTTGCAATAATTTTTTTACCAGATAAACCTGAATACATGATTGGCCTGATAATGATTGGAATTGCCCGATGCATTGCAATGGTAATTGTTTGGAACGATCTGGCAAAAGGAGATAATGAATACGTTGCAGGGCTAGTTGCATTCAATAGTATCTTTCAGGTTTTGTTCTATAGTATATACGCGTATATATTTGTAACAATTCTACCTCCGTTGTTTGGATTACAGAATGCAATTGTAGATATAAGCATTTCACAAATAGCACAGAGTGTATTTATATATCTGGGAATTCCGTTTATAGCAGGGATAATCTCTCGATATACTCTTATAAAGATGAAAGGAAAAGACTGGTACGAGAAAGTATTCATCCCGAAAATAAGTCCAATAACTCTCACCGCATTATTATTTACAATTCTTGTGATGTTTTCATATAAAGGAAATTTAATAGTTCAAATTCCATTTGATGTGCTACGTATTGCAATCCCTTTAATTTTTTACTTTGTCATTATGTTCTTCAGCGCTTTTTTTATTGCGAAGAGAGCAGGTGCTGATTATGCCAAGAGTACATCCCTTGCATTTACCGCAGCAGGAAATAACTTTGAACTCGGCATTGCCGTAGCAATAGCAGTGTTCGGTATAAACTCCGGAGTTGCATTTGCAGCTGTTATAGGTCCGCTGATTGAAGTTCCTGTATTAATTCTATTAGTAAATGTCGCATTAAAATGGCGCAAGAATTTTCAAACTCAAAAACATATTGGATAAAGTTAAAGTACTATTTGTCTGCATTCACAACAGTGCAAGAAGCCAGATGGCTGAGGCGTTTCTTAATTATCTCGCAGGAGATAAGTTCGAAGCACAAAGCGCAGGTATAGAGCCGGGAGTTCTAAATTCTCTTGTTGTTGAATCTATGAAAGAAGCGGGTATAGAGATATCGTCTAACAAAACCAAAAGTGTATTTGAAATGTATGAAAAAGGTGAGGAGTTTGATTATGTGATTACTGTCTGTGAAAAAGAAGCAGCAGATAAATGCCCCGTATTTGCAGGCGGAGGAAAAAGAATTCAATGGTCTTTTGCTGACCCATCAAAACTTACAGGTAACCACGAAGAAAAATTGAAAAGTATAAGTATTATAAGAGATGAAATCAAAGGTAAGATTCAGGAATTTATCACTTCAGATTTATAACCCTTGTTCTGTTTATAAATTCGGTCTAACATGTTGTAATCATCTATACTGAAAGCAATTTTAGTTGTGTGTTTTGTAATTCCGTAAAGTCCTTTTACTTCAACATATTTATTTGTTATCAATAAAGCATTCGGTTGTTTAACCGCAGAAATATTTAAATATTCTTTCGAGTCATCTTTGAAATTTTTGATACTCTGCAATGATGTAATTTTATCTAAGGGAATTATAACTCTCCATCTCATTCCGCTTCTTAAATAGATAGAATCATTTGTAATAATAATAGGTCTTTTTACCATTGCAGAAAAATCCGCAGTTAAAAATATCACTCCGTAAAAACTTAAAGCCGTGAGAATCCATGCTGCAATATTGCTATATTTCCCTATGAAAATATGCAACGAAAACGTTTCAACAATTGTCATTAATATTATTACAAACCAGAATACCGAGTATCCCGTTTTTTTATGAATTGTAGAAAATGATTGTTCAAGGTAAACCTCCTTCTTATTTTTCCAGAAAGTAGCTGCATAAAATACAATAGATAGCTCAGTAGTAAATATAGAACTTATGATTTTACTATTAACAGCTTTATCAATTGCCCTGTAAAGTTGCTCAATAAAATCAGTAGTAATATAATTTATGCTTCTGAATTCTTTAATTACAATACGAATCTTTGCAAATAACAATCCAATGATAAACAGCTCAGGAATTATAAGAAGCTCTTTGAAATATGAAAAAAACTGATGATTAGACGTTGGAATTATAGAGTTAGCAGCTATTAATGAAACTATGTAAACCGGAATTATCGTCCATGGAGTTAACTTATATTTTCGGCCAATGAAAAAGTAATATGTAAGAGTTAAAGTTATAGTAAGGTCAAACGTAACAGCTAATGTTGAAAATGAATTTGTTGATTGAAACTGCTGGGTTGAAACAATATAAAGACATATAAGAAATATTCCTGAGGAGATTAAAATAAAATTGAAAGGGAAGCGCTTTATTCGTTCCATAGACTGGTTTTTTATTATTACGGAATTATCCTTAAATAGTTCGTTCGTCTACGTTATATATTGATTTATTATGAAATAATTTTGATTTTCAAAGTACCCGGCTATAAATCTCATAATATGAATAAAGTAGATTATAAAACACTTTTCGAATCTGTTCCCGGACTCTATCTTATTCTCTCACCGGACTTAACAATCATCACTGCAAATGATTCATATTGTAAGGCTACTATGACTAAATGCGAAGACATCACAGGCAGACATTTATTTGATGTGTTCCCCGATAATCCTGATGACCCAAATGCAGACGGTGTTTCAAATTTAAAAGCTTCTTTAAAGTTTGTTCTTGAAAACAAAACTACGCACACGATGGCAGTGCAAAAGTATGATGTGAGGAGTTCTGACGGTACTTTTGAAGAAAGATACTGGAGCCCATTAAATACTCCGGTACTTGATGCCAATAATGAAGTTATATATATAATTCACCGTGTAGAAGATGTCACTTCGTTCATGAAAATAAAACATGAGCAGGCTAAGAAAGATGAACTTGCAGAAGCTCTAAGAACAAAAGTTGAAGCTATGGAAGCTGATATCTTTCTGAGGGCAAAGGAGATCCAGGCGCTGAATGCAAATCTTGAAAAGAAAGTTCTTGAACGCACAGAAGACTTATCAAAAAGTGAACAGAAGTATAAGTACTTATTCAAGAATAATCCTATGCCAATGTGGGTAATAGATTTGGAGACATTTGAATTTATAGATGTAAATGACGCTGCGGTCATGCATTACGGATACAGCTATGATGAATTTTTATCTATGACGGCATATGATATAAGACCTGAAGAAGACAAAGAAGCTTTCAAAAATTTTGACAGGCCATTAAAGATAAGCGCAACTGATTATAACAGGGGAGTCTGGAGGCATATTAAAAAAGACGGCACTACTATTCACGTGGAAATACACGCCCATGAAATTGTTATCAACGGCAAGCCTGCTAGATTTATTCTATCCAATGATGTTACAGAGAGAATCATTGCAGAGAAGAAGCTGCATGAAAGCATTAAGGAAATATCCGACTACAAATACGCACTCGATGAATCTTCTATCATTGCAATTTCTGATAGCAGGGGAATTCTTACCCATGTTAACGATAACTTCTGCAATGTATCTGAGTACAGCAGGGAAGAACTCATCGGACATGACTACAGTATGGTAAATTCTCATTTCCACTCACATGAGTTTATGAGGGACTTATGGTTTACCATTGCCAGCGGAAAAATATGGAGGGGTGAACTCAAGAACAAATCGAAGAGCGGAACTCATTACTGGGTTGATGCCACTATTGTTCCTTTCTTAGATGAGAACGGAGACCCATATCAATATGTTACGATAAACACAGACATAACTCCAAGGAAACTTACTGAGGATTTACTGAAGGACACAGGTTCGTTGGCAAAAGTCGGTGGCTGGGAAGTGAATCTCAGCAACATGACTGTAAGATGGACAGATGAAGTTTCCCGCATTCACGGTCTTGAACCCGGAATTATGCCGCCCGTAGAAGAAGCTATAAATTTCTATGCTCCTGAAGCAAGACCTGTAATTCAAGCTGCTTTAGAAAAGTGTATTGCAACGGGAGAAGGATATGACCTTGAGCTTCCGTTCATCACGGCTCAGGGAAAACACTTGTGGGTTCGGGCAATCGGCAAGGCAGATTTTGAAGATGGCAAAGCTATAAGAGTTTATGGAGTCTTTCAGGATATTACCACTCAGAAAGAAGCTAAGGATGAGATACAGAAACTCAATGAAGGACTTGAACAAAAAGTCACTGAACGCACAGCCCAGCTTCACAATGCTATGAAAGAGCTTGAGGCTTTCTCTTATTCAGTCTCCCATGATTTGCGCGCACCGTTAAGAGCCGTAAGCGGATATGCTAAAATTCTCGAGGAGGATTTTGCATCTAAGCTCGGCGAGGAAGGCAAAAGAAGGATAGACGTCATTCAGTCTAATGCCAAAAATATGGGAATGCTCATAGATGACTTGCTAGCATTTTCAAGGCTTGGAAGAAAGGAACTGGAGAAGAAGACTGTCGATATGAAAAGGCTGGCAGAAGAAGCTGTATACGAAGTCACGAGGGATGGCAGCTCTCATGCTAAGATACAAGTAGGAGAGATATTGCCGGCTCAAGCAGATACGGCTTTGCTGCGACAGGTATTCATCAATCTCATTTCGAACGCCGTTAAGTACTCTTCTAAGAAGGAAAACGCCCTTGTTGAAATCAGCTCAAGAGAAGGTGGTGATATGATTGAGTACTGGGTTAAAGATAACGGAGCAGGATTTGATATGCAGTATGTACATAAGATCTTCGGAATATTTGAACGGCTTCACTCCATCGATGAATTTGAGGGCACTGGTGTTGGGCTGGCTATTGTTCAGAGAATTATTAACCGGCACGGGGGGGAGATATGGGCAATCGGGAAGGAAGGGGAAGGCGCAGAGTTCCATTTTACATTGCCAAAATAAAGTGCAATTTTGGGCTGAAAATGCAAAAGTTTCGCGAAAATTAAAAAAGTTGAAATAAATAAGTATTAAAACTTATATTTATTTTCGGGCAAAAATTATTTATTTGTTAAAACATAGATATAATTGAATAAAAACCGAACTTTTTTAGCTCAAATCTATTTTTAATTTAATTTCTCTGCCAGCTCTAAAATTATTCCTTCGGGACCGCGCAAATAACATATTTTATATACATCTTTATAGTTATGAATCTCACCCATCAGCTCTCCGCCTTTCTTTTGCAGTTTAGCTACTAAGCCCTCTACGTCCTCCACAGCAAAACAAATGTGGCTTATACCAAGTGTATTTGACTGAATTGGCTGTAAACCTTTCTCATCAACGGGATTGTAAAACTTTACAAGTTCAATCATAGCTTCGCCGCCCGGTGTCCGCATCATTATAATTTCATCTTTCACATCTTTAAGTCCGATTATCCGTCCCACCCATTCGCCCTCTACCATCTGCTGCCCCATTACTTCAAGTCCCATTTCAAGGAAAAACTCCTTAGCAGCTTCAAGGTCAATTACGTTAATTCCGGTATGGTCTGTTTTTTTGATTTTCATATCAGATTTTTTTCAGTTTCAAGTTTCAAGTTTCAAGTTTCAAATTTCGAATTGATTATTCTTATCACCATTTCACTTCTAATTTTAGTCGTAAAAAAGTCGGGTTTTTTAACCACAAAGATGCAAAGTGTATCAAAGACCGCAAAACAAGGTTAAATTAAATTACACAATTATTTTTGCTCCTTTGCTTTTCACTTTGCTTCTTTGCGGTAAAACAATTCAAATCTTCTTAAAATAAAAAAATATTTAATCAAAATAAAACTTTTCCCACTTATTACTACTAAAGGTTAATTTATTTTTATTTACCTGGCCATAAAAAGCAAAAGGCAGATAGATTTTGTTCTACCTGCCTTTACTTTATAAACTTTAGGAACTTTGTACTCTTGTCCCGCTTTAGCGGGACTATTCCAATCTGTGCATCCTAGCGGGCTCGAACCGCTGACCTAATGATTAAGAGTCATTTGCTCTACCAGCTGAGCTAAGGATGCGTTTGCAATATCGGAAAATTAAGTTTTGTATTCAATTCTTAAATTTCTCTTTTTCGCATTCTGCAAACTTAACCACAGATTTCACAGAGCTGAACCACAAAGAACACAGAGAAATTTTTTATATTGTTTGTAACGAATTGTTGTTAAAATTATTATTGGTAAAAATTACAAGGATTTTTATATTCTTAAATTTTTTGAGGATTTATTATCAAAATTAATTGATTATTTTCATTATTAATAAATTAAATTTTCAAAACAGGGAATTCAAAAAGTAGAGTGTAAGGAGGTGTAAAATTTCTCTGCAAAATTATTTGCAAATTAATCTGTAAAATAATACTAATTGTTTAAACAGCAATATATAAACAATTTTAGTATAATGTAAATCATAAATAAAAGTCAATAGTGATATTTTTTAAAACTGTTTGCATTTCAAAAAGAGTTCTATTAATTTTGAATTCATAACCTATAATTATAATGGGTTATGTTATATCTCTGTCTTTTGGCAGGGTGAATTAAACAAACTTTGAATGAACAATTCAAAATCAACAAATCTGTATCAGATAGCCTTTTATGATGCAGGTGAAATCGTACCTGAAAGAGGGATTTATAAAAATCTCTTAGACAGTAAGAAGGGTCTTTTATTGGAGAAAGGAAATTTATTTCCTGGGCTTAATAAAAAGAAAGCTTCAAAATGGATGCTTGTTCTAATCATTCCACAATGAAGCTCTAAAAATTAAAATTAGAAAAATCTCTTTTGTTTGGTAACTAATTAGCCCATCAAAGAGAATCAAGAAGCCTAAGTATTCCAGTACTTGGGCTTTTTGTTTATGAGTTACACTGAAACTCATTATATAAAAATATAAAATCGATGTATAAATGTCTATACATTTTCACATAAACTTTGTGTAACCTTTATGCAAATATTATGCAAGAATTACTCATTAGTTCATTATCATTTTAATACCCCTCACTTCCTCTCCAGCACGACTTGCTCACCTTCAGTAAGAATTTTTACTCTGTCTTTATATTTAGGTTCTTCGGCGATTATGTTTTCCAACACATATACCGGTTGGCGGGAGTCATTAAAATATGTGATTGCGCCGTAGTGAACGGGAATCATTAAATCCGCTTTTAAATCATCGAACATCATCAGCGCTCCTCTTGTTGCAACGTGGCTGAAGTTTCCTGTGCTGTCGCACTCGCGGCAGGGACCGATTGGTATAACTGCAAGATTTACATGATATTTCTCTCCTATAACTTTATAAGCATATTCGTCATAGGCAGTATCGCCCGAGTATAAAACGGTTATCCCTTTGTATTCTACAATGTAGCCTGTATATCCCGGGACTTTCCATAAGTAACTATCCAGCCCATACCTTCCGCCGAAATGAGATGCAAAAATAGTTGTAACTTTTACGCCGTCGAAATCTTTTGTTTCACCTACGTAGCCCATCTCAATTGAGTTGCCTGTTTTCATTCTCACCATATCCATATTGTAGTTGGATAAATATTTCTCGGCTCCGTAAGGGAAAATCAATTTAGCATTAGGGAATTTATCATCCAAATCCTGTATTGTGCCAAGGCTCATGTGGTCCATGTGAGCATGAGAAATTAAAACAAGGTCGAGCTTTGAAATATTTTTTATATCTATTCCCGGTTCTTTGCTTCTTAAAGTTGCAGCTCCGATAACATCGTTGAATACAGGGTCGAAGATTATAGACTTATCGTCAATCTGAATTAATGTTGTCGAGTGTCCAACCCAAAGCGCGGAAAATTTAACGCTGTCATTAAAAGGATGAGTGATTCTATTTGGAATAGAATCGGGATTATCGAATATAGTTCTGTCAATATTTTCCACTGCTACTCTGAACGGCCAGCAGCCTGAAAAACAAATGCAGAGTATTGCAGCAAAAAATATTTTGCCTGAATTTCTTTTAAAACAATTTAATATATAATCCAATGTTGTACCTTGTTCTGTTATCAAAATTGTAGTTAAACTGAAATCCTATCATATCAAAGAAAAAATATGCGCCTGTTTCTATTCCCCAGTAACCGTTGTTTTCGCCAATTTCATCTTTTCTGAAAGTGTATTTCCCTCCTATAGAAACCGCGAGATGCTCGCCCTGCTCTTTAATAGGGATTGTAATCCTTGAGCCCGTACCAAGTCCGAAACTGCTCATATTGCCGTATTTGAATGATGCAAGAGAAAGCTCAGGCTGTACGAACAATTCTATAGAGCCTGTAAATTTCCTTACTGGGTTTATATAAAAAAACTGAAAAGGGGAGACGTATTTATTCGCGTGAAAAGAAAAATTCAGCGGTATTACCTGCCATCTTAAGGTTGTGATAAGTCTTCCATCGGTTTCGTTTGCATCGTGCATTAAAACAGGGTTGGGAAGAGTCTGCGTTGCAAGCCAAGTCCATGCGCGGAGTGATGCGCGCGTGCTATCCTGCGCCGAAGCAGTTATGGAAAAGAGCAGGATGAATATTGCAAAAAGTTTTTTAATCAATATTTAAAATGACATTGTCAAAGCTATAGTATTATACAATTAAATTTATGTTATAGTTCAGCACAAAGTAATAAAGTAAATGTGACAGAAATTTTATAATTTACGTTATCGGGAATTAAAAAATAATCTTTAAACCACCCCCTGCCCCCTCCTTGGTAAGGAGGGGGACGCAAAGGGCTATTTTCAGATTAATCCAATACCAATTAAGTGGTTTGAAAATCAATTCTTTTACTTTTATTTTCATAGCTTGTATAATTCCAAAAACTATGTCGATAAAAGTAGAAAACCTAACTAAGTATTACGGTGAACAAGCTGCCGTAAACAATATTTCATTTGAAATTCAATCAGGTCAGGTAGTAGGATTTCTCGGTCCCAATGGCGCCGGTAAATCAACTACAATGAAAATGATTACAACTTACCTTACACCAAACGATGGAAAGATCTGGGTGGAAGGAATTGATAATCAGGATGACTCACTGGGAGTAAGAAAGAAAATCGGCTATCTGCCGGAATCAAATCCCCTCTATCTTGATATGAACGTGCTCGATTACCTTGCTTATGCAGCGGAATTAGAAGGCGTGGCTAAAGGAGAGATAAGGGATGCAATAAAAAGAGTAGTTGATAAATGCGGGCTGAAAGAAGTTCAGCATAAAGATATCAGCGAGCTCTCAAAAGGATTTAAACAAAGAGTGGGACTTGCGCAGGCAATGATACACGACCCTGCAGTTCTTATTCTTGATGAGCCTACCTCAGGTCTTGACCCTAACCAGATTCTTGAAATAAGAAAACTTATCAAAAGTTTAGGGAAACAAAAAACACTCATTCTTTCCACGCACATTATGCAGGAAGTTCAGGCAGTCTGCGACAGAGTTCTTATTATTAATAAGGGCGAAATTGTTGCTGACGGAACACCTGAAGACTTACAGGAAAGATTTAAAGCAGAAACAGTGGTTAATGTTAAGTTCAAACTTAATTCTTCTATTTCCAAAAATGCAATTGTTGAAGAATTGAAAATGATAAGAGGCGTTGACAGAGTAAGTGTTGCCAATGAAGATGATAAGAGCTATACGTTTGAAGTATTCAGCAAGAGCAAAGATGATATTATGGAAGACGTTTCCAAAGTATCAGGCAAATTGGGACTAGTAACACTTGGTCTCAGCCAGGAAGTAATGTCTCTTGAAGATATCTTCAGAGAGTTAACAACAAAGAACTAATCTTTTTTAAACAGAGAAAAATTATTTTAATTTAATTTTAAGAAACAGTTTTTTAAAATGCAAAACATATCAACAATATTTAAAAAAGAACTTTCAGGATATTTCAATTCTGCAATAGCATACATTGTTATTGTAGTGTTCCTTGTCCTGACCGGTTTATGGACCTGGTTCTTATGGAGCAGCATACCGGTCATCGGCGTAGTTACCATGCGTCCGGCATTTGATATTATCCCTTATACATTCTTGGTTTTAATACCTGCAATCACAATGAGGTCTTTTTCCGAGGAGAAAAAAACAGGAACGATAGAATTATTGCTTACCCGTCCTATAACGGATATGGAAATTATTCTTGGGAAATTTTTAAGCGCGCTTGCACTATCTATAATTGCAATTCTTCCGACACTTTTATATGTAGCAAGTCTTTCATTATGGTTCGGTAAAATTGACGCCGGTGCAATATTCGGCGCTTACGTCGGACTGATTTTACTTTCAGCAATTTTTGTAGGTATCGGAATATTCTGCTCATCAATAACTGAAAACCAGATTGTTGCTTTTATAATCAGCTTCCTTGTAATATTATTCTTTATTTTAATTAAATTTGCATTAGTATTTTTACCTGCTTCTATGGCTTCGGTTTTTGAATACCTGAGTGTTAATTATCATTATGCAAGTATTTCAAGAGGCGTTATTGATTCCCGTGATATTATATATTACCTCAGCGGAATTATAATACTTCTTTTATTAACCAGAACATCGCTGGAAAGCAGAAAATGGTAATTTGTTAATATTCAAAAAGAATAATTAATCGAGTTTAAAATTTTATGAATCAGAAAAACACAAAAAAAGATACTCTAATAAAAATCGCGATTATAGTTGGTATAATTATAGCCGTGAATGTTATATCAAAAAGAGTTTTTACACGTGTGGATTTATCAAGAAATAAATCTTACACACTTTCTACTATAAGTAAGGATATCGTCAAAAACCTTGACGATAAAATAGTTGTGAAGGCTTACTTCAGTGATGACCTTCCTGCCCCTTACAATAATTTAAAAAGAGACGCTCAGGATTTACTTGATGACTACCGTTCTTATTCAAAAGGAAATCTGAATTATGAATTTTACAATCCTACTTCAGGCTCTGAAACAGAGAATTCAACTCTTCAGAAAGAAGCAGAGAAATTCGGTATTCAGCCGGTTCAGATTCAGTCAGCTGATAACGATAAAAGAGAAATTAAAAAAGTATATCTTGGCTTAGTATTTCTTTATGCAGGTAAACAGGAAATAATTCCGGTCGTTCAGTCAGTTGATAATCTTGAGTATGAAATTACTTCAATGATTAAAAGAATTACCACTGATAAGAAAAAGAAAATAGGATTTTTATCAGGCAACGATGAGACTGATTATAAAAAGATGCAAAACATCAATCAGATTCTTTCAGCACAATATGATTTGCAGACTGTTGACGTATCGCTGAATAAAGCAGTACCGGATGATATTTCAGCTTTGATAGTTTTCTGCCCGAAGACTGAGTTCAAAGAAACACAGTTATTCATGCTTGACCAGTATATAATGAGAGGCGGAAGAATTGCATGGCTGATAAATAAAATCACACCAAACTTCCAGCAGCAGATTGTAATCGGTGACGTTGCAAAATTGAATATTGATGAATTCCTTGCAAACTACGGCATCAGAATCAGCAATGATTTAGTGCGTGACTTACAGTGTTCATCTGTTCAGGTGCAGTCACAAATCGGTATTCCGATTTCAGTGAAGTATCCTTACTTCCCGATGATAACTAATATCAACAGAACAAACCCAGCTTTCAATAATATTCAGAGCTTAACACTAACATTTGCCAGCACAATAGATACAACAGTTGCCGCAGGAAAGAATGTCAGAATTAAACCTCTTCTTTATTCTTCAGACCGTTCAGGACTTGCAAAAGATTTCTTCTTATTAAATCTCGAGCAATTCCAGAATATGGATAAGAAAGCAATGGATACCTTATTTAATATGAAAGGGCAGTTGATGGGAGCAATTTACGAAGGCAACTTCAAAAGCTACTATGCAGGAAAAACTCCGCCTAAAGATACAGCAGCGGGTTCAACTCCGTTTACTGTAGTGCCTTTCAATGAATCACAGAAAGAATCACGAATGATAGCAATCGGCGACGGTGACTTTGCAAATGAAGAGAACAGACCTCCGGGAGATAATATTACTTTCTTTGTAAACATGGTAGATTATTTAGTTGATGACGTAGGATTGGCAGAGATTCGCAGCAAGGAATCTTCTGAAGCTCCTATAGAAGAATCATCAGATACAACTAAAAGAAATGTTAAATTACTTAATTTGATATTTCCTCCGTTAGCAGTGCTTCTTTTTGGTTTATACAGATTAAACCAAAGAAGAATGCGTAAAAAAGCTTTGCAGTCAAAATAATACTAAGAAAAAATTAAAATCAGAAGAAAACACATGAACAAAAACAAAACATATCTTCTCGGTGCAGTTTTAGTTGTATTAGTTATAGCTGCATATTTTCTTACAACCGATAGAGGACCAAAAACTGAAACTGAAAAAACTCCGCCTAAAGAAAAAGAATTTTTCACAATAGATTCAGCAAGCGTAGATAAAATAGAAATAGACAGTAAAAAAGGTAAATTAGTACTTCAAAAAGTTGGAGGAGGATGGAGACAAACCGAACCTGTTGATTATCTTGTTAATGCAACATTTGTTCCTCCTGCAGTGAGTGATTTGAAAAATTTCACTCTCTCTACAACTGTTTCTACTAATCCTTCAAAAGCTGATTCCTATGGTTTCAACGATAGCAGCAAAACAACTGTTACTGTTTTTGAAAAAGGAGTACAAAAGGGAGTTATAGTTATTGGAAATGCAGGACAAGGCGCATCACAGACTTTTATAAAAAGACCGGATAAAAATGCAATATATCTTGCGGAAAATTTTCTGAGAATGAACTTCGTAAGAGATAATATTGACGACTGGAGAGACAAATTAATTATCTCTATTCCTTCGGGAACAGTTAAATCAATTGATTTTACTTATCCGGATGCTTCGTTCAAAATTACTAAAGATACTGCGAACAGATTTTTCATTGGTAAAGATTCAATACAATTCTCAAATATGGAAGGCTATTTGAATCTTCTCCAGAACATGAATACTCAGGGATTCAGCTCTGCTTCACTTGATACAGTAAAGAAATTTACAAGCACTATAAAGGTTGATGCAGATAAACAATATCAGTTCGATTTGTTAAAAGTTAATGATGCAACTCCTTATTATTTAATGAGAGTATCAGGAATAAAGCAGGTCTTCAAATTTGATGAAGCTCTTGCAAAGATGATACTCAAACCTAAAAATGAATTCATAGGTAAATAAACAAAACATTTTTACAAGACGGCGCTTTATAGCGCCGTTCTTTTTTAGGATTTTATATTCAGAACTTTATAATTTGTTAATTGTTTTATAGAATAATTGCATTGAATACGCATTTTGCTTTGAATTGATTTTAAACTGAAGTAACGATAATTTTATTAATATGCTAAACTTAATCTCTCTAATACTTGTAAGTTATCTTGTAGGCTCTTTTCCCACTGCCCTTATTGTGGGAAAGCTTTTCAAAAAAATTGATATTAGAAAGTTCGGTTCAGGAAATCTGGGTTCGACAAATGCATTCAGAACATTAGGTGTTCCGCTTGGAATATTGGTTCAGCTTGTTGATATTGCTAAGGGTTTGATAGTTGTGCTGTTAGTATCAAAATTTTTCTACACTCAGCTTCCGTTTGAAAACTGGACTCCTTTTGAAGATATAACTGTTTTAAAAATTATAGCAGGTATTTCTGCCGTGTTAGGACATACTTTCTCTGTCTTCGTTAAATTTAAAGGCGGTAAAGGTATTAATACTGCATTAGGAATGCTTATATCTCTCGCTCCGATTGATGTATCTATCAGCGTAGGATTCTTTATCGTGATTTTACTTTCATCAGGTTACGTTTCGCTTGGTTCCGTGATTGCTTCTTTTGTATTGCCGACTTCCATGTTCATAAGACAGAATATCTTTGATGTAAATATTTACGGATATAAAACACTCATATTTTTCTGTATCGGTAACTCAATTCTTCTGATTTATAATCACAGAGAAAATATAAAGCGTCTGCTTTACGGAAACGAAAATAGGTTTGAAAAACTCTGGCTGATACGGATATTTAAAATAAAAGCGCCGCTCGGCAAAAACTGATATTTATTTTTATAAATGCCCTTCGATTTATTTCGGAGGGCATTTTTTTATATAACAAGTTTTCATACATCCACTTTTAAATTCTACATCCCCCTCCTTACAAGGAGGTTGGGGGAGTTTGATATAAGGGAAACAATACATCACAACTTTAAATTCTGCATCCCCCTCCTTTACAAGGAGGGGGACTGAGGGGGTGGTTTAAGTGCATTAATCTAATCGGGAAGTTATAAGCCATTACTTTGTTAAAATTACTTTCTCAATCCTACATTGTATTTATATTCTTTCACTCCCTTCTTCATTTATATTTATCTCAATTAATTTTATTTTCTTAAAAAATTTCCTTTGAAAAAAATTTCTGTACTCGGCGCAGGCGGATGGGGAACTACCCTTGCAATTCTGCTTAGCCATAATAAGTTTGATGTAACTCTATGGGAGTTCAACCCTGTTTACTATGATACATTGGTAAACTTACGAGAGAATTTCTATTATCTCCCGGGAGTTAAAATTCCGAAGGCAATACATATCACAAATAATTTAGAGGAGGCAGTAACAAAATCTGATTTACTTGTTGTTTCTACTCCTACTCAATTTATACGTCCTGTATTTGAACCGGTGAAAGACATTGATGTAAGGAAAAAAATTATTGTGAGTGTTTCCAAAGGAATCGAAAACGAATCGCTATTACTCGTCTCAGATATATTGCTTGATGTCTTTAAAACTTTGGATAGAAATAATCTTGTTGCTCTTTCAGGACCATCACACGCCGAAGAGGTCTCGAGAAAAATCCCGACTGCAGTTGTAGCTGCTTGTGAAAGCGATAAAATTGCAAAGGCAGTTCAGAAAATTTTTTCAAATGAGTATTTCAGATGCTATACCTCATCTGATTTAATCGGTACGGAAGTTGGCGGCGCATTAAAAAATGTAATTGCAATTGCAGCAGGTATATCTGACGGCGCAGGATTCGGCGATAATACTAAAGCAGCAATTATAACTCGCGGCTTAAATGAAATAATGAGAATTGGAACAAAGTTAGGGGCTAAGAGGGAAACATTCTACGGATTATCAGGCTTAGGTGATTTAGTGGTCACCTGTGGCTCTCTGCACTCAAGAAACAGGTCTGTAGGGTATCAGTTAGGACAAGGTAAGAAGCTGAAAACGATTTTACACGAAATGAAAATGGTTGCGGAAGGCGTTGCAACATCAAAGTCGTCTTATCAGCTTGCAAAGAAATTAGGAATCGATTCTCCCATCGTGGATGAAGTTCACGGTATACTCTTCAAAAACATCAACCCAAGCACTGCGACTAAAAAACTTATGCTTCGTAGTTTAAAACAGGAATAAAAATTTTTGATGTAAAACAAAAAAGCTCTGTTAATTTCTTAACAGAGCTTTTTGGATTAATATATTTGAAAGATATTATGACAAATGAGCGTTAACTAATTTTGTCATTTGGAACATATCTACTGCTTTCTTTCCGCCGAATACAGCCTTCAAATTTGCGTCAGCAACTATTTCAGTTCTCTTTGCAGGATTTTGAAGATTGTTCTTCTTTATGTAAGCCCAAAGTTTTTTTGTAACTTCAGTTCTTGGAAGTGGTTTTGCACCAACGATCGGTTGTAATGCTGCACCGATGTTCATTGGTTTCATGAACTGAGCATTAGGTTTTCTTTTTGTTTTTGCTTTTTTAGGAGCTGCTTTTTTTACAGCTTTTTTAGGAGCTGCTTTTTTTACAGCTTTTTTAGGAGCTGCTTTTTTTACAGCTTTTTTAGGAGCTGCTTTTTTTACAGCTTTTTTAGGAGCTGCTTTTTTTGCTGCAGGTTTCTTTGCAGATTTTTTAGCGGTAGCTTTTGCCATTGTTTACGTTTATTTAATAAAAGGTATATACAAAAATAACGATTGTTTACTACATAAACAAATTTTTCATAGGAGAAAATAGGATTTTTTTTATTTTCAACTCGGAAATTTTCTCTCTTTTGTTTTACGATTCATCTTTTTTCATAGGAGAAAATAATATTAAATTGATTTTTTCATAGGAGAAATCATCTGCCCGCCCAAAAATCTTTCCACTTTTTTATTTCATATATTAATTTTAATTTGCCTCAATCACATTATACAAAAATAAAATAAAAAAACTATGCGGGGGAAATTTCTACTGTTATTAGGTTCAATTTTCTTTTCTGTAATTCTAAGTTCCTGCAGTAATCACGATCCTGTTAGTCCCGCAGATAATTTAAGAGTAAGAAAAAATGTTAAGTTTCTTACTGCCGCTGAAAGAAGTGATTTTGTACAGGCAGTTCTTATGTTAAAAAATACTTCTTCGCCTTATCAGCCTGCTTTGAGTTATTACGATCAGTTCGTCAGCTGGCATACTAATGCTTTCTATTGCGATACTATGGCTGCGCATATGGGACCAGCGTTTTGCCCGTGGCACAGGCAGTTCCTTCTTATGTTTGAAAATGCATTGAGAAGTGTAAGCGGAAAGGATGTAACAATTCCGTATTGGGATTGGACAGATGTGGAATCCACTAACTCAGTTTTTATGGACGATTTCATGGGAGGAAACGGAGACCCTTCGCAAAATTATGCACTTATGTCAGGACCATTCAGAAAAGATAACTGGACACTGAGAATTTTTGACCAGCTTGCAGCTTATCCGTATCATATTCCGTATCTCATTCGTTCAATGGGTACATTTCCTAATCAACCTGTACTTCCTACTGCAGCGCATGTTACGGAAGCGCTTAGCATTAATGTGTATGATGCAGCTCCTTATAATTCTACAGTAAACCCGCTTGCAGGGTTCAGAAATTATCTTGAGGGCTGGAGGGGATGCACAAGTGAAGCATGTCAGGATACCCTTATGAATCCTATTTGTCCGGGGTTATCTCAATCTGATATGCACAACAGAGTACATCTCTGGGTTGGCGGTTCAGTCGGGTCAGGAGATACTGTCGGCACTATAGTATTAAATTCTTCTCCTAATGATCCCGTCTTCTGGCTCCATCATGCAAATGTTGACAGACTATGGGCTAAATGGATAAATGCACACGGTGAAGTATATGTACCTGTATCAGGCGGACCGATGGGACATAATCTTAATGATATGATGTGGCCTTATATGACATACGGTATGCATGTAACACCAAAAGATATGCTCAGCGACCAGAAACTGGGCTACAAATATCAGGAAGAGTGATGAAAAATTTCAAATTAAAAAAGGGTTAGTAATGAATACTAACCCTCCGGCTTTCCTGCTGTAAAGCGGTAACAGCAGGGTCCGCCTATGATTATTTATTTTGAAATTTCCCCTTCAAACAAATATGATATAGGAATTTTATTTCCGTTAATGAAAGTCATCGTGCCGTTGAGTTTATTCTTTTCAATTTGTCCTTCCCACATGATTCTTTGGTTATGTTCTGATTTAAATTCAAGTAAAAAATATTTTATACCTTTATCAGCAAAAATGTTTTTAAAAATTAAATTCATATCACCGTTTTTGCAAAGTTCGGAATTAAAATCATTTAAGGAGAAAGTCAGTACATCAGTTTTCTTTTCAGTGAACTTAATTTTGTTCACAATCTGAATTTTACATTTTTTCCCTTCAAGACCGGAAAAATTTTCAGTGTTTTGATTCTGAGCTACTGCAGGAGAGAACAAATTGCCTGTGAAGATTAAAAGTAAAACTGTTAAGTGCAGGATTGGAGATTTCATTGTTCGCTTTAATTTTCGCTTTAGTGTATTAAAAATTTCTTAAAGCAAAATTATTCTTAACCTGAATGAGAAACAAAGAAACTTTTTTTTTGTTTTCACATCCGGTTTTAATGCTAATATTAATAAATTGCTTGAATTTGGTGCAAAAATTAACTTTTTTGCCTTAGAACTTTCACCCCCTGATTATGCATAAAAGCTCACTTCTGGAGATGTTAAGAACTTTTTCAAAGAAAGAATTAATTTCCTTTGAAGAATTTCTACACTCACCGTTTCATAATAAAAATTCCAATGCAGTTAAACTTTTTTTAATTATAAAAAAATTTGCCCCTGAGTTTACCAACGAGATGCTGGGAAAAGAAAAGGTATGGAGTAAACTTTATCCCGGCAAATCATTCAATTACGGAGTGCTGAAAAATCTGATATTCGAACTCTCCAAACTTGCAGAAAATTTTATGGCAGTTACTTACCTGCAGTCAAATGACACTTATGACGAAACTCTCATTGCATCTATGAAGGAAAGAAAAATTTTCGGTCTGATGACGAAAAAAATTAACTCCTTTGAGAAAAAACTGGATGAAGAGACTAGTATTGATGAAAATTATTTAATAAAAAAATTCAGACTGAGCGAGTTTAAAATAGGGCTATTCTCCAATGAAAGATTATACGATGAGTTCCGTGAAGAAGCGCAAAAAAATCTGGTAAAATATTTCCTGATAAAATACTTCGCAGGTATATTTAATTTTTATGTGGACTATAATAACCGCGGCAGGGATTTCGATAAAGAATTATTGAATCTTCTTCTTATTTATTTCAGAGATAAGATGAAAATGTTCAGTGATACTCCATTACTCAAAATTTATTTTTCAGCGCTGGAAGCATTAGATGATAATTCAAACGGTAAATTATACCATAAAACATATAAGCTGTTCAGAGATAATCATTCAGTTATCAATAAAGCTGACAGGGAAAATATTTATACAATTTTGCAGCTGATTTGTCATTTATCCAGAAGTAATCACAATTTTAATTACAATCTTGAGAATTTTAATCTGTACAAAAATATGGTGCAGGATAATGTTCTGGTTGACGGTGTAACAGGTAAACTGGATTTGAATACATACAGGAACGTTATATTGATGTCTTCCGGACTTGAGAAGCCTGAATTTATGAAAAAATTCCGGGACGAATATTTTGACAAGGTTAAAACAGGGGATAAAGAACACATAAAGAAATATTCCGATGCCATGATATACTTTACTCAGAAGAATTATAAGAAATGTTTTGAAGTGACCAGTACAATTGAATTCAATAAATATTTTAACTCAGTCATAGACAGCTTTTTCTTTAAGATTGATGTGAAAGGTCTTGCCATAATATGCTGCTATGAACTGGAGTATTATGAATCATTTTTTAATGCATGCGAAACAACTAAGAAATTTTTAACCGGAGGGAAAAAAGATGATATGGCAAGGGCACAGCCGTTTCTGGATTACATAAAATACTTCACAAAGCTGGTAAAGTACAAACTGGATAACGATAAAGATAGTCTGAGTTTATTAAAAAAAGAAATTGAATCACAGCTGCCTTTCTTCGGTAAAAAATTCTTGGTGAAAAAAATTGACGAAATCCTTAAATTAAGGAATTAAGAGTATTAATATTAAATTCATAACTCAATAGAGCAATCATATCATTTAATTTCAAATAAAATGAAAGTAGAAGAGCAAATCAAAGCGTATATTGTAAGCCAGCCGGAACCAAAGCGCAGCGATATACAAAACCTGCACAAGCTCATCCTGCAAGCTTTACCGGGATGTAAACTGTGGTTCTCTGATGGTAAAAACGAGAAGAATGAAATTATAGCCAATCCCACTATAGGATACGGCTCTCATACAATGAAATATGCTGACGGAAAAACAAGAGAGGTTCTTCAGATTGGCATGGGAGGAAATACTTCAGGTGTTTTTGTACACATACTCGGCATAAAAGATAAAACATATCTGGCGCAAACGTATGGAAAAAAATTAGGCAAAGCAAGCCTTAGCGGTTATGCCATTAAATTTAAAAATCTTAGTGATATAAATACAGATGTTCTTATTGAGGCAATTCTTGATGGAGTAGCTGCTCAGAAAAATTAAATATAAAAATTTTATAAATTAAAATCCCCCTGTACCAATGGAGCAGGGGGATTTTATTGAAGGAATTTAGTTAAGAATATTTTACAACAATACAGGTTCACTATCGAAAAGCTGCTTTATTTCAGAGGGCAGAACCGATTTAAGATTGTTCATTTCACCTTCCGAAATAAAATCACCAATAGTAGAAAAAATAATTTTACAGATGCGCTCAACTTCACCGTCACTGAGGAAATCGTAATCAAATGCCTTACCGTCATTTCTTTTAACAAGTTTTACAAAATCCTCTGTGTGTTTTATTTTTATTCTTTTAACTTTATGCGACCAGTTATCAACATAGGTTGCTTTCAGAATAAACGGTAGCTGAGCTAAAAAATGCAATGAATTTTCCAGTGTAATACTATCTCTTAAAGTATGAAGAACGGATTTAAACATACGGTAAACTTTTTCCTTATCTTCAATCCCAAGATTTTCAGAGAGGGTATTTATGAATTCATTTGCTTTGTTCAAGTGCTTTTCAAAGTGATGCAGTGACATAACATTTTTATTAAAGTTATGGGTTAAAGAACTTAATGGTTCTGCGCTAACTCTTTGAAGGAGTTTTAATTTACTTACTATAATTTTGAATTCTATGAAGGGCAGGATATCTATATCGAGCTGCTGCCCTATGATAGATATTTCTTGAGAATTATTTCTGTGTTTATATAAATTTACAATGAGTGGTTTTGGTCTTCAAGACAATAAGAAATACCAATAGGAGCTAATGACCAATCCACAAAAGAAAAGCCCAGTCAAAATGTTGAATGGGCTCTTTATAATTACATTATACTTTCTACAAACTACTTTTTACTAATAAAATATCGGATATGCTTTCGGGTCTGCTTCGTTCATCATTTCATAAATACACCTGAATACATCTTCTGAGTTTGGCTTTGAGAAATAATCACCGTCAGTTCCGTATGCAGGTCTGTGCGGCTGTGAGCTTATGCACTTCGGCTGCGCATCAAGGAATCTGTATCCTTTATCTCTATCGATTACCTGCTGCATCATGTAAGCCGATGCTCCCCCGGGAACATCTTCATCCAAGAATACAATTCTGTTTGTCTTTTGTAATGACTCAACAATTTTTGCATTAATATCAAACGGTAAAAGTGTCTGCACATCAACTAACTCAACTGAAATACCAACGTCTTTCAGCTTAGCAATTGCATCTTTTGCAATATCGATGCATGAGCCGTATGTAACGAGCGTAACATCATCGCCTTCTATTAATGTTTCAGGAACACCCATAGGTACGCAGACGTCACCTATGTTATCCGGTAATTTTTCTTTTAATCTGTATGCGTTAAGTCTTTCAACAATAAGTCCCGGTTCATCTGATTTTAAAAGTGTATTATAAAATCCTGCTGCCTGCACCATACTTCTTGGTACGCAAACATAAAGTCCTCTGAATAAATGAATCACAGAACCCATCGGCGAGCCTGAGTGCCAGATGCCTTCAAGTCTGTGTCCGCGTGTTCTTATAATTACAGGAGCTTTCTGTCCGCCGGCTGAACGATATTGCAATGTAGCAAGGTCATCAGAAATAATTTGCATTGCATAGAGCAAGTAATCCAGATATTGAATTTCAACAATCGGTCTGAGTCCTCTCATAGCGCTGCCGATACCTTGCCCGATGATTGTAGCTTCTCGGATACCCGTATCAGTAACTCTTATCTCTCCGTGCTTGGTCTGCATTCCTGCCATTCCCTGGTTAACGTCTCCGATGAAACCTAAATCTTCACCGATTGCATATGTTCTTGGGTCACGTGATAACATTATATCAAAGAAGTGATTCAAAATCTGATGCCCGTCCATTGTTTTTGATTCCTCGGAAAATACAGGCTTCACTTCTTCTACGTTCATAGCGCTTTCTTTCGATTTGCTATAAAGCGTATCGTTATATCGTACACCGTTTTCTTCAACAAATTTATTTTTCAATGCAATGAGCTTGCCTTTGAAAGAGCTTCCTTCATCTTTAGTCATTCTCAGCACATCGTAAATCGCTTTGTAAATTTCTTTTCTGTTGTTATCAATCGAGCGGTCTAACGCAGATTCAATTTTTAATAATGCATCTTTGTATTGGCTGCCTTCTGCTATTCCTTTTATTGCTTCTCTTACATCATCTCTGTCTTTTTTTATAGGAGATAAATATTCTTTCCATGCTTCCTGCTGCATATCGCGTGCATAGTCTTTAGCGTTCTTTTCAATTTCAGAGCATTGTTCTTCTGTTGCAATTGCATTCTCAATCATCCATTCTTTCATTTTTAAAATACAATCGTAGTCAGCTTCCCATTGTAGTCTTTCTTTTGTTTTATATCTTTCATGCGAGCCCGAAGTTGAGTGTCCCTGCGGCTGAGTTACGTCTGTAATATGAAAAATTCCGGGTATATGATTTTTTCTTACGTTTGCAATTCCTTCAACGTACATCTTTACCAGCTCAGGATAATCATATCCTTTTGCAGTATGTAAATAATATCCCTTCTTCTCTTTTTCATTGTATTCATATCCTCTTAACATATCTGAAATATTTTCCTTCATTATCTGGTATCTTGCAGGAACAGAAATTCCGTAGCCGTCATCCCAGATTGAAACTGCCATTGGAATCATGAGCACACCTGCTGCATTCAATGCTTCAAAGAACATTCCTTCAGCGCAGCTTGCGTTACCGATTGTACCGAATGCAACTTCATTCCCTTTATCGGAAAAATTTGTCATGCTGTGTAAATCGGGATTCTCTCTGTATAACTTTGATGCATATGCTAATCCAACCAAACGCACCATCTGACTTGCAGTAGGGGAGATATCTGAAGATGTGTTTTTCATCTCCATTAAATTTTTCCATTCGCCGTTTTCATCGAGCAGCCTATTTGCAAAGTGACCGTTCATTGAGCGTCCGCCTGATGCAGGCTCGCGTTCGATGCTCGGGTCTGCATATAGCTGAGCAAAAAATTCTTTTACATTTGAAATACCCGTTGCAAAACAAAATGTCTGGTCGCGGTAATAACCTGAACGGAAGTCACCATTCTTAAATGCCTTAGCCATAGCAATCTGTGCGATTTCTTTTCCGTCGCCGAAAATTCCGAACTTTGCCTTACCTGTTAAAACTTCTTTTCGTCCGAGTAAACTTGCCTGCCTGCTTTCATTCGCTAACTTAAAATCTGCTATTACTTCTTTCTTGAAATCGTCAACCGATTTTCCGAGCAGCTTCGCTATCTTACTTAAATTATCTTTAGCCATTGTTGATTAAATATATATTGAGATGTTTGTAAATTGATTTGATAATAGGTGATTGTGATTGAGGAGAAGGAGGGATTCGAACCCTCGATTACGCTTACGCACAATACCGGTTTTCGAGACCAGCGCATTCAACCACTCTGCCACTTCTCCGGAAATTACAATCTTATAAAAATAGCCAATATGTCGTGTTTATACAATTCAAGAAAAATCCCTTTTGTTATATTTAATCATTAAATAATTAGGTTTATTCTTCGTGAATTTGGAAAGAAAAATGAATTAACTATAAAATTCAGCATTGGTATATTGTAAGGATGTTGAATTTATTTTACCGTAAATTTATGAGAAAAATAATTTTTGTTTTTTTATTATTGATAGGAAGTAATTTCCTTTGGGCTCAGGAAATGACGATTTATGTCGCGCCTGAAATGATTAGATGCAAAGGCATGCTGGAAGTACAGTGCTTTCAGATAAAGGATTCACCTAATAAAGATTACGATATCTTCGTTGCTTCTATTGACGGCTTTAACAGAGAAACAGGCTGGGAAGAAGGATATAATTATAAGCTGCTGGTAACAAAAGGTATTTATGAAAACTCACCCGCAAATAATCCATCCGTATATTTTAAACTAATAAAGATATTAAGTAAAACTTTACCAAATGATACTCTTGTTATTGCGAATAGAAAATCCACCTGTGAAGATACAAAGATTTTCGACTGCCTTTTATATAAACAGAAGAACGAAAAAGAGTGGCACAATTTATACGGCAAGATAAAAGGATTTAAATATAGAGAAGGATATGAATATGAGCTATTAGTTTCCAAAAAGCTCAACGACAATATGGGAGCAGGCAGAACTTATGAATACACTCTGATAAAAACTCTGAGCAAAAAGCCAACAATGGTTATCTCAGATAAAAACTACGCTGCGCTTAACGGACAAAATTATGTTCTGACAGGGTTGGATATGGATGGTTCGTTCAATAATGATATAGGAAAGACGAAAGCATTTATTACTTTCAATCTTGATGAGAACAGAGTTAACGGAAACGACGGCTGCAATACTTTTTTCGGACGAGTTGAATTCAATAATTCAAAAGTAAGTTTTGGTAATCTCGGCTCGACACAGATGGCATGTCCAGATAATAAAATCTGGAATTACATTCCGTCTAATTTAAATAAAGCAGACAGATATAAAGTAAGCGGCACTACACTTAAGTTTTACAAAGGAAAAAAACTTCTGCTTGAGTATGAACTGAAAATTGAAAGTGAAGAAATAGATAAAAGAAAATTTGCGCTTACTTCATTAATTCAAAACGGTACAACAAAAACTGTCGGTGATACAAAAGCATATATAACCTTCAATATCTCTGAAGGAAAAGTTTACGGTAATGACGGATGCAATACATTCTCGGGAAAAATGAATCTGAATGGTAATGATATTTCGTTCAGTGATTTTGTTTCAACTAAAATTGCCTGTGATAATGATATGCTTGATATAGCAATTTATAACGATCTGAAAATGACTAATAAGTATAAAATATCCAATGGAGTTCTAAAATTTTATAAGGATAACGCTCCCATGATGGAGTACAGACTTATAATGGAAGATGTAATGCCTGAAAAAAATAACAAATAAATTATTTAATAACTTTAACTACTATAATGAATAAAGAATATCTTAAAAAATACTGCGATATTATTATCAAGGCAGGAGTGAACTTGTATGAGGGACAATCGCTTGTAATAAACTGCGGTGTAAGAAATTTTGATTTTGGTTTGCTTCTCGGTAAAACTGCCTATGAAAACGGAGCAAAGTTCGTTGATTTAAATCTAGGCTCAGACTATATGCGAAAGTTCAGAATTGATAACAACAAGCACGAAGCTGACCTTCAGTTCATCCCTAACTTTGCTTTAACAAAAGCAAACGAACTGCTTGCAAATGACTGGGCAACAATTAAAATTGATAACACTGAAGAAATTGATGTCCTGAAAGATTCTGATTCTACAAAATTTCAAATGATGGCAAAGGCAGAGCATCAGGCTTATGCGCATTTATCAAAGAGCTTAACAAGCTTTAAAAATGTCTGGACTATTGCTGCTGTTCCGGGAGTAAACTGGGCAGGCAGAATTTTAAATACAGATGCTAATGCAGAAGCAGAACAAAAATTATGGGAAAAAATTATTCCGATTATGAGATTGGATGCAAAAGACCCTGTTGAAGCTTGGAAGACTCACGCTGATACTCTGGTAAGAAGAAGCAAACATCTTACGGATTTAAAATTAGATAAACTTGTATTTACTGCTCCGGGAACTGAGCTTGAAGTCGGTATAAATACAACTTCAGTATGGAAAGGCGGATTTACCACATCTGCAAACGGAAGAAAATTTATTCCTAACTTACCGACTGAAGAAGTGTTTACTACACCTGATTTCAGAAGAGTGAACGGTAAGGCAAGAGTTACAAAGCCGGTGAAAGTTCTTGAAACTCAGTTATACGGTATCTGGTTTGAATTCAAAGATGGTAAGGTTGTAAATTTCGGCGCGGATAACAATGTTGAGATTCTTGAAAAATATTTCAAGATAGATGAAGGCGCTTCATATTTAGGTGAAGTTGCATTAGTTGACGGATACTCAAAAGTTTATGAGAGCGGTCTTATCTTTAATAGTATTCTTTACGATGAAAACGCTGCATGTCACATTGCGCTAGGAAGGGGATTTGCATCATGCCTTTCAAACGGACAGGAGCTAACAAGCAACGAAGAGCTTAAAAAAGGCGGATGCAATTATTCGTTAGTGCATACTGATTTTATGATTGGCTCGCCTGAAATTAATGTAAAAGGATTTACACAGTCAGGTGAAGAAGTTGCAATAATTACCAATGGAAAATTTAATATTGATTAATTAAATTAAATAAAAAAATAAATCCACCCCATATGAAAAAATTAATATTGTTCTTTGTACTTTTCTTTGCAGTATCTACACTTGTAAATGCAGATGGCATAACAAGGAGAATTAAATTCCAGAAAGGCCAGTCAGCTGCAACGTATGAAGGCGGAGTTGTGAGAGGCGACAGAGACACATATTTAATCAAGGCAAGTAAAAATCAGACGATGACGATAACAATCACATCTGCTGAAGATAATGCAGTGTTCCAGGTAAAAGATACTAAGACAGGAAAATATCTAAAAGGCGCAGCTGACGGTGACGATGCAACAAGCTTTATGGGAACTCTTCCTTCAAGCGGCGATTATAAAATAATCGTAGGCGGTACCAGAGGAAATTGTTCTTACACACTTAATGTTGGTGTAGATTAATCAGTAATATTTATATTAAAAGTTAAACATATAAAATCCGTTCAGATAATTTTCTGAACGGATTTTTTATTGCACTATTCATTTTAATATTTTAAAACTTTTATTACAAATCAATCGTTAATTATTTCAAGCTTGCTAATGAGCTGATTGAATTTATAAAGTTAATTAATAGAAATGAAAAAAATATTTTTGGCAGTTATTATTTTCTTTACGGCAGTTACCTTGCTGAATGCAGATGGCATTTACAAAAGAATTAAATTTGAAAAAGGAAAATCATCTTTTATTTTTAACGGAGCAGTTGTAGGGGGAGATACAGATACTTATATTTTCAGAGCCAAAAAAAATCAGGATTTGAAGGTATCAATAACTTCAGTTAAGGATAATGCTGAAATAAGTGTTATAAAAGATAAGACTGAAAAATCTCTGGAGAACATGGCTGACAGCAATAAAACAAAAGAGTTTACCGGTGAAATTACAGAAAGCGGAGAATATAAAATATTGGTAAAGCCTTCCGAAGGTAATGCAAGCTACAAGTTGTATGTAGAGTTAGAGAACAGATATTTTGAGTTTTAAAATTTCACTAAATTTTTAGAATATAAAAAATCCGTCCGGATAGTTATCTGAACGGATTTTTTTATGAACGCAAAATTAACTCATACATGTAAATGTCTTGTTATATTACCATGCTTCTTTATTTTTTGTGTGCTTACTATTAAGGGGAGGAAAAACATAAGAAGATAGTAGATGTAAACATCTGTTTTGTAATAACCGTCGGGAGGGTTAAGAGCTTTAACTATAAATAAAAAGTCCAGGACAATTGCCATGAATGCCCAGACAAAAGCAATAATTATATAATGGTGAATTGTATCAGCTTTTACTCTTTTAAATAAAACCCACAGAGTAATAGCAAGCGCAACAGGCATTATGACCCATCCTATTGCATAAGTTGGTACAACAAAAAATAATGTCATGCCTAACACATAACCAATCAGCCAAAGAATAAAGCCCCAGCCCAGGGAGTCTTGTAATAATTCTTTATCCATAATTATTAGTTTAATTGTTAACAGGATATATTATTTCTTTGAAGCGGAGCGGGCAGAGAGAAAAGGAAAGGAATTTGTCCGCTATCCGCGAACAAAACTCTTAGGATTTTGAGGAGAGTGAGGGATTCGAACCCTCGATAAGTTTGACCCTATACACGCTTTCCAAGCGTGCCTCTTCAGCCACTCGAGCAACTCTCCTTATGTGTTACAGAAAAAATTAAAGAACTTTTGCACAACAAATATGAAAATACCCAATATAAAAACGCTTATCAATCACTTAAATAATGCATTTTACTGCTTTAATATGTCTCAGAAATCAATTTAGAATTAGAATAATAGTGTAATTCTTTTTTATTCTTGCCTTTTGTAAACTTTACTCTTGCCGAAAAGGAATCGGGCATTTGGTCCTGATTTTTATTCAGTGGAATATCTTTCCCACCTAACTCTGATGCTTCAGCTCTGTTAGATAAAAAATAAATAGTAATCGTAAGCGCCTGCGATTCATCTTTTTTTATAATTGCGTCTGCATAATCTTTTACATTATCTAATGATTCAGTTTCAGTAAGAATAGTATAAATAATTTTTTTATTCTTAGCTGATTTGCTTATAATTTCATAGTCTTTAGCCGGAAGTTTATTAGATGAAGTAGTTCGTTCTTCAGTAACTTTAGCTTTATTTTCATCAGATATTTTTTGGAAATATTTGAATCCGAAGACAGCAATTAATACGATTAAAATAAGTGCTGAACCGGTAACGATAAGCTTTACGGTTTTATTTTTCCTTTCAGAATCATCAAAACTGATATAAGTTGAGTCCATCATTTTCAGCCAGTTTTCCAGAGTCCTAAGCTTATTCAGGTATTCAGTTTTTTGCGGTTCTTTTAGCTGTATCAGCGTTCTGGACTCTCCGTCAGATTCATAATTCTTCTGAAGAAAATTTCTTAATACCTCACAATAAAACTTTGTGAAAGTCATATCATTTGTAAAAAAATCCTTATAAGCTTTTTCACATCCCTTAACAAAAGGAGAGTTATCTTTTGCATAGTCATCGAAGTCCGATTTATCATCAAATTTATCTTTTCTTACTCGAGAGAAATAATCCTGAAGAATTGAAAGCATTTCTTTTTTTGCTGCAACTCTTTCAGCCTCTTTATTTTTTTCTTCAGTGATTCCGAGACCATAGTTTACAAGCTGAATCATTTCATCAAATCTTAATTCACTTTCTTCTGATAACCGCCCCGCTGAAAGCCCCTTGCCAATCCACGCGTTACATCGGAAAGATTCTTTTTCAAGCACCATGTTATAGTACTCGTAGGCTTCCTCGTAGTTTTCACCTTTGTAGGCGTTGTCGGCAATTTTAAGCCATTCGGGAACGTCGTAATCTGTTTCGATTCTGATAACGTCTCTTACCTTTATTGTAGTTCCGCAGAATTCGCAGTTTACAAATTCTACGTCATCCGGTATCCTGAGATTTGCGTAACAGGAAGGACACTTTACAGCAATTATCATGGGGTAAAATTTTTTTCATAATAATAATTTGTCAGAGGTTTTTCAATTCTGTAATAAGTAAAAAAAAGTTACCTATTAGCAGGAATAGGGAAGAACAACTTTGATTTCTGGGAGTGATTTCTTAATTTATTATAGTAGTTTGTTTCAATAAAAATGTGACAAAAATGTTACACAGCGAATATTGATGTAAAATTGTTCGGGAAAAACCCGACTATTTCCCGACTTTTTTGAAAAAATTTTACACAAATTTTAATAACCAAAATGTGACAATAATGTAACTTTTCAAATGGCGAAATAGTGAGCAGTGAAGCGGCGAAAAGAAAATGTGACATTAATGCGACTATTCAAGATCTGAAATCTGAAATCTGAAATCTGAAATTATAAGAATGTGACAATAATGTGACTTTCACAAGAAAAATTTGAAACTTGAAACTTGAAATTTGGCACTGAAATGAAGAATCCGTCAAAAACCCGTCAGTTCAATTTTTTTTTTCAAAAGGTATTGACATTTAATTTTAGTTTATACATTTTTGTTGTAGTTCAAGCTACGACATAAATTTTAATTAAAAACTAAACTAAACTAAACCAACATGAAAGCAATCAATCAAGGACTCTCCCAGGGATTCACCACCCAGATGGCAAAGTTAACATTGGTAATGGCATTATTAGCCGGTGCGCTGTTTTTCCTTTCAGGCTGCAATAACAATCCCGTCACAACATCTACAACCGGCACGGGCACCGGAACAGATGGCGACAACATTTCTTTAAGTGTTCAATCTTCAGATAACCTTGGCGATAACTCGGGTATAGTAATAACAGAAGCCAAAGGTTTGTTGACTGAGATTGAAGTCGAAACTGACAGCGCATCAAGGCAGGTAAAAGCAGGACCGATTGTAGTCCAGCTTGATGTTGCCGGAATAAACAAAGTAATGACATCGGGTGTAATTCCGACAGGAACATACAAAAAAATAAAGTTTCAACTGCATAAACCTGAGGACAGCGAAACAATTCCTGACCCTGATTTCAGAGAAGGCTCAAGCGGTAACAAGAGGTATTCATTTATTGTGAAGGGTACATATAACGGGACATCGTTTGTTTACAAATCTAAAAAGACGATTAACATAGTAATGAATTTGACTACACCATTAGTTCTTCAGTCAAAATCTAATCTGACAATTTTATTTGATAAGCTAAAATGGTTTACTAATGGAAGCGGTGATTTGAATCCGAATGACTCCGGAAATGAAAATGAAATTGATGATAACCTGAAAAATTCATTCAGAAAAGCTTTCAAAGATGACGATAAAAACGGTGTTCCTGATGATCATTAATTAATTCATGGTTTAAGATTTGGTTGTATTGGTTAATTGCATAAAAAAGCCCGGTTTATTTTCCTTCCCGGGCTTTTGCTATTAGAAAAATATATCTGTAAACTATTAGTTAATCTTATTAGCCATTATTCTTTCAAGCTCAAAAATTTTCTGGCTGATTCTGTCCTGATTGGTAGGTGTTAATTTTAATAAAATATTATATGCTTCAAATGCTTCTCTGAAGTTACCTTGCTTCGCATATAAGTCGGCAATTGTTTCAGTAATGATTTTAAGCTTGTAATACTTCAGCTGATTTTGATTTATAACTTTTAAGTCTTCGTTCTTTTCATTCAGCTTAGCTGTGATTTCAAGTGAGTCATACTCATTTAAAAATCTTCCGAAGCTTTCTTTATCAATGAAGTCGTCTGACTTTACTATTTCAGGTTCGTTAATAATTTCTTCCAGCGATAAATTTTCATTGGTAAATTTGCTGATATCAAAAGAGCTTTCAAATAGTTTGAAATCAATCTTGTTCTTTACTTCCAGCGGGTAATAAATTTTTTCCTGCCCGGATAATTTCCTGAGCTCAGTGAAAATTCTTTCATAGGTAGAATGAATTTCCATCCCTTTTATCTTTGGAGTAATTTCATCAAAAAGATATTCCGCTTCTGTAAGGTATTCCATCTTAAGCAATGCTTTCAGAAGAACAAGCTTGGCTGTAAGATAATCGGGATAAATTTTTAATCCGGTTTTACACAGTTCAATGCATTCTTCATATTCCTCATTGAGATAAAAAAGATTTGCAAGACGGACAAATAACGGAGATAAGAAATTCCCGTCGAGCTTTTTCTTTAGTTCATAAACATATTTATTTATTCCTGTATCCAAGTTAAATCAGTTATGCAGTTTGTAGTTTTAATCTTTTTTTAGCGAGTCTGTTTGCTTTTTTTACCTGTTGAATTGTGAGTACCGATGTAAATGCAAACCCCATGAAAAACATCATCTGGAACGGTATAGCTGCAATCTGCGCAGTGGCTATTGCTGCTACTACTCCGCAGAAACAATATACAGTCATGAATGCTTCAACGTAAACTGTCCATGGTAATTTTTTGGCAATGTATTGTTTATCTTCCCAGGTATCTTCTTTGGAAACAATTTTATATTTGGGCGTTCTTACAAATTCGCTTTTCATATTGAATAACCCTTCGAATACTGCCTTAGTGTTATTCACGGAGAGTCCCATGCTTCCTGCCATAAATACGGGGAAGAAAATTATGCGCTCCTGCCAGTCACTGTAAACATCTTTTTGCGAGTACATGTAGAATAAGAACGAACTTACGAATGCAAAAATAAATATGGACATAAACTTGAACGTAGTTTCATATTCACCGGTAAGCTTTATTAAAAGAATAGGGAAGTTTAATAAGGCTGCTATAAGAATAAACGGGTAAGCAAGGTTGCTGCAAAGATGAATGAACGATTGTATCTTTATTCTCATAGGTAAATCTGACTTCAATACTCTCGGATAAATTTTCTTCGCTGTTTCAATAGCGCCTTTAGTCCATCTGAATTGCTGTGACTTCAAAGCTGAAATATCAGCCGGTAACTCAGCAGGTGAAGTGAAGTTCACAAGGTACTTGAACTTCCATCCGCGCATTTGTGCCCTGTATGATAAATCTAAATCTTCAGTGAGAGTATCTGCATCCCAGTTGCCTGCATCAAGTATACATTCTTTTTTCCAGATGCCGCCTGTGCCGTTGAAGTTTATAAAAAATCCTGCTCTGTTTCTTACAGCCTGCTCAATAACAAAGTGACCGTCAAGAGCAATTGCCTGAGTTTTTGTGATGAGTGAGTAATCTCTGTTAAGATGCTCCCATCTTGTTTGTACAAGCCCGAGTTTCTCTTCTTTATAAAAGTAGGGAATAGTTCTTTTTAAAAATTTTCTTCGGGGAATAAAATCAGCATCAAAGATAGCAACGTACTCTCCGCTGCAAATTGCAAGACCTTCTTTTAATGCTCCTGCTTTATAACCCTGTCGGTTAGTTCTGTGGATATGTTTTATATCGTAGCCTTCAGCTTTTTTATCTGCAACAATTTGAGCTGTTAATTCGACGCTGTCGTCGGTGGAGTCATCAAGCACCTGTATCTCAAGCTTATCTTTATCGTATTCCATTCTGCAGACTGCATCGATAAGTCTTTTCGTTACATATTTTTCATTGTATAGCGGGATTTGTATTGTTACAAGAGGAAATTCTTTTAAGTCAAAATCTTCTTCGTTTAAATCTTCAGTTCTTTTGTGGTAGGTTTTGAAGTAATGGTAAATCATGATAAACCCGTGCGAGCCGAATATAAATAATACCGAAAGCGAAACTATGTAGATTGTAAGAATAGTAGATTCTAAACTCATGTTTACCAGTTTGAAGTTAGTTCAATTAAAATATCATTGGAGATTTTATCAATAGCGCTTTGAAGTCCTGCATCTCTCTCTGAAAATCCGGAATTTGAAGAGTTATATTCGCCAAAATTGCTCAATGACTTGGTCCAGATTACTTTATCTTTCTTTAAGTCTTTAAAAGTTACATCGACTGTTACAGTTATTTTTCTCTTAGTAACAGTTTCGTTGCCGCTGATTACCAACGGGTCATCTTTAACTCCGCTTATAACGCATCTGACTGAACCGTCTGCTTTCTTTTCATCGGTTAAAGTAAACGTATTATCTCTTGTGATCAGATCTTTAAGCTTGAATGTAAAATTATCAATTATATTTGCCTCTGAAAATCCGCTGGTGTTCTCAAATGCAGGAACGTAGATTGTGTGAATTCCTTCCGGCGGATTTTTAGGTCTGAAGCCGTATGCTCCGCAGCCCCAGAAACTCCATAGGTAAACTACACCTGTAAATAATGCAATATATCGGAAATAAATTTTAATTGTAAACCTTTTCTATTTTATACTTCTTTATCTTATTATAAATATTTCTCTGACTCTGATTCAAGATAGAAGATACCTTTTCAATATTCCATGAATTGTTTTTTAACAGATATTCCAGAACTTCTTTTTCAACTTCATCTAAAGTCATTCCCATTGCTTTATCTTTCGGAATTACAAAATCATCTTCTCGAATTTCACTTTTTATCTCTTCTATTTCTCTTTTGCGAAGCTCATTCTTTATATCAATCAAATCAGATTTTATTTCCAGCAGTGCTCTGAATAAAAACTCATTTTCATTTCTCTTCGGCGGAACATTCAAAATCATGGGAAGATTATCATTTCCGTTTATATTATATGCCTGCAATTGCTTTCTTACTTCATCTAGAGTAATGGTCTTATTCGGATAAAGGACTAAAATACTTTCACTGAAATTTCTAAGCTCTCTTGCATTTCCCTGCCATGGAAAGTTATTTATGTAATCCCACGCTTCCTCGGTAAATCCGTTGAACTGAATATTGTTTTTCTCAGAGTAAGTCTTGGTAAAGTAATCCAGTAAAATTTTTATATCTGATTTTCTTTCTCTTAACGGTGGAATAAAAATATTTATTGAACGTAATCGATAGAATAAATCTTCGCGGAAATTTTTTGAAGACACTTCCTGCGCCAAGTCGCGATTCGTTGCAGCAATAACCCGCACATCAACAAAAATTGGTTTGCTTCCGCCGACAGGTAAAAATTCACCTGTCTCCAGTACTCTGAGTAACTTTACCTGAGTACCTAAAGGCATCTCACCAATTTCATCTAAAAAAATAGTGCCTTTATCCGCTGTTTCAAAGTAACCCTTACGGTCATCTATTGCTCCGGTAAAAGATCCTTTTTTATGCCCGAACAACTCGCTTTCTATAATTCCTTCAGGAATAGCGCCGCAGTTTACAATTATATAAGGCTTATCTTTTCGTTTGCTTGCTTTATGAATTTCCTTTGCAACTACTTCCTTGCCTGTCCCGCTTTCACCGGTTATTAAAACGGTAACATCAGTCGGAGCAACCTGTTTTATAATTTCATTTATTTCTTTTATCTGTACGGAGTCACCTAATAGCATTTTCAATAAATTGTAACTACAAATATAACTTTTTGCCGAAGTTTATTAAAGGTAAATAAGATGAAAAAAGGCTTATTTTCGGGTTGCAACTATACAAATATGATTGGAACCGCTTTTACCAAAAAGAGAGGAGATTTTAGAAAGAGTCTTGCCGACTCCCATACTTGAAAGGAATTTTTTTAATAACGAATTATCTTTAAAAGCATTGAAACTGTACTTAAGCTTGTACCAAAGCCTGTCATTGAGGTAATATACATCTTTTATTACATAATCACTTTTCTTTATATAATCTATGTAACTCTCAAACTGATTTGGTTTCAGGTAATCCGTAAAAATTGTATAACCGTCATCCTTAAGAATACGCAGACTTTCTTTTACAGCATTTTCCCTGTGAATTCCTGTTAAGTCCATACCGTTAAGTCCGTCACAAAGTATCACGGCATCAAATGTTTTATTTTTAAAAGGAATATTCTCTGCACCTGCTGAGATAAATGTAATATTTTCTTTTTTATACTTTTCGTTCGCCTTCATTAAAGCATGGATTGAAACGTCAATGCCAATAACATTTTCACTTATCCCCGATAGTTTATTTGTTAAATAACCGAAGCTGCATGCAACATCAAGAACTGTTTTTATATTTGGATTTAATTCCTTTATAAGATTGGTAACAAACTCATATTTCATTTTTTCCGCAGCACTGCTTTCATAGTCCCATGGATCTTCATCTTTCGCATACTTTAAATCAAAGTAATCCGCAAGTTTTTTTTGCTCTTTATCGATAAATGAATTCTGATGTGAAATTAAAACAGGAATGTTTGATACAATTTCATAGTGTGATTTACAATTTGCGCAAACATACTTTGCATCTTCGACGTGCAAATTGCTTTTGCAATTGGGACAGATTACAATATCATTTATCTCCATGGTTATCGGGGGAGTTTTGCATCTCCCATATCTTTGTGTAAGTCAGAATGTTTGTAATCATGTTAAAGTGGCAGATGATAATCCCCGGAATGCCGTCTAGAAATCCTTTTCTACCTATGTATTCAGATAAAAAAGCAGCGGGAGGTCTGAGTATTACATCCCAGAATCCCACGGGACCTCTTTTACTTTTTTCAATCGCCTGTAGAGTTGAGTACTGATTTATTTTTCCAATGTACTCTTTAATAGAGCTTATAGTGTAATGCAGTATGTCATTTTTTAATACACCGGTCTCACCTTCAACAACATACCCTTCGTGAACAAGCCTGTCCGTAACTGATGCTTTTTCTTTTTTAAATAACCTTAGCTGATATCCCGGATACCAACCGCAGTATTTAATCCAGTAATTTCTGTAGAAACTTTTTCGAGGTATTTTAAATCCGTTTTCTTTTGTACTGGTTGAATTAATTATTTCCAGAATTTCTTTCTTTAATTCTTCAGTGCATCTTTCATCGGCATCCATTGGTAAAATCCATTCGCTGGTGCATTGCTCCAATCCGAATTTTCTCTGGTCTGAAAATCCTATCCACTTACGTATAAATATTTTATCCGTATATTTTTTTCCTATCTCAACTGTCTTATCGGTACTTTCAGCATCGATTAAAATAATTTCATCTGTCCAGCTGATGCTTTTCAGGCAGGCTTCGATATTACGCTCTTCATTTTTACAAATTATTACACAGGAAATTTTCGCCATATCAGCTTTCAATAAAATTTATATAATTCTCAGTCTGAAAATCCAAATTGAATTTTTTATAATTTTCGTAATTCTTTTTTATTTCTTTAGTTAAATCTTCCTTAATCAATCTCTCTAAAAGCTGAACGAAATTTTTCTCGTTATAAAACAGTGCAAATTTTTTAAAGTCCTCAAATTTATTAAAACTTTCAAACATCAGTAACGGTTTCTTAAATGCAAACGCAGTGTTAAATGCTCCGGAAATTTCCGTCGAAAGATATTCATTGTACGAATTACTTGAAGGATGTATCAACGGCAATATGTAATCCGATTGCTGAAGTACATGATTAAATTCTTCATCACTTACATGTTTTTTGTAAATCCTTAACAAATTTTCATCTATTTTATTTTTACTCACTAATTCCAACACTTCTGCGCTCTCATTTTTGGAAGTTGTACCTAAAAAAATAAACTGTAGCTTTTGTTTTAATTCATCGTTTAATTTTAAAATACTTTTTACAAGGAAAACATAATCTTTTCTGGTTTGTATAACATTTCCCGGTACCGTAATAATTATCTTTGAGTTGTTATTTTTATTTGATGAATTTTTAGTATTAAAAAAAATGGGATAAAAAACATTTATGTTGTAAGCTTTATTTGTCTTCGTATCCATAAATTCCTTAACATAATCATTAAGCACAAAATATTTTTTTATTTTTCGTGAAATTATTCTTTGCGTACTGCTCTTTAAAAGCTTATGTGCCTGATGAATTACCCCTATTACTTCAACTTTACTGTTCATCAATAATAAACATAAATTCCTTACCAATATACCATGAGCAGTATTTAAAATTACTTTTTTTATTTTGTTTCTCTGAACAAATCTTACAATCTTATAAAGTAACCCAATATTTAACGAAGATATTTTTGTGTCTTCACGAATTATTTTTACTTTACCTTCATAATTATCTTCAAACTCTGCTTCATGGTTAATCCAAAGGTTAACTTTGTAATTTTTTTGGAGAAAGAACAATATCTGCGTGTGCAATACCTCCGTATGTGATTTATTAAACTCCGCCAATAATACTTCTTTCTTCAATTCTTAACTCTTAAAATTTTATGTGCTTCGTTCAGTACTAATTCCGGCTTCAAATCGTTAATATCCAAAGTGGGGGATTGAATGCAAACCGTATCTTTTCCTATCGGCCGCCATTCGTTACTGCTTGTCGGTCCGAACAAACCAATTGTCTGTACTTTATTCAATGAAGCCAGATGTAAAATCCCTGTATCATTACTTATGTACAAATCAAACTTTCTCATCACTGCAGATAAATCTTTTATATCAAGGCTCTGCGCTATCGCAAACTTTATATTTTTTTCAGTTAAAATTCCCGCAAGTTCTCCGACAATATCTTTATCTATGTCTCCCGATGTAATTAAAAATTCTGCATTGGTTTCTTTTTCGAGCTGCTCAATTACTTTTCCGAAATTCTTTGCAGCCCACCTGTTTGCCATTTTCCCTCCCGGATGAATGCCAATCAATAACCTGTTCTTGTCAAAATTATTTTTTACAAATTCATCGGCAAACTTCAAATTATTTTCAACTAAAGCTAAGGTAATATCATCAATTTCTTTTTGTGAGATGTTGCATCCTATCTGTTCAACAATTTCTACTGCTCTCATTGCCTGGCTTACATTTCTTGCATCCCAGTCAAATTTCTTTTTTACGTTTAGCAAAAATCCAAATTGATTTTTTACATCATTCTGATATGATAAACCTACTCTCTTCTTTGCTCCTGATAAATAATTAACAATATGTGCCGTTGTTGAAAGTTCCAGCGTTGAAGGCACAATTCCGTAATCGAAATTTCTGCTTCGTAAAACCTTAACCAGTTCTTTTTTTTCTTTCCACGGAGCCTGTCTGTCAATAACCAGTACTTCATCAAGATGCGGATTTACTTTCTGATATTGCAAATCGTAATTTACAGGTCCGCGTAATAATGTAATACGGGACTCCGGAAATTTTTTCTTCAATGCATAAAACATTGGCAGCGTACAAATCGTATCGCCGAGCTGATTATTCTTCTGCCTTACAACTAAAATATTGACCATAGAACTTATAAATTAACTATCCTGCATTAAAGTTGTAATTGAAAAAGATTTTGCATGTTATTTTATCTTGATTTTCCTTCACAACGAAAGCATTTTTGTTGTTAAGGAATAAACTAAGGAGTACACGTATGGCATTTAATTTTAATAAACTTACAACAAAATCGCAGGAAGCAATTCAGCAAGCAACTGAAATTGCTTCTAACTATTCAAATCAGTTAATTGAGCCTGAACATCTTTTTGCTGCTCTTGTTCAAAATTCAGAAAACATCGTTCCTTCCATTTTACAAAAACTTGGAATGAACAAAGATTATATTCAGATAAAAGTCGGTGAGCTTTTAGAAAAGCTTCCCAAAGTTACAGGCAGCGGATTTGGTAATCAGGGAATCTCACGCGACTTAACTCAGGTTCTTGAAATGTCAGCAAAGGAAGCTGAGAATTTAAAAGATGAATATGTTTCAACTGAACATTTATTATTAGGACTTGCAGATTATAAAAAATCTCCTGTTGCAGCATTACTTAGCTCTAACGGAGCAACAAAAAATGAAATATTGAAAGCGTTAAAAGATATAAGAGGAACGCAAAGAGTTACGGGACAAAATCCTGAAGATACATATCAATCATTACAAAAATACGGGCGCAACTTAAACGAGCTTGCTCAGAAGGGAAAACTTGACCCTGTAATCGGGAGAGAGGAAGAAATCAGAAGAGTGCTTCAGGTGCTTTCAAGAAGAACAAAAAACAATCCCGTTCTCATTGGTGAGCCGGGAGTTGGTAAGACTGCAATTGCAGAGGGACTTGCACATAGAATAATTCAGGGAGATGTTCCGGACGGCTTAAAAGATAAACTTATTATTGCATTGGACTTGGGAGCATTGATTGCTGGGGCGCAGTTCAGAGGACAGTTTGAAGAGAGATTGAAATCAGTTTTGAAAGAAGTAACTGAATCAAACGGAAAAATAATTTTATTCATTGATGAACTTCACACAATGGTTGGTGCAGGCGCAGCGCAAGGCTCAATGGATGCATCAAATATGCTAAAACCTGCTCTTGCAAGAGGGGACCTGAGAGCAATCGGCGCAACAACATTAGATGAATACAGAAAATATATTGAAAAAGATCCTGCGCTAGAAAGAAGATTTCAGCCTGTATTTGTTGCAGAGCCTGATGTGGAAGATACTATTTCAATTTTAAGAGGACTTAAAGAAAAATATGAAGTGCATCACGGAGTAAGAATAACTGATGGAGCTATTGTAGCAGCTGCCCAGTTGTCGGATAGATATATTGCCGATAGATTTTTACCGGATAAGGCAATTGATTTGATTGATGAATCGGCATCGAAGTTAAGAATAGAAATTGACTCAATGCCCGAAGAACTTGATAAGATTGAAAGAAGACTGAAGCAGTTGGAAATTGAAAGAGAAGCTCTAAAGAGAGAGTTATAAAAAATTAAATTTTATTTAATTGAATCCCTGGTTCATCCTGATAATTGCCGGCTTGTTTGAAGTCTGTTGGGCTGTAGGTTTAAAACAGTCTGACGGTTTTAAAAATAATTGGTGGACAACCTTCACCATTATTACTTTGATAATAAGCATGACTATGCTTTCACAGGCATTGAAAGATTTGCCTGTGGGAACGGGCTACGCTGTATGGACTGGTATCGGCGCAGTCGGGACAGCAATATTAGGTATGATTATCTTTAAGGAATCGAGTGAGTTCTGGAGGTTATTTTTTATAGGACTAATTGTAGTTGGAATTGTAGGATTAAAATTTGTAACGAAGTAAATTACACTATTAATTTTCTTACTTCTATCCAGCCAGAGTCATCAGTTGTGAATATTTCATTCTTACCGAAACGCAGCATTTCAATATCTTTCATTGTGTGTTTCTTACTTACTTCTGCATTTAACTTATCTGCGTATTCTTTAACTTTCTCGTCATAATAACGTGTAACAAATTTTAAAGTTAAGGCACTTGTTAAGTACTCCCAAACTCTTTCCTGAATATCTCTTCTCTCTTCACAAACTTTTTCAGCAGGTACACGGCTTTCAAGGATTAAATAATTAGATTTATCTTTTGTCTGAAATAGAGAAAACGCATTCCATAATTCGTCTTCAGTAATGTAATATGAAATTCCTTCTGCTATTACAATCGTTCTTTTATCTTTTCTCCAGCCGTGTTCGGTCAGATTATTTTGTAATAGATTTACATCTGTTATATCTGATTCAATGAACTGAATTCTGTTTGCAAATTTATCTTCACTTATTTCATCAAATAATTTTCTTTTTGTCTGCATGTTATCAATATCTACGTCAAAAACATTTACTTCAGGAAACTTTTCTATTATATCTAAAGATAGGGGAGCAATGCCTGCGGCAAGAATTACAACCTGAAAATCAGAATTTTCACTTAAGATAGATTCGACAAAATTAAAGACTCCAAACTTTCTGTTTCTTAAAATTTCGTGGTAGGGTTCCCAGATCTTACTGCATTCATTATAAAGTTCATATCCGGAAGATAAGTCAAGATGTTGTAAATATTTCTGTGCTAATTTACTTTTATATGCATCCTTTCCCCCCCATAATAACACGAGCGCAGATGTCCCTGAAATGTGAATCAATGTATCAGATTTTTGTGAGTTCGAAAATTATAAACATAGGGAATTTTGACTGGATGATGTAATCTGATTTGTAATTCTTTTTTGCCTCTTCTGTCATTTGGGGTTCAAGGCATCTTGTAATTTTAAAATCCGTCTGAGCTATGTCATTCAGTAATGAAGACATAGGTCTGTGAAAATAATTTACTTTAAAATCACCGAACCAAACATCTTTTATTAATCTTTCTTTTTTATAATCGCCATAAACTTTTACAACATTCTGATTTAATTCCCTGTAGCCCGAAAGCTTAGTACTTAAGTCACCCTGCATATTGAATTCCCCCGCGTAATAGACAGGGTTATGTGTAGAAAATAAAAATTTGGATTTTGGTTTTAGCAGAGAATAAATTTTCTTCAACGGTTTTCTCCAGTCCTGAATATAATGCATCATCAGACTTGAGTAAACTAAATCAAAAGATTCCTTTTTGAATTTAAGATTTTCAACATCACCGACTTTGAATTCCAAATCAGGAAAATTTTTCTTGGCTACATCAATCATTCCTTTGGAAATATCTATACCGACTACAGACTTAGCTCCTTTTGACTTCAATGAAAAACATTCTTCGCCTGTGCCGCATCCAAGACAAAGAATATCTTTGTTCTTTAAATTTGGCAGAAGAGAGTACATTGCCGGCTTTTCGAGAAGGTCATGGGCAGGTCTTAACCCTGCCTTCATTCTGTCCGCCCATTTCTGAGCATAGCCGTCATACGATTTTACTGTAGTTTTATCTGTAGGCATTATTTGAACAAATCAAAATTAATTGAATGTGTAATGTTTCAGTTTTTCTTTTTTCTTTGCAACTTCCATCATTGTTTCAATCCCGATTTGAAGATGAAGCGCGCTGAAATTTTTCGTAACGATTTTATCCGACTCTTCGGTTTTTATTCCTGCAGGAATCATTGGTACGTCCGATACTAAAAGCAGTGCACCTCTTGGAATTTCATTTGCATGTCCTACTATAAAATATGTAGCAGTCTCCATATCGATTGCAATCGTTCTCATATCGCGAAGTTTCTTTTTAAAAGCTTCATCCCATTCCCAAACTCTTCTGTTAGTTGTATAAACAACTCCTGTTTTGTATTGCTGCTTTAACTCTACAATTTTATTGGAACAGTATTTATGGATTGCGAATGAAGGCAAAGCCGGAACTTCTTTCGGCATATAGTCATCGCTTGTACCATCGCCTCTTATTGCTGCTATTGGTAAAATAAAGTGACCTATTGAAGTTGTTTTTTTCAAACCGCCGCATTTGCCGAGGAATAAAACTGCTTTCGGCATTCTTGCTACAAGAAGATCCATTATTAATGCTGCGTTTGCAGAGCCCACTCCGTAGTTTATAATTGTCAGACCTTCTTTGTTAGTGCAGGTCTGCATTGGTTTTCCTATTCCCTTTATCTCAGTTCCGTAGATATCTGAAAAAGATTTTACATAGTCATAAAAATTCGTGAGGAGAATAAACTCTCCGAACTCTTTTATCTGTGTTCCTGTGTATCGGGGGAGCCAGTTTTTTGCAATGTCTAATTTTGTTTTCATGCTTGTCATTTGTTATTTCTTTTAATTCGTTGTATAAAATATTTATATAACTTATCTGTACAGATTATTTTTAAAATTTTTCAAACGTAAATATATTTTCCCGCCCTGTAATATTTTATGTTTGTATAACACCCGGATTGAATTGTCTCATCTCGGGATTGTTATTCGCAAGCTCAATGCTGTAAGATATTATCTCTCTTGTTTTAGCAGGGTCAATTACATCATCAACCCATAATCTTGATGCTGCGTAAAGAACTTCTGTCTGCTTTTCATATCTTGATTTTATTTCATCAAGAAATTTTTTCTTATCCTCTTCATGGATTTCTTTGCCTTCTTTTTTCATCTGACCGATTTTTATATCAAGCAATACATTGCTTGCCTGCGAGCCGCCCATAACTGCAATCTGTGCATTCGGATAAGCAAAAATAAATCTCGGATCATATGCCTTGCCGCACATTGCATAATTTCCTGCGCCGTAACTGTTACCTGTTATAATTGTAATTTTCGGTACGACTGAATTTGCAACGGCATTAACCATCTTAGCACCGTCTTTTATAATTCCTCCGTGCTCTGAACGCGAACCGACCATAAATCCTGTTACATCCTGTAAGAATACTAACGGAATTTTTCTTTGATTGCAATTCATTATAAATCTTGCGCCTTTATCCGCGCTATCGGAGTAAATCACTCCGCCGAATTGCATCTCACCCTTTTTGCTTTTGATCACTATACGCTGATTGGCAACTATACCAACTGCCCAGCCGTCAATCCTTGCATATCCGCAGATGATTGTTTTGCCGTACTCAGGTTTGTATTCATCGAAATCGCTGTCATCAATTATTCTGGTTATTAATTCATAAGTATCATATTGTTTGGAGCTATCCTCAGGTAATACTCCGTAAATTTCTTTTGTTTCTATCGCAGGCGGTTTGCTTTCAATTCTGTCAAATCCTGCTTTCGCTGTTTCACCGAATTTACTCACAAGGCTTCTGATTTTTTCAATGCACTCTTCATCGTTTGCCATCTTTTCATCTGTTACTCCAGAAATTTCTGTGGTAACAGTTGCGCCGCCTAATGATTCGTTATCAATGTTTTCTCCTATGGCAGCCTTAACTAAGTGTGAGCCCGCTAAAAATATGCTTCCTGTTTTATCTACTATCAAAGCTTCATCGCTCATAATTGGAAGATATGCACCGCCTGCAACACAGGGTCCCATGATTGCAGCAATTTGCGGAATTCCCATTGAACTCATAATTGCATTATTCCTGAATATTCTACCGAAGTGTTCTTTATCGGGAAAAATTTCATCCTGCATAGGAAGAAACACACCGGCTGAGTCCACTAAATAAATTATCGGAAGTTTATTCTCCATTGCAATTTCCTGAGCTCGTAAATTCTTCTTGCATGTGATAGGGAACCATGCGCCTGCTTTTACAGTGGCATCGTTAGCAACTATCACGCAGTTCTTTCCGCTGACTTTGCCGATTCCGAATATCGTTCCTGATGAAGGAGCGCCGCCGTATTCTTCATACATTCCGTAGCCTGTGAATAAACCGATTTCCATAAAGAAAGAATCTTTATCAATCAGAAGATTTACTCTTTCCCTGCAATGAAGTTTATTCTTTTCGTGAAGCTTTTCAATTGCCTTCTTGCCGCCGCCGAGCTTTATTTTATCTCCGGCTGCATTTAATTTTCTGAGAAGATTTTTATGATAATCTTCTCTCATGTTAAACGATTCGTCTTTTTTGAGTTTGCTTTCTATTTTAGACATTAAAAATTATTCCGGTTTATATATAAAAAAAGGGAGCACCTCTCCCTTTTTTTACTATTAATTAAATATTAAAAAGTTTTTAAGCAAATAATTTTTTGTTTGCATTCATGTAAATCGGCTCTTTACCTTCCATCACAACTTCCTTGGTAATTATACAATTCGTAACATTTTCTTTGCTGGGGAGTTTATACATTATATCCATCATAATGTTTTCTACTATGGAACGTAAAGCTCTCGCTCCTGTTCCTCTCAGTATAGCAATCTTTGCAATTTCTTTTAATGCGTCTTCGTGGAATTCAAGCTCAACGCCTTCCATTCGGAATAATTTCTGATACTGCTTTATGATGGCATTCTTTGGTTCTGTAAGTATTGAGAACAATGCTTTGATATCAAGAGACATCAATGATGTAAGTACAGGAAGTCTTCCTACAAATTCAGGAATCAATCCGAACTTTACTAAATCATCAGGCTCCGTTAATGCAAGCATATCATCTCTTTCAATGTCGTTCTTTGAGTAAACTTCTGCTCCGAATCCCATTGAACTGTTTGCAACTCTTCTTTCAACGATTTTTTCCAATCCGTCAAAAGCGCCGCCGCATATAAATAATATATTTTTTGTGTTTACATTGATGAGTGACTGCTCGGGATGTTTTCTTCCGCCTTTTGGAGGAACGCCTGCAATTGTGCCTTCAAGTAATTTCAATAATGCCTGCTGAACACCTTCACCTGAAACGTCACGAGTTATTGAAGTGCTGTCGCCTTTACGCGCAATCTTATCAATTTCATCTAAGTAGATAATTCCTTTTTCAGCTTTGCTTAAATCAAATCCTGCGTTCTGAAGTAAGTGAACAAGGATTGATTCAACATCATCGCCTACATAACCGGCTTCTGTCAAAGTTGTAGCATCGGCAATTGCAAAAGGAACGTCAAGCAATCTTGCAAGTGACTGCGCAAGAAAAGTTTTACCTGTTCCTGTAGGACCTATTAATAAAATATTGCTCTTTTCAATTTCAACACCGTCAAGGTAGTTGAAATCAAGTGAGTCCATTCTTTTATAATGATTGTAAACAGCAACAGCTAAAGCTTTTTTGGCTCTGTCCTGCCCGATTACATATTCATCTAAAAATTTCTTAATCATTACAGGAGTAAGCGATGCTCTGTTGCGTACATTTTTTGTACTTAAACCTGTTGTCGAAAAATTGTTATGCTTAATTATCTGCATAGCGCTGCTTACGCAAATATCACAGATGTATACTTCCTTCAATGCTCCGTCTACAGGACCGCCTTTGATCATGTTAGAAACTTTACTGGCAGGTCTTCCGCAGAATGAACATCTTACTTGTGCATGGAGAGTAGATTTTCGGTTTGACATTAATATCGTTTATAATTGTAATTGAATGAAACTAATAATTACAACCAAGGTTTGTGCGCGATGAGGGAGTCGAACCCCCACGGGTCACCCCGCTAGATCCTAAGTCTAGTGCGTCTGCCAGTTCCGCCAATCGCGCCTTGTGTAATTGCTATATTTACATTGGAGTTAAAAAATGATGAATTATAAATACCTGAAATAGCTGCCAAATTAGCTACCAATTTTTCCTTATTTATAATTTTACTACCCATTTTTACTCCCTAATTTTAGGCTTATTTTTAGTACGCAAAAAGTAGTTATAATATATTCTTTTTTCAATATAAATAAAAAAACAAAGCAACAAGTGGGGTAAGTTCCCCATGGAAATTTTTCTATTCTCGAAAAAATAGAATTGGTTTGGGTATAGAGCGAGATTTATACTTTACTGAAGTTAATGCCAGCGGGTTGCGGGAGAAATTAATGCTAATAGATGCATATTAGGAAGTGAGATTTGATAAATTAGTATAAGTATTTTAAATAATGATATTATTATATTTGGAAAATCTTCAACTAGGTCCAACCAATTCCAAAATAATTAATATTATCTTATTACACATTTGAAAAAATCCAAAGAGAACTATAAAGGAGAGGAAAACAGGTAATTTCCTTTCAATCTCGGGTTGATCATCAAATTCGGGATTGAACCAGTTCAGTGCTTTTAAATCTTCTTTGAAGTTCATATCAAAAACATTAAAATTGAATGTTAGAAGGTTAAATAATTCATTCCGGCATGCATAATTATTGTTTGCCAAATTTATATCTTTTATAGAAAAGTGTTTGATAAATTGAAGAAGATTTCCAATGTCATCGCCAATAAACCATTGCTTTTTTTTCTTTTTTGGAAATAGTAATTCGTTTTCCATTATTTCTTTACTGGTGATTATTTCTATGCTGGAAAAGTTTTTATAATTAATTCAAAAATATTGAAAATTATATATATTTTATTAGCCGTTATTACTTCTTTACTGAGCTTCCCAATTAGTTGTCTTGCTGGACTAAATTCGCACTCAATTATATTTGCGGGAAATAAATTTAGCGGAGGAATGAGATTTGAGATTAATTTGCTCTCAAGAACCTGGTGGTTTTTATCCATGTACGCAATTCTGAAATCTAAAATATTTTGTCTCCTAGGGTATGATAACCAATTTTCAGTTGATATAAGAAAATTCTCTAACAATGAAAAATTTAAAAAATCTTCTTTATCAATATGGAATTCAGTCAATTCTTTTTCCCCTGAAAATTTACTGCGTTTTTTCGTTGGATCTATAATGGGAGTTGAAGATTCTGTTTTATTACCCGGAGTAAACTTTATTATGTTATGGTGAGATAAGTTCCCGTAATCCAAAAACTCTTTTAATAAGTCTAAGTTTTCTTCATTCCTATCAAAGTCAGGGAATATATACAGTGAAGATATATTACATGCAATATTTCTTAATACGTTTCTATCAGGATATGCTTTTGTGAGGTTAAAATAGTCTATCAATTCAAGAAAAAAAATTTTGTTATTCACTATTTTTTTACCGGAATTCATATATGTTTCAATAATTGATGCGGTAACTTTGTTGTTGTTTTTTAAAATTTCAAATTTACTTATACCCCTAAGATATTTTCGTGTAATATCTTGTTGACCAAAATCATAACCATTATTGATAGCTCTATTCCCTTTGTAAGCTCTGGGTCACCTAAGAATCCATTTAAATTTATCAGATCAGATAGATCCCCGGTATGATTTGGTCCATTTAAAATCAATACAAAGTGGGTTTTCTTTTTAAATTGTTCATACGTTAACCTTTTAAATCTGCCAAGAGAATTGCTCGTATGAGTAGTTAGCAAGTTTCTAAAATATATAGAGCTATAAAAGGAAAAAAATGTATAAACATGCGAAATGAAAATACTGAATACTATATTGAAACGGACAAAAAAATCTAACAATTGGGTAGTTAAAAATTGCTTAGTAACCAACGCATAAACAAGAATCAAAACAGAAGAAAGGAGAAATGAAATTAAATAGACACTTTTAAATCGTAATAATAGTATTGGACCGTGGAAGTCGCCTAGAATATATAGCCTAGTTGCAATTTGCTTGCTTTTAAAAAGTAAAATTAATAATGGTGTAATATACCAAGCCAAATAGATTGGCGTTATTTTGGTAACGAACGGCAAAAAAAAACAGAATACTATAATAAGTGGCAAACAACAATAATCGCTTTTCACGTTTTACAAGTATAGCGAAGTACACAAATTGTATTACGAGGTATATTATCAGAATAAATATCAAAGTGAGTTGCATTTTGTTACAAAAATAAATTTATACCTTGAGAGTAATTTTTATATACAAGTTTTTTGTCATCATTGCTTCGACCGTCATACAAAAAAAGTCCATAATTCCGAGAATATAAAATATAAGGGGACAATGAAAGTTGTACCCCTTTGTAATCTATAGTAAGGTGCGGGTTCATTAAGTTAATTCTGAAATCGTCAGCAATATTGCTTTCACCATTAATGTTAACAAATGTCATATAGGGCTTACTGTTATTCAATTCTTTCCCTCTATCATCACATATAAATGTCGGCATAAAATGAAATAGATTATTTACTAATTTTATAAAGTATGAACCTGAAAGAAGAATAGATAAAATTCGTTCTTCAGATATTAAAGGTTATCTTCGATTACTCAAGGATACTGTTAGCAATGCTACTCAAAAAACATATTATACATACATAAAAATGTTCTTCACTTATTTAGTGAAAGAAGATCAGATTGATAAATCTCCTTGCAGAAATGTGCCGGGTCCCAAAGAAATTGAAAAAGAAATAATTGTATTTTCAGATGATTTACTTTTAACAATACTTGAAGAAACAAAGCATTTGGATTACAAACTCTATATTTTGTTTGTGTTCCTTTCATTAACGGGTATGAGAGTGATAGATGCATTAAACTTAACTCCGGATAATTTTGTAATGACTGAAAACTATATAAAGCTTAACGTGTCAAAAACGAAATTATTCAGAACATTTCCCCTTTATGAAGAACTGAGAATATTTATAGAAGAAGAGATGAAACCACTGCTTAGTTTACCTAAAGACCAGAAGATATTTGAAGGATTTACACGTGGAAGTATTGGTCAAAGATTTCGCAGAATGAAGAAGCGATTTGAAATACCAAACAACTATACAATTACACTTAAGACATTCCGTAAGACTCTTGCAACAAGAATGTTAAACGCTGGAGTTAGAATAGAATTCGTAAGTAAATTGCTTCATCACAAGAAATTAACAACACTATGAAATACTATGCGTCAACTGAGGTCGTAAGTATTCAAGCTGAAATCGAGAACTCTTCTGTACAAATCCTTCCTAAGAAGATTCAAGAATAATCACTCGGAAAAATTCCGGGTGATTAATTTTTTTAATTTTACTTAGTGCAATTATTTATATATAGATATTACATTGGGTTAGTAATAATTTTATGTAAATTAAGATAAACTGGGTAAGACGGATTATTTTAATAGCTCTCCTAAAAATGGCACAGTAAATAGTAATATTTGTATTATTTAACTTATGTGTTTTGTCTTTAAATAGTCTCCATAATTTGTTACACAGATTCGATTAACTTCTTAAATTAAAGATAATTTTTGTTTAAATTGTAATATCTAATGATATTACAATTATCTCATGCTATGAAAAGGCTAAACCAAATATTTTTACTCCTTTCAATTTTTATAATTACAGTTGGGTTTAACTTTCGGGATAATCCTCCGTCAAACTGGTATCAGCAGTTTCTTAATATTGGCGCTAGACAAATTAGTGATATGACTTTTGTTGATAGCTTAACGGGCTATGCGATAACTCCTTACGTAACTCAAAATGATACTGCATTTGTTTTTAAAACTACTAATGGAGGTGATAACTGGTTTATAGCACATAAGGCTACAGGAGAGTTTGTTGGTATGAACAAAATAAAATTTTTCAATCAATCAACAGGTTATTGTTGCGGAGTAGGGTTATATAATAATAGCACCGGACTCAATAGAACAATTAATGGTGGGTTAAATTGGACATCTCTGAATGTCCCTGACCCATTCTTAGTGTATCAAGATATGTGTGTTTTAAATGAAGATACAATCTGGCTTACTGGATCTGATAGTTTTAGCGGCGGCGTTTTTCGTACAACAAACGGTGGATTGAACTGGACACAACAATTGAATCTTGGAGGTACTAATCCCGAACATATTCACATGATAAACGGCAGGACAGGCTTTATATCGAATACCAGCTCAAGTCCTTATGTAATGCGAACAACCAACAGCGGATTGAACTGGACAACAGTTGTAAGCAATGAAGGCTTTACTGATATGCATTTTGTTGATAGTTTAACAGGGTGGAGAGCATACGGGTTAATGAAGAAGACAACAAACGGTGGATTGGACTGGATTACGCAGCCCTTACCATCGCAGACCGGCTTATCACAAATCACAAAGTTCTCTGTTTTAAATAAAGATACAATATGGGGAGTGAATGGCTACTATGTTTATCCGAACAACGAGGGAAGAGGAGTACTTTACACAACAACGAACGGCGGAGCTAACTGGTATTTTCAGGTTCCTGATACCAATTTAAAAATATTCAGGTATAATTATGTACAGTTTACAGATAAGAATCATGGATGGGCATACAACCTGCAGACAGGCATACATACTACTCTTGGCGGAGATCCTATAACAGCAATAAATCCAATTAGTTTGCAAACTCCATCTGATTACAGGTTATATCAGAATTATCCAAACCCATTTAATCCAAGTACAGTTATCAGTTACCAGTTTTCAGTTGCTGGTTTTATTACAATTAAAGTTTACAACATTAGCGGTAAGGAAATAACTACTCTCATAAATCAAAGACAACCAATAGGAACCTATTCTATAAGCTTTGATGCTAACAAATATAATTTGTCATCCGGCATTTATTTCTATTCATTTCAAACTGGGAATTTTAAAGAAACAAAAAAAATGATGCTAATTAAGTAAAAGTTTGTATGGTTCATAAAGTTTATAAAAATTGTTTTATTTCTCCTGGCAGAGAAAAAAAATAATATTAAACTTAACTCTCACTCCTATGAAAAAAACGCCTCTTGTTTTATTCATCACTCTTATATTCATTTTAGTTTCAGCCTTTATTTTTCTCAATCCTCAACAGTCACCTCCTATTCCACAGGAAAACTCGCTCGCACCTGTAAATGGATGGGATAAATTTTATGTCGGAGCTATGGATAATCCGTATAACGACCCAAATCATCCTAATATACAAACCAACATGGACTCCCTTGGTTTCTCTCTTTGGCACAGGTACTTAGAGCCGCAGGATAGAAACGCACAACAGCAGAACTGGTACTACCCTAAAATGAACTGGGGAACAGGCTTCACCGATCAGGATAATCTTATGGCAGATTCATCCACGTACGCACCAGGGGTAAGAGATAGAATTGCAGATATCTATAGCCATAATAAGAGAAGGCTGATAATATCCCGTCCGAAAATTTCTTGGTTATGCTATGGGCAGAGGAGCGATTATCAGTGTGAAGATATCCCTGCAAATGACCAGCTCTGGTTTTATTCTTTTCAAAGTCCGAACCATGCCGGAACAGATATTACAGATAACAGTACCTTCGGACAAGGCAGAAGAGTAAGATACTGTGAGGCAATACCAAGCAGTCCTCTGGAAAGAATTGTTGTAAGCAGGCTGAAAACAAATACGGAACAATGTGCCAAGGGCGATAAGGATAATCCATGGACAATGGATAGTTACAGTCCGTGGAAAATAAAACCTAACGTAAGAATAGATTCTAATGTAGCTCATGACCTTGTTCACAATGTAAAAGTATGCAGAGTGTTGGTCTTGGCTCAAGATGGTTCAACTGTATTAAAAGATATTGATATACATGCAAATGATTTTCTTGATAATAACGGCTTTTACAACGGAAAATATAAGGAGGAGTTTAATTTCTCAGGAGGAACGAACCTAACAATCCCCACTGACTGGACGGCAACCACTGGCGGCTGGGGGTGGGAGGCAAGAGGTAACAGAGCAGAAGATACCGATAATAACAGAGCCGATATAAAAGTTTACTGGTATGGTAACTGCGATATGTGGATTGATTATGTAAGAGTGGAGAATGAAATAGCCGATAGATTGTTAAAAGGAAATGATGCTCAATTTGAAAGATGGATAAAAGATGAAGTAACACAAATAGCCGGGCAGACGATATACGGAGTTCACCCGATAATGAAGTTTTACCTTGAGCTTATTGAGTTTAATAATATTCCGTGCATCGGCTATGTTAATAAAAAATTGAAATATTACTCAGAGCAGAAGGGATTTCAAGTTGACCTGATGCAGGATATGACTCCTACAATAGGAATGCATGTTCCCTGGTATGAAAGGACTAAAGTATGGAATATCGATTTTTTAAAAAGATTTTATATGGATAGCACAGGCTACACTCAGGTGTTTTCCGAAAGCTATCCTTTGACGGCATGTTTTAATACAAACTCAAATGAACAGGTATTCAGCTATATCCCTCCTACGCTTCCTACAACTTCCGGAAGTAAAGTGTTAGCTCAAACCAAGCCGACTCCCGAGGCATATGACGACTGGCTTCAGGATAAAATAGAAAGAAAGCCCTCGATATATGAAGGCGGTGAAGACCCGCTACATTGTGATACAAACTATAATTGCGGAACCGGAAATGATAGAGTAAGACAAATTCCATTTTGGGGCTCAGATGCCGGCATGTTCAGGAACATAATGGACTTAAGCAGTGAGCTATCAAGAAGAACCGGCAAGCCGTGGATATTTATGCCGCAGCTTCATCAGTGGTTTTTGCACGGGGAAATAAGAAGAGAGCCGACTAATGAAGAATTGAATATGATGTCGAATCTTGCAGTATCATACGGCGCGAAGGGGTTTCAGTATTTCTGGTACCAATCATGGCTGCCCGGTGTACCCCCGGCATCATTCCCAAGCGCTGCCAATTGTGAATACGGTACAGGGATTGAGGGCGCAAGCGGAGTATTAATCGACCATAATTATTACGGACAGCCCGGAAAAGCAGCTACAGTGAAAGCGATAGTTGACAGAGTCGCAAATAAATGGGGACTGACGCTGATGGGATTTGATATACAAAATATTAAATCGTATATGTACAGCAAAGAATATACAAATGAATATCCAGGGGAGGGAAAATTAGGTTTTGTTAGAGATTTAAAAACATATAAACCTATTTTGAACAATCCTTCTTCACATGAAGCAAATCCTGAACCTCTTGCATCACGATATTTGCAGTTATCATTTCTCAATTTTCCAATGACGCAGGAACAAGCAGATGCCGACAGATACTTTATGATTGTAAATAAAAGATGCGCTCCGGCCGATGCGAATAATGTGGGAGGTAAAAGATTTATAACAATCAGGTTTGATACCGGTGGCAATAATGTATTTTGCATGTATGATTTTCATACGTTCAATCTGATAGACATTAAAGATAATCATGTAGTGACTACTTTCGTAAGAAGCGGGAATACAGGTGACTATGTTGATATTGACTTAGAACCATTTGAACCGGGTGAAGGAAGAATATATAAAATTTCTCCTGTTATGAGAACCGGAGGTAACTTATTAGCGGATGAAAACCCTTCAAATCCAAATCTATTATTTGAGTGCAGAGGAATAGTAAATACAAATGGTCATAGTATAATTTATCCCGGAGGCACTGAAATTAGATTCGGTGAAAATTGCGGTATTAATGTAACTTCTGATGGAAGCAATATAGGTAAATTTGTTGTAAATGATGATTCGGGACACCCTACCAGCTTTAAAGCCATCGATAACGCTCATCAATGGAACGGTATAACTGTAAGCAGGGGAGAAGTATTAATGCAAAATACCCAAATGGAAGGAGTGGCAAATAATAAATATTTGATATCAGCCTCCGATTGTGATTTTGTTCATATTGAAAACTGTGAATTTAAGGGCAACAGCGGAATAACTTCGGGCGGAATTTCCATAAACAATACTCATTCATTCAAAGGAACTCCTACTTATTATATATATAACAACCGATTCTATATGCAAAACAGCTCGAGCCAGGCTTTGAATGTGACTGCAACAGCAGGCGCAAGATTTCCAGTAACAATTAATTACAATCAACTTAATTCCCCCGGAAGCAACTTTGGAATTGTGCTTACAGGAGTAAGCGCTGCAATAAAAGGAAATTATTTTAATAAGTTCAATGAATCAATTGTATCTATGAATTCTGTAAGTGATATGTATGGTAATATTATTTCTTCCGATTTAAATGGAGCAAACGGAATTAAATTGTTGACTTCTTCCAGCGCAAATCTTGGAGTTTATAGCGGAATGGGATTAGGAGGACACAATACTATCTATACTATAGGCACTGATTCCAGAAATATTTTTCTAAATAATTCTACATTTTCCATTAACGAAGGTCAGAATACATTTGATATAAATACTGCTGCGGATTATCATTTATACGGATTTTTTCCTTCCGGTTCAGGGGATGATGCTTTAATTCCTGCAAGAAATAATTGCTTCAGAAAAGGAAATGTTGCAGACCATGAATATCAGTATGTAACTTCAGGTTCGGGAGGAACTCAGTTAGGTTTTCAGTTCACACCATACTCTTGTATTCCTGATGCTCCCGGTCATGATGATGGTGGAATAATTACAGATATTGGTGACGAATTGCAGGATACAGTATATAACGAACGTCCCCCAAGCGGCGGATGGCTGCCTGAGTATTCCGGTGCAATGAAAACTTATATGAATATGTGTGTAAATTTCAGAACCAGAGACTATGACAGTACAATAACAATGTGCAAAAATCTTTTGGATAATTATACGGATAGTATACCTTCCGCTGATGTAATAATAAAACTATTTCAATCGAATTTGCAGACCGATAGCGAGCATATTAAAATGGATCTGTTAAAAAGTTATTATGAGCAGCTGATAATAAATAATCCTGAAAATACAGAGTTGATAGAGATGGGAAACTACTATATTCAGAAATGTTTAGTAGCAATAAATAAATACGAAGATGCACTGATGGGCTTTGACTTAATAATCCAGCAAAATCCAAACACATATTTAGGTTTATTAGCAAGCTGGGATTATGCCGCTACAATATTGTTAATGAATAGCAGTGGTATGGGTGGAGGATATTCTGACGCAATGAATCAAGAGGATTCGGATAGCTTAGGTACATACAATAAAAATATTTTCTCAAAAGAGCAAAGAAAAGTATTTAAGCAGAATGTTGTAACTGCTTTGAACAATGCAAAAGTAAAGGAAGAGCAAAAAACAATGACACTTAAACAGAAAGCCGATAATGGTGATAAAGAAGCAAAGATGATTTTAAAAGAGCAAACTATATTGAAAGAATTGGTAAAGAAATCACGTCCTGTAAATGTAGAAGAACATATTTTAAAGATGGATAAGGACTTGACTAAATTATTCGGTAGAACTGAAGTAACCGGAACTGTTACTAATACGGTACTACCATTGGATTATAAATTAGGTCAGAATTATCCTAATCCTTTTAATCCTTCAACAAAGATAAACTATGAGATAAAGAATGCAGGATTTGTATCACTCAAAGTTTATGATCTGCTTGGAAGAGAAATAGCGGAGCTTGTAAATGAAACAAAAGATGCCGGTAGATATACAATAGACTTCAACGCCAGCAAATATATGATGGCTAGTGGAATATACTTCTATCGTATTAAAGCAGGAGAATTTGTTGATACGAAAAGAATGGTTTTAATTAAGTAAATTGTAAAAGCCTTTAACAGAGCTAAAGGGAATTCTTTTAGTTCTGTTTTTGTAAATTATTTACGGATAGTTAACAATAATATCTTGACAATTTTGTTAATAACTTTTAATTTGTCAACAAAATAAATAATTCTTCATCTCCTACTTGTTGAAGAACAAATACAAACCATACCGAGACGGCGAACCGGTAAAAATTGAAAATTCATGTTGAATTTATTTTTACATTCGCGACTAACATTACAAAGCAAATTTATATTAAATATAAGAAAGTATTAGTGCATATTTTCATTTAAAAATATTTCGGTGTAATATTTTTCTAAATTTATAGGGGAAAGGGGGGAAAAGAAGTTATGTTGTTACTTACATCAGTAGTGTATTCTTCTTATTTATAAGCTTTACGATTTTAGAGATAAGTTTTTTAATGGAGTGGCAGCAACATTTTGAAACTTAAATTTAAAATTTTATGAAATCTAAATTGTTTTATTTCGGAATAGTTTTTTTATTCTTGATATCTATTTTGGGATTTGATTCAAAAAATATAAATTCCAATAGTTCGCCAAATATTTTTTTGTTTAATTATGACAATAAATTTTTTACGGGTGTTCTTGATAATGGGCGTAACAGAGTCGGTTACGGAAGTGATTCATTATATGCCCAATCTATAGGTCTTGAATTAAATATTTGGCATGCCTACAGTGGACCTGGATACGGATGGCCAGGAATCTGGAATGACGTTGCTTCGGTTAACGTTTCAGACTACTCAGCTGCAATAACCCAACGAGTTGACAGCAATTACGTTCATCAGATGACAACCTTGATGGATAGACCTAAGTTCGAATATCTAGCTTTTGGACAAAGAAGCGATTATCAATGTGATACAGTATCCGTAAATCCTGCCACACCGTATTGGTTTTATTCTTACAACACGCATAATGTGGGTTCGAGTATTCCTGACAGTGGGGCGCAGGTGGTGCATTGTGCTGTAGGAAATGGACAAGGATGGATTGTGAAAAATTTACGAGCTAATAGAGAGCAATGCAATTATCAATGGAATCCATGGGCAAATGATAATACTTATGACTGGTATATACTCCCAAGAATAAGGATAAATTCATCAGAAGATACTAGTAAAAAGGTGTGTAAAATTGAAGTTGTCAACTGGAAAGATAGCATACTAAAAACTTTGGTATTGAAGGCTGCCAATTTTAGAGATTCTTCGGGAAATTACAACGGTCAATATTTATTGGAATATTTTAATAAACCTAATGCCCCCATAGATCAGAAATTAAATGCCACTTCAGCATTCAATCCTGATAATAATTTTTTTGCCTCATGGTGGGATACTACATGCCATGTGGATTTCAGAATTTATTATTACAATGAATGTGAGATGTGGATTGATTATTTAAGAGTAGAAAATACACCTGCTCATGAATTGCTGACCCTTCCTTCACGTAGTAACTTTCCTGATAGCAGCAAAATAAAATGGCTCGATGATGAAATAGATCTTTTTTCCGGAATTTTTAACGGACCGTATAAATTTTACGTTGAAGAATTTGAATTCAATACATTGCCTTGTATTGAGTATATAAACAAGCATGTAAAAAATAGATCAGGAAGCAAATTGACATTTATGGTAAATTATAATAATGATCTTATGCAAGCTCATCAGCCCGATTACTGGAATCAACCAACTTATCGGTTCAGTCCTCAACAAATTTCAAACTATTTGATTGAGAAAACTGGGATAACTGAAATCTTCAATGGTGCTTATTGTTTCGAAGGATGGAAAAATACAGACGGACCTCCAATTAGTAAACATCCTAATTCTATTCTTCCTATATCTTATGACACTTCAAAAGGAATTTTATCTTATGCCGTAAGCCCATCTGAATATGATAGTTGGTTACAAAACAGAATAGATACCAATTCATATGGAACTGGTTTAACATTTATGTTGAAACAAAATAATAACATTATTAAAACTTCTTACTGTACATCAAATAATGTTTCATTTAAATTTTTAGAGCAAGGACATCTTTGGAAGTCTCCAGGTCATAAATTAAAAGAACCGTCTAATGAAGAAATAAATCTTATGGCTAATTTGGCATTATCATACGGTTCTAAGGGAAATATTTTATTCTGGATGGGTTCATTTAATAACTTTGATTCAAACACATATGGTATGGGTATGACAAAATTTAATGGTAATCGCAGAGATTCGAATGTTTATGGGCAGAATAAATGGAGTACGGTAGCATCACTTAATCATAGGCTTCAGAAATGGGGTCCTTATCTTATGAGTTTTAATAATGCAAGTACAAATTCATATATTTATCATTCAGAGCAAAGTTCAATGTCATCCGAAACATTCATAAATGATATTAAAACATATAAGAATAGTGATATATCAGATAACAGTAATTCAATCGATGAAGAAACAACTTCCAATAGATATTTACAGGCATCTGTCTTTAATAATGACAGTGTTGATACAAGATATTTCATGATAGTGAACCGAAGATGCTCTCCTATTGTAGCTACTTATCCGGATGGTCAGAGGAAAATCCAAGTTAAATTTAATGCAAACTCCAGTTCATTCGCGAACTTTAATAACTGGAAGATAATAGACCTTGAAGCAGATACTTCGGTAGCAACATTTGATAAAACTGTTTCAAGTTACGTAGATTTAGGCTGGTTCAATCCGGGCCAGGGAAAGCTTTACAAAGTTGTTCCTGTGATGAAAGTCGGCGGCACATTTGCAGGAAATGAGTTTATTCAAAATATGACCTTTGACTGTAACGGAACGGTATATACCAACGGCCATAATCTGACACTCAATGAAGGGGTTAATATAAGTTTTGCCGATAGTGTGCAGATAATAATGTCCGACGGTAAGTTTGCAAGCGGAGTATCAGGCAGAACCCGTTACACAAATTTAACTGCTCAGAGCGGCAGGAGATGGCTTGGAATAAAGTTTGACGGCACGAGCATAAACATGAACCTGACACGTATCTCAGGAGTAAGAAAAAAGAACAGTGATAACCATGAGTATACATTGTATGCACTAAATCCGGATACATTAAATATAACATACTCCAGAATAACACCTATTGCATCTGAAGACAGCAGTGCCAGCGGAGTGCTT